>DUDU01000023.1 GCA_005110395.1 Candidatus Melainabacteria bacterium | reverse complement strand
GCTATTTGGTCAGTTAGCGAACATAGTCAAGCCAACAATATTAACCAGGCAAATCAAGAATGAAGAGTGTAGTCGTCAAGCAGCTCTGACACAGGAAACTGTCTTGGAGTCAAAGCAATTTTTGACTAAGCTTTTATTGACCTGAATTGCTCTTAGCTTTCTCACAGTGAAGCTTCTCAGGTTTTCACAACTGGTCGGTCTTTCTTCTTTGAATATTATTGATTTTAGATGTCTGTTTAAATACTCATGTGGATTGAGCTCTGGCGAACAGGTTGGCAAGTAATACCAAAAAGTGGTCGGCTTCAGTAGATTGCGTGAATAATTCCAGTGCTTGAAATTGGAGAAGTAATACAAAGATTGAATAATTGACCTATCGTAAATTAGAAGCTTGAACTAGGTTATTCTCTCGCTCACTGCTAGATGAGGCAATGTGAGGCTAGCTAAATCCTCTTTCTCGGCTTATAGGAAAAAAGTAGATCTAGGTCATCAAGAAAGAAATTGTGAAATCATTTGCTTCCTTATCTCAGTGCTGATTCCACGGTGAAATCTGACTTTGTCCTTCCAGTGAGCAAATGAGCCGTCACACGAATTTGTAGTGGTGGGAATATTTAATTCTGGATATCTCTCATGCGTAAATAAATACTCTAGATTCCCTTTTAATGAACGAATTGCAGATCTTAATCTATCATGTTTCCATCTTCCATTTTCGTTTTTTTCGTTCAAAAATTCCCTAAATTCATCCTCAACTTGTTTTAGCTGGTCTCTGAATTCACTTTCTGAAAAAGACTTTAACGATTTTGCCAATCTTAAAATAGCTTTTCCACATTCTGTTTTCGGTCTTTGAGTCGTATATCTTCGAACAATTGCAACTTGATGGAATTTGCATAGCTGCACTGGTACCTCTGGGAAGCTTGCTTCCAGCATCTTTCGTACTCCTAGTTTCCCATCAATTGTGAAACTTAAGAATTTGAATTTGTGACTATGTTCACTGAGACAATGTTTGTATCCATAGACTGCTTCAGATTCAACAAATTCCCAGAGTAGATTGATTCCAGGGGTTCTAAAGACCATTACTCCGAAATTTCGTCCAAAGAAAGTTGTATCGAAAGTTAAGTTTATTTCTGGAATGCAATCAATTGGAGAGGGAAATGGAGCATCCTGCAATTGGTCAAAATATTTTCGAAGTGTTCTGGAAGATTTGTTGTATTTTGATTCAAGCTCTGAATAGGTCTGTTTGTGAATTGAGTAATCCAAATAAGCCTGTTTAAGCCAATCGTCATTCTTTGGAACGAAATTAACTTTGCAGTTGATGCATTCTAAGCGTTGTTTTCCTCTAGCTTTTCCTTTTTGACTATTTTGTTAAATCCACATTTAGGACATTTGATTTCTAACTTTTTCATTGAATATTTTTTACTGGGATTTTCAATATTTTCACAAATCCTATCAATTCGCTCTTCTATTCTCTTTCTTGATGCTTTTCAGATCTACTTTTTCCCTATATGCCTCTTTCTCAAACTTGGCTTTATAATGAAATTAGAGGTTCCATATTTTTTAGTAGAGATTTAAAAAGAAATTTCTGAAAAACGGGAACACACTTTAGAATAAAAGAATTGAAATTAAAGCTAGGGCATTATTAAAATCTAGGCCAAATTTCGGACTAAACTCCATTGAACCTTTCATTCATATCAGAGCAAAATTTAGCAGCCTCAGTAATTGGAACTTTACTGGTGCTGACTTATGGTTCTATCATGAAAATTCAAGGTGACTTTGCTTCACACAAAGATACTTCTGGTAACAATAATCAAGCTGCAATCATTAGCCAGTCACAATCATATTCTTCCTCTTATGCTCAAAAAGACGAAACTATTTTAGCTGAGCCAGGCATTTACGAAATAAAAATTCCCGAAAAATTCTCTTTTGCGCCTGAATGTGTTTCTCGAGTTTTGCAAGCTGGCGGACTAGATGCTCCTTATAGGCTTTGCCGCTATCAATCGGTGGATAATGTCAGTACTTATGAGGTGAGCTATACTCGTTTTCCATCCGAGATTTTTCAGAACAGATCGACGCAGGAATTTATGGATAATTTGCGTAATGGTGAATTGAGGCAATTTCCTGGAACTCTCAAAGATGAAAAAACCGTTAACCTTGATCTCAATCTACTGAAGCGTGATTTAGAAATTGAATCTCGAAACAAAGGTGATGCGGTCTATATCAAAACCACTTTTATTATTAGTAAGCCTTATATTTATCTGATTCGTTTTACATCGAGCAATAGAAGCAATTTATTTGCAAATAAGACTAAAGCTTTTTTTGATTCTTTCAGACTAACTCAGGCTTCTTCCCCACAAACTATAATGATTGATTCAATACCAAGCCCTGATAATGATAAATTCACGGTTCAAAGCAGTCCAGTCAGTAGCATTCAGAGCCCAAATATACAGCCAAATACGCAGTTAAACATTCAAGATACAAGTTTGACTCAAAATTCTAAGCAAAAACAAATTGCAATGAATGTAAATTCTAAAAATGCAAATAATTCAAATTACAGATCTGATATCGAAGAACTTCCTAGCAATTCAGTTAGGCTTTCACCAAATCCCTATTAAATATTTTCTTATTTAGCATTTGCTCAAAGAGTACAAACTCATTCGTTTATAATGAATTAATCAGCAAAAGCATAGTAGCCAAACATAATATTTCAGCATAAAGGCAAACCAAAAAAAGTGCAAGCAACGCAAATCAATTCTTTTGGGCTAAATTCTTCAGCCAATAATCAATATTCTGGGCAAAATCTTAGCCTCACTCATTTATTGCCACCTCAGTCAATTGAATCTGAACAAGCAGTAATTGGTGCAATTTTGGCTAATGGAGAACGTATTAATGAAGTTCTCGAAATTTTAGGTACAAAACATAAAGTTTTTTATGACTTTTCTCATCAAAAGATTTTTGAATCTTGCTTAGCTCTTCATCGTGAAAATAAGCCGCTTGATATGATCACAGTTATTGATAGGCTTACAGTCACTGGGGAATTGCAAGAAATTGGTGGGCATGAATATTTAGTCGATCTGGCTCAAAATGCTTCGATTGGGACCAATATCACTTATTACACCAAAATTGTCCAGGAAAAAGCAATTCTGCGTCATTTGATTAAGGTGAGCGCTCAAATCTCCGAAGAAGCTCATCAAGCTACAGATTTGCAAAAGGTACTTGATAGTGCTCAGCAAACCATATTTTCAATCTCAGAAGGACGTGAAGTTGGTGGCTTGACCTCAATTGGAGATATCACCACTCCTGTTTGGAATCAAATTGAGGAAAGAGCCGAAAACCCAGGTTCACTATTGGGAGCTCCATCTGGTTTTATTGATTTAGACGCTATGACAGCTGGCTTACAAAAATCAGATTTGATCATTGTTGCAGCTAGGCCTTCTATGGGTAAAACGGCTTTTTGTTTGAATATTGCCGAAAATGTTGGTATTAAAGCCAAAAAAGCGGTTGCAGTCTTTAGCCTAGAAATGTCAAAGCAGCAATTGGTAACCCGCTTGATTTGCAGTAATAGTGGTGTTGATTCTCAAAAAATGCGCACAGGAATAAATTTGCGTGAAGAAGATTGGGAAAATATTGGCAAAGCAATTGATGCTCTCTCTGAGGCAAAAATATTTATTGATGATTCTGCAATGGTGACTGTCATGGATGTTAGGGCCAAGGCCAGAAGGCTGAAAGCAGAGCAAAAAGATTTGGGTTTAATTATTATCGACTATATTCAGCTAATGCAGGGAAGCAATCCACAAAACCGTGTGCAAGAAATTTCCGAAATATCTCGTGGGCTCAAAACCTTAGCACGTGAATTAGAAGTGCCGATTATTGCCCTCAGTCAGCTTTCTAGGAGCGTTGAGTCAAGGCAAAACAAAAGGCCAATGCTTTCAGATTTGCGTGAATCAGGAGCTATTGAACAAGATGCCGATTTGGTTATGTTTCTCTACAGGCATGAATATTATGAACCTGAAGATACAGAGCATAGAGGTGAATGCGAAGTCATAATTTCCAAACAAAGAAACGGCCCAGTTGGAACAATAAAGCTACTTTTTCATGGAGCTACAACCAGATTCAAAAATTATGCTGAATCAATGAGATAAAAGATTTAAACAAAAATTCGAAATTGAAAAGAGCAGAAATTGATAAAACTCAATAAAGGAATTTGTTTTGGTCTCTTGGCGGCTTTCAATTTCAGTCTAATGGCTTTATTTGCCAAAATTGCTCATTTGCCGATTCAGGAAGTGATTTTCACGCGCAGTTTATTTAATTTAATTGCCTCATATATTGCTATTCGCCGAAAAGAGCTTTCCATTTGGGGAGGTTTCAAGAATTTACCTTTGCTTTTCATGAGAGGCTTGGCTGGTTACCTGTCTTTATCAGCTTATTTCTTCAGCCTCAAAGCTTTGCCTATAGGAGAGGCTTCACTAATTCAATATATGTCGCCCGCTTTTTCGGGAGTAATTGCATTTTGGATTATTGGCGAATCGATTTCATGGAAACAATGGATTTGTTTATTTTTTGGATTTATTGGCATTGGCTTTGTCTCAAGGGTTTTGCCTTTTGGGGAATTGCATATCGCGTCTGGTCAATCAATATATTGGATAGCATGTATTTGTAGTTCTCTTTTGAGTGCAGTTGCTTATACTTTTGTACGCAAGCTTTCTTTGAGAGGAGAGAATGGAGATGTGATTATTTTCTATTTTCCTTTGGTGTCTTTGCCATTGTCTTTTTTACCTTTTATTCTTGGCTGGCAAAAATGGGTTAGTCCAGATTTTTATCAATGGCTTTTGATTGTTGGAATTGGGATTACTTCTTATGCTGGCCAAGTATTTTTGACAGAAAGCCTCAAGCTAGAAAAAACCGCTAGAGCGGCAAATATGCTTTATTTTGGTGCTTTATTTGGCAGTATTTGGGGAGCAGTTTTTCTAAAAGACCCGATCACCTGGGGATTTGCAATTGGTGCTCTTATTATTATTGGAAGTCAGCTTTTATTCGGCAAAAAGGAAGTGGAAGAAAGCCGCATAAGGGAAAAAATGGCACCTAAAGATATTTGAAATCAATTACCAGAAGAGAGATTTAAGAGAAAATGGATTTACTAATCAAAAGGTACATAAAAAATGCCAAGAAAGTACAGTTGAGTGAAATATGTATGAACAAAAGAAGGAGAGTTCTACATAGAGCTCTCCCCTTAGATAAAAATAGCAATTAGTTTTACCTTGCTTTATTTACCGATTACTTCAGAAGCCATGTTGGATGGTAATTCCTGATAGCAAGCAAATTCCATCGTAAATGTACCTTGTCCTTGAGTACGATTACGAATATCAGTTGCATAACCAAACATAGAGCTTAGAGGCACTTTAGCTTTTACCTTAGAAGCACCACGATCGGTTTCCATTCCTTCAATTTGTCCTCTGCGACCTGATAAATCCCCGATTACATCTCCCATAAAATTCTCTGGCACTTCAACTTCAACTGCAAAAATTGGCTCAAGAATAATAGGAGAAGCTTTTTTGAATCCATCTTTGAAAGCCTGACTTCCAGCAATATGAAATGCCATTTCGCTTGAGTCAACTTCGTGGAAACTACCATCAAAAAGGGTAACTCTCAAATCAATCACTTGGTGGCCTGAAATAACCCCACCAACCATTGCTTCTTTGATGCCTTTTTCTACTGCTGGAATATATTCTTTTGGAATAACACCACCAACAATTTTATTTACAAATTCAAAGCCTTTACCTGCTTCAAGTGGCTCAAGTTCAAGCCAAACATGTCCATATTGTCCTTTACCACCTGTTTGACGGACATATTTGCCTTCAATTTGTGCCTTGCCTTTAATGGTTTCTCTATATGCCACCTGAGGTTGTCCAACGGTTGCACCAACTTTGAATTCACGAAGTAAACGGTCAACGATGATTTCAAGATGCAATTCACCCATACCAGCAATAATGGTTTGTCCAGTTTCATGATCTACATGCACCTTGAAAGTTGGATCTTCTTCAGCCAATTTATTCAAACCAGTTGAAAGTTTATCTTGGTCGACTTTGGTCTTTGGCTCAATTGCAACTGAGATTACAGGCTCTGGGAATTGCATTGACTCAAGAATAATCGGTGATTTCTCGTCGCAAAGAGTGTCTCCCGTAAAAGTATCTTTGAGTCCAACTGCTGCACAAATATCTCCAGCATAAATTTCTTTTACTTCGGTTCTTTCATCTGCTTGCAATCTAACCAAACGGCTAATACGTTCCTTTTTGTCTTTGCTTGCATTGTAAACATAGCTTCCAGCTTCCAATTTGCCCGAGTAAACACGCAAGAAAGTGAGGCGGCCTACAAATGGGTCAGTCATAACCTTGAATGCCAAGGCTGCAAATGGTTCATCATCACTGGATTTGCGGATAACTTCAGATCCATCTTTGAGAGTACCTTTGACTGCAGCAACATCAACTGGAGAAGGTAAATAATCAATAACAGCATCCAATAAAAGCGGAACACCTTTATTCTTGAAAGCTGATCCACAAAGCATAGGCATAATTTGCATATTGCAGACAGCTTTACGAAGAGCAACTTTGAGTTGTGCAATAGAAACTTCTTCACCTGCTAAATATCTTTCGGCTAATTCATCATTGGTTTCTACAATTGCTTCAACTAGCTTGGCTCTGAATTCAGCAGCCTTTTCTTTGAGGTCATCAGGAATAGCAACTTCTTCAATTAATTTGCCAAGTGGATCATTTTCCGCATACATGTATGCCTTGTTTTCAATCAAATCAATAATGCCCTTGAAATTTTCTTCAGCCCCAATTGGCAATTGAATTGGATGGATATTTGCACGAAGATGAGTTTTGGCTTGTTCAAATACTCGGTAAAAATTAGCACCGGTACGATCCATTTTATTTACAAAAATAAATCTTGGAACACCATAACGATTGGCTTGAGCCCAGACTGTTTTGGTTTGAGGTTGTACGCCACCAACAGAACAAAGCACAATTATCACACCATCCAAAACACGCATGGAACGCTCAACTTCAACCGTGAAATCAACGTGTCCAGGGGTGTCAATAAGGTTGATTTGTTTATCTTTCCACTTGCTGGAAATTGCAGCGGCTGTGATGGTGATTCCGCGTTCTTTCTCTTGTTCCATCCAGTCAGTTACTGAGGTCCCATCATGCACTTCCCCCATTTTGTGGATTAAGCCAGAATAAAAAAGTATACGCTCGGTGGTTGTTGTTTTACCGGCATCGATATGAGCGGCGATTCCGATATTGCGGATTTCGGTTAATGGCAATTCTCTAGGCACGTTATTAAACCTCTGAAGTAAATAGACTAAATTGAAATTACTTATTATGTATTTGAAGATTTAAAGTTTAGCAATTTTTGGAACTGTTTATTTTCAAATACAATTCAATTCAAGTGATTAGAAATTTAGGTTTACTTTCCACCATTTACACACAAAAGACTTTAGGGCTATCCATGAAAGACATTGCGGAATATTAATAAAATAAATCAAAAATAAATCAAAAATGAATCAAAAATGAATCAAAAATGAATAGTTATGCCAATTTTACAGCTTGAAAAAGGCGACTGCATAGAAATTCCTTTAAATGAAGCTACAAAACAGTGCTGTATAGGAAGAGAAAACTGTGAGATTACAATTCCATCGGATAGCCTTTCACGAAAGCATGCCCAAATTACTTTAAGTCAAGATGGTAATTATTGTCTTTGCGACTTAGGAAGTACAAATGGAAGCTTTATTAATGGAGCTCCACTTAAACCAAAAACCCATTATAAACTTCAGGAAGGTGATGAGATCATTTTCGGAAATGTAAAAGCGATTTTTACTGACAAAGATGAATTAGTGAACAGCTACCTCAATACAAATCAGTCAACAGTGCTAGCAAATGATTACAGCTTAAAATCACAAAGTACTAATGCTCAGGTTGATCCAAGGAATGCTTCTTCGAATTCCAGAAATGAGGTAAAAACTCGGATTACCTCAGAATTGAAATATGCAGGCTTTTGGTGGAGATTTCTTGCTTCTTTAATTGACGGAATTATCTTATGGCCTTTTAACTGGATAACCGATTCAATAATGAAAAACATTCAACATTCTGCTCAAACTCAACTTTCTGCCGCAACCTCTAGCGATATAACCAATAATATAATTCACTCTTCAATGATCGATATTTTTTCGGTTGCTGTAATTCAGCTCGTTATTTACTGGCTTTATTTCGCAATCATGGAAAGTTCTCATTTTCAGGGTACAGTCGGGAAAATAGTTTTGGGAATGAAAGTTGTAGACCTTCAAGGCAATAAGATTTCTTTTCTCAAAGCGACAGGCAGATCTTTTGGGAAGTATCTTTCTTCAATAATCTTACTTATTGGCTATATAATGGCGGCCTTTACTGAAAAGAAACAAGCCCTTCACGATATGATTGCAGGCTGTTTGGTTGTCAAAAGGTAAGGCAATTTGTGGTTGAAAAACTTCAAACCAATTTATCTAAAATGCAGTAATCAACCGATTCTTGGGCTGTCATATATTTATCTCTAAGTTGATCCGCAACCAATTTTTCTAATGGTTGCCCCGTGTGCTCAACCATAATTACATTTATAAGATGTTCTAACCTAAGCAATTCTCTTGTATAAATTTCAATATCAGTAGCTTGTCCTCTTGTTCCGCCGCTCCCCTGATGAATCATAACTCGGCAATTTTTGAGACCATAACGCATGCCTTTAGTCCCCGCCAAAAGAATAATTGACGCCATACTTGCAGCTTGTCCAATACAAATGGTACTGACTGGAGACTTCACTTGCTGCATGGTGTCATAAATTGCTAATCCATCAATGACTGACCCACCAGGTGAATTAATGTAAATCGTAATTGGTTTTTCTGAATCTTCAGAATCTAAAAGTAAAAGTTGCGCACAAATGACATTTGCCAAATGTGTGTCAATTTCATCAATTAAGAAAATAATTCGTTCACGCATTAAGCGCGAAATCAAATCCATTTTCCTTTCAGTGCTCCCACTTGTCTCTATAACATTTGGAACATGAAGGCTGGGTACTTGAAGATTGAGCATCTGAAGATTAGGCACATGATTGAACATTTACATCAATTACTCTTTATTTATGGAAATATCGTATTTAACAGAAATGCTTATTTTGCGGCTGACAATCTTCTTTGTGTGATCACATCATCAATTAGACCATATTCTTTGGCTTGATCTGGGGTCATGATATTGTCACGGTCAGTGTCTTTTTCAATTGTTTCAACAGTTTGACCTGTATTACTTGCCAAAATAACATTGAGTTGTTTCTTTATTCTCAAAATTTCACGAGCTTGAATCTCGATGTCAGTTGCTTGTCCTTGAGCTCCACCTAATGGTTGGTGAATCAGAACTCTTGCGTGAGGAAGCGCCAATCTTTTCCCTTTAGCTCCAGAAGAAAGCAAGAAAGCACCCATACTTGCAGCTTGCCCCAAACAAATTGTGCTTACATCAGCGCGAACATGTTGCATAGTGTCATAAATTGCTAATCCAGCGGTGACTGAACCACCAGGTGAATTAATGTAAATCATAATGTCTTTTTCAGAATCTTCTGAATCAAGCAACAGAAGCTGGGCAACAATGAGATTAGAAATGTTGTCATCGATTGGAGTGCCTAAAAAGACAATCCGCTCTCTAAGCAATCTAGAAAATATATCAAAGCCACGCTCACCACGAGGTCCTTGCTCTATGACGTATGGAACATAGGCTTGTGTCTGATATTTACTTACTTCATTTGAATATTCACGGGCAATGGAAATTATTTCTTTATTTGACATGTCGCTTGGCTTCAATTTAACGGCTTGTGAATTTTTTTTTGATTATAACGAATATATGTTAATTAAGATGCCCAGTATTTAGTGAAAATTTTGATGAAATACTATTTATTGGATGATAATTCCCACAATAAAGCTGATTTAAATTAAATATTTGCCGTGCTTTAGGACTAATCTCAAGACATAAACTCATAAAAACAATATAATTTTTACATCATAAATTTTCGGATTTTATTTAAACATTTTATATGAGCCAGCCAACCAATATTTGGAAAACACTTGAAAATGAACTTGATGAAAGGCTTAAGATAAAAGAGCTTGCTGAATTGGCGAGCCATAAAACAGTGCCTATTCATCAACATTCAATTTGGTATTACTTTGGTGGTATTTCTATATTCTTCTTTGCCATTCAAATGGTGACAGGAATGCTCTTGTTGTTTCATTATGAGCCTGGTACTGCGGTATCTCATCCTTCAGTTTTGAAAATTATAAATAAGGTTGAATTCGGTCAGATTATAAGATCTTTTCATAGTTGGGCTGCGAATTTAATGGTTGCTTGTGTTTTTATTCACATGTTTAGTGCCTATTTTATGAAAGCCTATCAAAAGCCTCGTGAATTAACTTGGCTGAGTGGAGCCGTTCTTCTATTTTTGGTTATTACTTTTGGTTTTACAGGATATCTATTACCTTGGGATGACGTGGCTTTCTTTGCAACTAATGTAGGCTTAGATATTGCTGAAACAACTCCATGGGCTCCTGCAGCGTGGAATCAAGGTTGGATTTGGCCTGGACAGATTGCAGCTGATATTCTCAGAGCTGGTCCAGAAATAACAAGTTTAACGATTCAAAGATTTGCAAGCGTTCACTATGTAATTCTGCCTTGGGTTTTCGTTGGCCTCTTAGGTTTCCATGTCGTTTTAGTTCAGCTTCACGGAAACACTATTCCAGAAAAAATCAAAGAATCAAAAAAATATCGAAATATTCCTTTCTTTCCAAATTTCTTTTTTGAAGACTTATTTGCTTGGTTGCTGACTTTTAATCTTCTAGCTGTTATTGCGATTATGTGGCCATGGAGTTTGGGGCCAGAAGCAGATACTTTAGCTTCAGCTCCTCAAGGGATTCACCCAGAATGGTATTTCATGGCTCCTTTTGAGGTCCTTAAGTGGATGCCTCCTTCTCTCGGGCCAATTAATGGCGAGTTTGTAGGTGTGATTTTATTTGGTGGAGCATCAGTTTTATTGTTTGGAGTTCCATTCTGGGATCCCAAGACAAAAGGTGGCAAGATTGGAAAAATAGCAACTTATTATGGGATATTTGCCTTAATTGGATTAATAGTTACTACCATTTTGGCTTATTGGTGTCTTGATGGTAAGCCTGTTTGCGTGATGATGCATGACTTCTTCCCTTGGATTGTTAGAGGATTTAAATAAAAAGGTGAAGTTTTTGGGCAAGGGTCAAATGCCTAGTTTTATTGTTAGACAATGTTCCCTTTCTGAGAACTAACTAGAGCTGAATGTGAAAATACTCATAATTAAACTTAGTTCTTTTGGAGACATTATTCATTGCTTTCCAGTTCTAACTCGATTGCGAGCTTTATTTCCAGACAAACAAATTGATTGGCTAGTCTCAGATAGATTTGCGGATTTACTTATAGATCACAAAGACTTATCTACTTTATACACCCTACCTAAGAACCCCTTTCAATGGGGAAATATTCTAGATAAACTTTGTGAAGAACAATATGATTATGCTCTTGACTTACAGGGATTAATCAAAACTTCAATAATTGCTAATTTCATTCAACCTAAAGAAATAATTGGTTTAAGCCCTGCCAGAGAAAGAATTGCTGAGTGGTTTTGGACAAAGGAAATAGAATCAACCAAAATACTTGATCCAAATGTTCATGTAATTAATCGTTCGCTTGAAATTGTGGAGGAATTCGAAAAGGATTACAGGAGCAAACAAGGCCTTGATCTTGCAAGTACAAAGAATTTACCGCAATTTAATTTAGTTGAATATTCTGAAAGGCTTCCAGCTGAATTAATCAATCAAAGATTTATAGTCTTTGCTCCTGAATCCCGTTGGCAAAGCAAAAATTGGCCGATCGAATATTGGCAATCTTTAATAAATGAATTAATTCAAAATCCACAATTTCAAGATTATAAATTTGTGATTTTAGGTTCTAGTCCAAATCCCTTTAAGATAATTGAGAATAATAAGTTTTTGAATTTAAGCGGAAAAACCAGCCTAAAGGATTTAATGGGAATTGTTCCAAATGCTGAATTAGTGATCGGATCTGATTCAGGAATTATTCATTTGGCCTCCGCTTATAATGTGAAGACTTTGGGGATTTATGGCTCTACTTCCCCGATGAGATCAGGGCCTTGGAATGGAGAATATTTGTGGCTTAATTTGAAATGTAGTCCATGCCATCAAAGACAATGTCCATTAATCGGAGACAGAAATTTAAACTGCTTGCTTTCTATACAAGTAAATGATGTTTTGAATAAAATTAAATCTATTCTTAAATTAATTTGAATTCTCAAAAGAGATTTTCACCGTTTGAAATTAATAAGTTGATCCTTGCAAATGATTCCGTTGATAATTCCCTCATCTCAAGCTTTAGACCATGCTTATAGTCAATTCAAAGAAAATAATTTATATAGTCAAATGGATTGCTCTTTCCATTATTTTCTTAATTCTTCAATTATTGATAATGCCACATTTTGCCTATCAATCATCGGTTCCAAACATTTTGGTGACTATGATAATTGTTTCAGCTCTTTTATTTGGATTGAAAATTGCTTTTCCTTTGGGTCTTTGCTTAGCCTTTCTTCAGCAAGGTTTTCTTTATGACAATCATTTTTTTCTTAGTTGGATCTTATTGCCTTTTTTTGCAGTCTTCACTTACCCTCATCAATTAGGCTTTCACAAAAACATAATTCGTTTTCTTCAAGTCATGCTTTGCACTTTTTATGCTGAAATTATTAATGCGTTTAGCTACTCTGCTGGTTCAGAAAAATTTGCAGGTTTTTCACTAGCTCTATTACCTGATGATATCTATCATATTCTTTTATTCAATCCTCTTCTAAACGGCATCTTGGCAATCCCAGTTTTGTGGGGCTTAGATAAGCTTTTCCCAAATGAAAATAGATTGTGATTTCGGGAGGTAATACCAAAAGCATTTCATTCAAGCAAGTCCTGAAGCATCCAAGCATAAATACTCTGAGGTGTTTCATCCGGATGCATTGAATCTTTTACTTTGAAACTTGCAGCTATTGGTTCTCTCCAATTCAAATGACTAATCCCATAAAATGCACGCTGTTTAGGTGCAACAGGACAAAAAGCATTTGTTGGAAAAAGCTTAGACCATGCTTCTGGCTGCTTCTCATCTGTAGAGCAAATTCTTGCCCATAAACCACTAGCTAACGGAGTAATTCCATCATTTAATCTAAGATGATCTCGCAAGCTTGTCTTTTCATCGGCATAAGCTTTTTTAGCAGTCCATCGATTTAATTCATTCATAGAAGCTGTTCGATCGAGAAATAATCTAGGTATTATTTCCCCAAAGATTTTCCCAAAATCGCCTTCCAATCCCCTAAAAACAGGAGGTCTATAATAAGAAGCATAAACCGTAAAACGATTTATGCTATCTGGTACTGGTAAATTCAGAACTTCTTGAGGAGGCTTATAATCAGCAGAAAGAGGTAAGCCATGATCAAAGTCGCTCCAGGCTTGCTCGTAATACGCATACTTGTATCTAGATTTGAGAATTTTGAGTATTTTGATGTTTTTTGCATAAACAATTGGATTTTGGAGAGCCAAAACATCTCGAACTAATTTCTCAGTTAAAACAACTGTTCCTAAGTGTGGAGTAGCAGTTGTAATCACTTTTCGCGTGAGTGAATTTATCTTAGGATTTTGAGCAAGAATAATTCTGGCAATAATGCCTCCTTGACTGTATCCAACAAAACTAATTGATTTGATATTTGGCTCTTCTGTAAGCAATTCCTTTATGCCTTTGCTGAGAATATCAGATGAAGCATAGAGGCTATTCCAACCATCGTAACGAAAGACCAAAAGCTTATATTTTTCTTTATTGGGAGTGTTGGATTCAAGCCAAAAATCCCAGAAATTATTCCACTCATATAATTCCTTGCTAAGCGTCACTCCATTAAGACCATGAATAAGAATAATTGCTTCAGTAGCTTCAGGCTGACTTTTGAGCGTAATGGGTGACAGAGTGCCAATTCTCTGAAATGCACCAACCGAAACATTGGATTTATATATTTTTTGCTTATTTTGTTGCTTATTTTGTTGCTCAGCCGAATTGCTTTCGGATGGAGAATCTACTTTGGAATAGGCTTTTAGGGAAGAGCAAAGGAAACTGAATAAAACAAATAAAAACAATCCCAATTTATTTGCAGTTTTAATTTCGTTTTTTCTTATGGTTTGTATTTTGAATTGCATACTTATAAGCTGACTCAAAGAATAATAATGATTTTAGTTGAGGCGAAAATTTAATCAATAAATTATGCAGTCTTTAATTCATTTACAGCTTTTCTTATCAAGTTTCTTAACGATTATTTTTGAAAGCTTTCTTAAAAGTTTTTTTTCAAGTAATTCATTTCGCAAACAAAATACGGGGCTTCTCATCATAAGCCTTTTTCTAGCGTCAACTAATTTTGCATTAGAGCTCAAAGCCAAAACCAATATAGCAAAAACCGCATATGAGCCAGCGAAGGTAGGTTACAAATACTCTTTTCCAAAGGATCATTTTAGACACGATCAGTTTGCTGCTGAATGGTGGTATTACACCGGTAATTTAACTGGTAATGTAGCTGGCAATTTAAGAACAAACTCACCTAATTCAGAATCTAATAATGAAAAAGAATTTGGCTATCAATTAACTTTTTTTCGCATTGGAATAGCTCCAAAAAAAGCAATAGATTCTAAGCAAGATACAAATCTTTATATGGCTCATTTTGCTCTCTCAGATATTGGAACGGGCAACTCAATAAAAGATCAAAAGTTTTATTTTTTCGATCAAATTCATCAACCTGTATTGCAAATGGCAGGAGCTAGAGAAGAGTCAAGCGAAAAGTCAAAAGGTGAGAGCTTTATATGGCACAAAAATTGGTCAGCCCTGATTCAACAATCTGGCAATAAACATATTCTTCATGCCAAACAAAATGGAATTGCAATTGACTTGGAATTGAGTACAAACCAATCACCAATTATTCAAGGTAAACCTGGAGAAGGAATTAGCCGAAAAGGAAGCTGCGAGAGTTGCGCTAGTCATTATTATTCTTATCCTAATTTAAGTACTAAAGGAGTTCTCAAAATCAACGGCAAAAGCTATACCGTCAGTGGAAACAGCTGGATGGATCATGAATTTGGTTCAAGTCAATTGCAAGAAAATCAAAAAGGCTGGGATTGGTTTAGTCTTCACTTTAATGATGGAAGCAGCCTTATGCTTTATCAAATTCGGGAATTAAATGGCAAACGCTCACCCTTTTCCAATGGAACCTATGTTTCGAAAAGTGGCAAGCAGGAATACTTAACTGACAAAGATTTTGATTTACAAATTTCAAGCTATTGGATAAGCCCCGAAAGCAAAATCCAGTATCCCAGTGAGTGGAGAATCTCTTCAGCAAAATCAAAAAGTCCTCAAACTAATTTGACAAAAAAAATATCTGGATTTGCCTATAAAGATTTGCGAATTATTCCAAAAATACAAAATCAAGAATTGCGAACAAATCAAAGTTCTAGGATTAATTATTGGGAAGGCGCCGTCAAAATTATCGATGAAAAAAGCCATAAACAAATCGGTGAAGGCTATATGGAACTTACTGGTTACGGAGAAAGCCTGAAGGGTAAGTTTTAGGCTTCAGATTTGCTCTGCATTAGCCAATCAATTTGCAAATAAAAAATTCACCCTAATCCACATAAAAGACTAGAGTGAAAAAATGTCGAGAAGTTTAGGTCAATTCAGAAATTGGGCTTAAAGAAAAAACTTATGAACCTAATCTTGAAAAAATACCACCGATTGAGCTTTTGGGCTTATTGTCGGACGAATTACTTTCAGCTGATATGAAATTACTACCAGTTGGAATTGGCTCATAACCTGATGAGTAATTATTAGTTGTGCCAACTGTGCTGAATTGAGGCTGCGGATCAGAGGCTAAATTAGTAGTTTTGCTCACATTGTAGGCTGACGAAAAAGTATCAGAAACTCTACCTTGTTGTTTTATTGCTTGAGCAAGTAGAGCATCTTTGTATTCGATTTCTCTTTTTCCTAAAGCCAAAGAACTATTCAATTCCTCAATGCTAGATTCTAGTTCACGGACACGTTTGTAAAGTTGCTCTTTTTCGGTCAACATTTTTTGCTCTAACTGATTTGATCGCTGAGTTGCTTCAATAATTTCATTTCTAATTTTGCTTTGTTCATCAGCTAGTCTGACTTTGAGTTCATCGAGTTCACGGCTAGCCATATCAGCTTCTTGTGTTTTGAAGTGAAGCTTTTCTTCAAGTTTACGCTTGATTTGAAGAGCATCAGTCAACTCTTCTTGCATTTGAGTCATACGTTTTTCGGCTTCTGACTTGTATTGATTGTATTCTTTCGAATATTTCTCTGAAGCAGTCAATTCAGCTTCATTTTTGGATTGAATGACTTTGGATAATTCTTCGCGAAGATTGTTTACTTCCTTGCTGTGTTCTGTTCTTAAATTGTCAAAATCTCTTTCGTAAGTACGAATACGTTCTTTAAGCTCATCATTTTCAGCTTGAACCTTGCGGCCTTGTTGCTGCGCTAATTCTTGTCTTTCAAAAGATTCTTCAAAGCGAGCTTGATTTCTTTCAGCTTCATTTGCTTTGGTTAAATAATTATTCATTAGAATCTGAAATTCTGGACTGGCAGCATTGGCTCTTTCCTCCATGCTAGCGATCTTGTCGAGAATTTGTTGCAAAACTTCATTGAGTTTAAGAGGATCTATTTGATATTCCGACATTTCAGATTTTTGCCTTTTGAAAATACTTTATGTAAGTGACGATGAGATAAAGTGATGCCTAAGTGATGCAAAACCTTTAATAGTAGTTGCATGTAGTAAATAGCTTGCGTTATGACAAACTTATTTCGGAATGCGAAGCTTTATTTCATGCCCTGAGACAAGATGCTTCAGCTTCATTTTCACTTAGTAGAGAATTGCTAAATTATTTAGTCAAAAGCTACTATCAAGATTATTAATTGAAGATTTAATAATACCTAATATGCTTCTATCCTAATAAGGTGTAATAAAGCTAACTGAACAAAACTGCTTAAACAAAGCTAAAAGTGTCAAATGAATTTATCCAACAAAGAAAATTTTAGTGAAATTTCTTCTGAACAAATTCGTCTGAACGAAGCTATATATTTAGAGAATAACTTTTCCTCAATTAGTTCCCCAAAAACATGTAAGCAAGTAGTTTCGGTACACGGACTTGGAACATATTGTGGTTGGTTTGACTCGTTAAGAGGTTTATTAGCCGAAAAAGATATTGCGTCATTGTCAATGGACTTGCCTGGCTTTGGTAGATCTGGAGCCAGAGGAGAGATTGAATCTTGTAAATCCTGGATTGATGCCGTGAAGTTTGCTTGGTATAAAGCCAATGAACAGAGCATTTCTTGTCACCCTGAACTAGCTTCACAAACTCGTGAAAAAGAAATCTATTTATTAGGTCATAGTCTGGGTGGGATTATTGCGCTAGCTAGCCTTAAAGATCTAAATCCAAAACCAAAAGGAATTATAATCACAGTTCCAGCTTTAGCCGCTCATCCAGCCAGCTTCAATCCATTAACTTTTGTTATTCCAACTTTCCTGAAAGCAATTAGCGGTTCTAAAGAAAAAATTTCTATACCAATTCCACCAGAGACTTTTGAATCGGTACGAACTGAAATGCATCCAATTAATATACTCACTGCTTATGCAGAACCAAAATTGTTTTTGGAAATTTTGAATATTACCAATCAAGCGTGGCTTATGGTCAATCAGCTCAAAGATATTCCACTTTTAATGATTGTGACGGAAAAAGATCTAGTTTGTCTTACTGAGGCATCTAAGCTGTTTTTTAAATTATGTAATTCCCCTCAGAAAAAACTCAAAGTATATTCCGACTTAGCGCATGACTTATTTGTATTGCCCGAAGCAACAGAAATAAATAAATTAATTTGCGATTGGATTGAGACAAATTAGATCAAGATTTCAAAGATTGGAAAGTTTTCAGTATTTTGTTTAGCTCGTCCTATCCTGCCTCAATCTTGTTAATCCTGATAATCCCTGTTCGGGTTTTCCACGAATATACAGAATCTTTCCTTAAACTGTTGACAACCTAAACGTTAAAGTGAGATTATGGGGTTAAGAGAATAATAAATCTCTATTAAGCAAATGTTTAATCTGGACTAATTTGATTTGAGAATAACTCTTTGGCTGAGTCTTTTGATTTTGTTGAAGAGGTTTGAGAATTGAAAAATATATACTTCAATGAACTCAGATGATTAAGGCTACCTTAAATCTTACTCATATTCTTAAAAAATCATTAAATCCAGACTCAAACAACTATATAATACACTTTACATAAAATCAGGAGTTTTAAAATAAACTTATGGCAGGTTTAAGAGCTGAAGCAACTAGAGCTTTAAATACATTCGAAAGTCTCTTTGGCAAAGAAGGAATTACTTCAAAGTATAGGCCTCAGGTTGAAAAAGCCATAACAGAAAAAGGTGCAGTTGGACTATTTGAACAATTAAGGGAAATTTATCACTTAGAGGCAAAAGTCTCTTCTGGCAAATCGTTTGAAGATGTTATTAAAGAAGTATTTAAAAAATTCAGTGACTATGGATCTGCCCACTCAAATCCAGTGGATATTTCTACTATTAATTCTTCGCCTGCCTTAGAGAAAGCAACTAACAAATATATTGAAACTGCAAATGCTCAACATGCCATTCTGAAAGAGATTCAAGCAGAAGCCGCAAAAACACCACCTGTGGTTGCAACTCTTGTTTCCAAAATTCAATCTTTGAATCCACTTGTTCGCACAACTGAGATGAATCAACTTTTGATTGAAAACAAGAAAACAGGTGATAATCGAAATGAAGCTGAAATAACAAGACTAACAACCTCTTTGAACGTAATAGATCCTGAAGCACTTATAGGCTCAGGGTTTACAGAAATAGGAAGTATTGCGACTGCTGATGCCGAAGGGAAATATACAAGAAGCAAGACAGGAGAAGCACACAACAAACTTGCTGTTATTGAAGCGAATAAAGATAAAATAATCGCCCACTTGATTGAAATTGATC
>DUDU01000022.1 GCA_005110395.1 Candidatus Melainabacteria bacterium | reverse complement strand
GCAAATGCGGTGGGATTGTTTATGGTGATTTTCCCATCTGTATCTTTGAACCAACGTTTTTGTACATTAGCCAAAAAAGCTGCTTGAAGGCGTAATCCGCTTTGGGGATATTTGGCATTATTACCAAGAATAAGATCGAGAGTTAATTTGACTTGCTCTGATTCAGGAAGCTTTTTGTACTCAGATACATCCAATCCTGGTATATGAGCCTTGATTATTTCTTTTTCTTCTCCTAATATCAAAGCTTTTGCGTTCACGGGTCTCATTTGTATATTACCAAAAGAGATTTCTTCCAGAGATTTATCCCATCCACCAATTCCAAACCATAAAGGTTTTTGTGATGGGATTTTAGTCTTAAAAGTCAAATCATTTCTTTGGCTTTTTATTAATCCAGCTGCAAAATTCTCTTGAAATACATCACGTCCCTGAATAGTACAAGCTTCTCTAATTGCTGAAGCTATTATACCTTTGGCTAAATTCATTGCAAGCTCTTCTCTTCTTTCCTCTGGAGCCCATTCAACATATTGTTTTGCCATATTGTAAACATTGTTTATATTTTTGAAAAAAGTATCTTTTATTAATTCAAATTGAGTATTTGTGTCTAAAGAATGCTTTCCTAAGAATTTGTAAACAATTGGCTCATTGATGCCTGATCCCCTAGCAAGCAGTGGTAGATTTCTTATGAGTTCTTGTTTTTCATAAGGTATATTATCGATAAGAACAATATTGTCTGGATATAAGCGATTACCAATTTTTCCTAATATAGGCTCTTTATTATCTCCTACCAAGACTAATTTGTTTTGATTATCAGAGCTTGCAAACACATCATTAACTGGTATAGCAAAAGCAATATCTGTAGAGCCATCTAGGGGTTTTACTTTTTCTATTGCAATCTTCACAGCTTCTAATTCATTTGGTTGAAAACTTCCGTTGGTTGAAAGCTTTTTCACTTTAGCTCTTTCAAGACTAATTATTTCTTTTATATTTCCTAAATAATTACCAGCATGAGTATCCGAATATTGATTAGATGAAATTGCCATTTCTCTTCACCCCTTATCCCTTTATTAAATCTTTTTTATAAGAAAAACAAAAACAACAATTCACGTAATTTTTGCTGATATCAAGTTGCAATCAGAACCTAACCTTAATTACCTCCCAGCCTCCTTGAAAGGAGGAGTCAAGAAGAGAAGAAGTGCCAAATCTCAATCACAGTTTGGTATGAGCATTGATTCAACAAGCACAAGATCGAGTTGATAACCCTGGTTAACACAGTTTTTTATACAGCTTTTCCCTTTTCCTAAAAACATACTAATCCATTAAGATTATCAACAAGTATAGAATTCCTTAAGATTTGCATTTGTTTGTGACAATCTTTATAAATTGAGTAAAAAATCACTAATGACAAAAGTATCAGCAAGAGGTTTTTTTGCATGTTTAATGAGTGCATTGACTGTAACTTCTTGTACTTCTATTCATAAAACAACTTCTGTTCGCACTGTAAAATTTATGATACTGCAAAAGAAACTAATATCTCTTCTGAAAGCTGTTATCCACCTCCAGTAGTTTCAATTAATGAGCAAAATTATGCATTTCTATTAAATCATTGCTTTAAGCCCTTTTATAAACCTCAAGATATTACAAACACGAAAAACATCATTGCTAGAGACTCTAATGGGAATACGTATTCAATTCAATCTATGAAGGTTTATCCAACAAATGGTGAAGATATTATGGCGTTTAAGCTTAGCTCCAATTATAAGGGCTTGACTTATACAACTATAGATTCATCTAGTATAAATTCAGATCAGCCATTAAATAGAGTTCCTTTAATACTTCAATTAACAGATAAAGATATTAGTTTAAGTCGAGTAACATACACTCAAAGAAGTGTAAATAAAGAAAACACAAGCAAAGTTGTAGCAAATGTAAGTCGGCCTAATTTTGTTTGCCTTGGTCAATCAAATGCTCCAATTGTTTTAGAAGCTAATAAAGTGAAAATCATAGGATTATTATCGAAAATCAATGCTCCTTGGAGTATATGGGATAAAGATAAACAAGCTTATTTGCAATGCGGAAAAGAAGTAACATCGATTGTCAAAATACCTTTAGTAAATTAGTAATAAACAACTGAGTAATAAACAATTGAGTATTAATTTCTGAAGAACTTTTTTCTCTCTTAAGTAGAAGTGAACTTGACAATAGTCGGCTATTCTTCGACAAGAAGCTTTACAAGAAGGATTCTTTTGAGCCAACCCTTGTTCATGATGGAGTTGTGTTTTGTTTGATCTATGAAGAATCAGAGCAAAAAGCTTAAAGTTTCTTTTACCTCTCAGGCTTACCAAGGGTACCCACAAAGATTGACTGTTTGAGGTAATTCACAAAGTGCATTTTTCTGTAAAATCATAAAATTACTTTCCCATTTAATTTCTTCACCATCTTGCTCAAAATACAATTCACCGTCAATTTTATTCCAACCATTTTTCTCGTAATACTCAATCATTTCATCAGCACAGAGTAAAAGTGCATACTCATAGCCAAGTTTATCAAACGCAAAGTGTTTAACTTCCTTAAGTAATTTACTTGCATATCCTTTGTTTCTATACTTTGGCTTTGTAATCAAATTATTAATGCCAACTATTTTGATACTTATAGTTTTGCCTTGTTCGTCATTCTTTTCGGGTTGTGGATAATAGAATAAAACTTTGCGTTCAATCAAATTCACAAAAGATGCAACTTGAGAATCTTCTTCAATGTATACTGTGTATGAGGGAATTGACCATTTGTACTTATTTACTATTTCAATATGCCCAAAAGCATCAAGCGTAATTTTTCTTATTTGCTCAGCAATATCAAAATGGATTTGTGAATATTCCCTAATTGTGACTTCGCTCAATTTACTTCTCCAATAGGATTCTTTGCTATTACAAATTCCTCAACAATGTTTCCGTCTATCAAATGTTCTTGAATGATTCGTTCTAAAACTTCTTGAGAGCACGAGCGATACCATATTCCTTCTGGGTAGACTACTGCTATAGGCCCATTTATACATACTCTCAAACAATTGGCTTTTGTTCGAAATACTCCTCCTTGACCAGTTAATTTCAATTCTTCTAATCTTCTTTTTAAATAATTCCAAGCTTTCAAGCTGTCTTCTTTATTGCAACATAATGGATTTGTTTGATCCGCACAAAGAAATATATGCCTTTTTAATTGATCAATACCAAGTATTTCTATTCTCTTTTTTGTTTTCTCGTTCATATACTTATTACTCCTAAAACATAAATTCATACCTATATTAGTTGAAACTATTTAAAAAACTCTTTGGGAGCAAAAAACCATTTAATATCTAATTCCCGATCTTTGTTAATAAGTGCTTGCGCAATCGAGGAAGCTTTTGATAATTCTACAATTTCATTATTCTTTCTTACCAAAATCGGTTTTTTTGAATCACTGTATGGAAATTCTTTGCATTCCTTTTCTAAACAATAATATTTGGCTTTTTCCTTACCCAATTTATTTTTGATTTCAGTTATTTGTTTTTTGCTGATTTGATCTAATTTTTTTGCTTTAAATAAATTCCGGTTTAGTAATCTCGCAGATAAATCAGCCAATATTTCATCTTTGGAATTTCTTACCCAGAGCTTTAAATGATGCAATATGCAAATATCATCTACTTCCCAAAAATCATTTAAATTAATTCCACTATCAGATCTATTACTCCCCCTTTTTAAGGGGCTGGGGGGTAAAGCATTTTGGGCTGATGAGTACTTATCCATCAGCAGCCACTTAATAAGGCTTTCATTAGCTATTAAATCTTTAGCATCGTTCAACAATAAATCTCTTGCTCTACAAATAACTGACTGAAAGAGCGCATCAGTCGACAAAGTTTTTTTGTGATGATATACCTGCAAGTACATTGAGTATCTAGCAAACAAATAATCCTCGACTGCATGAATACCTTTTTCACTAAAAACAAGCTGAGTATTATTTTCTTCATCATGCTCTAGCTCCATTGATTGGATTATACGGTCTAACTGAAATACTCCATACTTAGTACCAGTTTGATAACTATCACGCAAAAGATAATCTGCTCGGTCGCAATCTAATTGACTAGAAACAATTGCTGAAATCCAACCTTCTGCACCATTGAGAACGGATACTATTTCTTTAGCAAGATTTTTTTCATATCCATTTAATACTTGATTGATTTCTGTTTTCCCAAGAATATTTGTATTTGTCCAGATTTCATGCTGAAAGCCAAAAGCTGGTTCACTGGAATGGCTAAATGGCCCATGTCCAATATCATGCAAAAGTGCAGCAAGTAAAATTTTGAGTCTGAGAGGTTGAATAAGCTTGGGGTTTTTCTTCTCTAATGAATTCAACATTTGACGAGCTACATAGAAGGCTCCGATTGAATGAACAAAGCGTGTACTCTCGGCTCCATAAAATGTGAGCGAAGAAAACCCCAATTGCCTTATACGTCTGAGTCTTTGAAATTCCTGAGTATCAATCAAATCAGAAATCAAGGAATCTTCTTTGTTACCTTTGTTTAGCTCAATATTCCCGTGAATTGGGTCAAGAAAAACTCTTTTATTATTTGATTTTTTATTAATTGGAACTGTCATTAATTAAATATTTAAGATTATTTTGAAGCTTCTTGGAATGGATTCAACAATTCACTTTACTCTCTGGGTACAATCTTTGTATATTCTTTCACAAATTAATAAGTTCATGAATTAAGAAGGCTATAAAATCGTCCTAAGATGAAATGAGACTTTGATCAATGGTTTGAAAAGACATTATTTACAGGTAATAACATTGAAAGACAATACAATCTGGTATCAAATCAATCCAAATTATTTTGAGCAAATCCTTATTCAGCAAGAGTGGATTGATAAAAATCATGATTTTACTTTTTTTGAATTAGTTCTTGAAGATCTTGATCGAATAAAGAAATTAGGCTGTACTGGTATTTGGCTTATGCCTATTTATGAACGTGGACAGGTAGCACGTAAAGGGTTTGGTAGTCCTTATGCTGTCAAGGAATATCATATTGATTCGAAATGGGGCACTGATGAACAACTCAAAAATTTAATTCAAGAAGCAAAAGCAAAAGGATTTAAAGTTCTTGGAGAATATGTTCCGAATCATTTGGCTCCAGATGCTCCTTTTCTGAATATTCAAGAAGGCTTATTTTATTTAGATCCAGCGGGCAAGCCTTTTCATGATCAAGACTGGAGGGATACAGTTAAGCTTAATCATAGCCACCCATCAGTTCAAGGTTTCACAAGTGCAAATCTAATTTGGTTGACAAAAAATTATGGCTTTGATGGATTTAGGCTTGATATGGCGCATTATCCGTTATATGGAGCTCAGCAAGAAACTAGTTTTGGTTCAGGTGATTCACTTTTTTGGAAAAAGATTTTGCGGAATTCTGATTTAGCAGATTTAGGAAATATTTGGATTGCAGAGGTATATGATGACCGTGACAAAGGCAATTTTGGTTATGCCGATCAAATCAAGCTAATTGAAGAAGGCATGATGGTTTATGATAAAAAAACACATGATATTTTAGCTCGCAGACTCAGATATCAACGTTCTTCCAAACCAATTCAAGAGCAGCTCTTTGATGAACTTTATATTCAATCCCAAGTTTTACATTCAATTGGAATAGATATAAAACAAAATGTGCCCTTTTTAAGAATGCCATCCAATCATGATGATTCACCAGGTGTGAGGATTTATGGAGGAGTGAGTGAGTACTTGGCGGCTTTTGCTTTGTTGAGTTTATTACCCGGTCATTCCATTCTTTATGCCGGTGAAGAATTTGGTCTAAAAATCAAACCAAGCGTTGTTGGTGTGAATTTCTGCAATGAAAAAGGCGAAATGTTGGAAACAAATCACATTAAATTTATTGACAAGGAAAAGCAAAAAACTGTTAATGATTTTGTAAGTAAACTTTTAGCGATTCGCTCACATGAAAGTGTTTTGAACAAAGGTTATCTTTTATTCTGCAAGCTCAAGCAAAATGATGGCAGCATAAGTCCAGATTTAGTCAGCTTTATTAGATATTCACCTGAAGAAAAAGAAATTATTCTTATTGCAGTTAATTTGTCTAATGGCGGAGAAAAGTCTTGGGGTAAAGTTTCTGAGTTCTTTCCAACTTTTGATTTCCCAAAATACGAGTTTAATTGGATTGAATTGCTTAAATGGGTGAATCCAGATTTTGTAGAAAAAGGCTATAAATGGAAAAACCTCTTAAATAATGAAATGTCAGACAAGAAAAAGAAAGAAGATGAGTTTTGGCTTGGACTAAATCCTCTTGAAGTACAAATCCTGAAAATTGTTGTGGCCTGATTAGAAATTTCTTTTAACTGTACTTTTCTAAAGTTAATTCAAAAAAGTTAATTATTGTTCTACATGGGCTTGAATCGAATAGCCACGAATACTATGTAAAAGGAATAATCAATGCTTTCAATAATATTGGTTGGGACGGTTTGGCTATGAATTTGAGGATGTAACGGAGAAATTAATAAGCTCGTCAGCTCTGATCATAGTGGTATGAGCGAAGATTTAACTTTTGTAATTGAGCATATTGAGCAAAACAAATATGTAGCGGATATTAAAATTCCAACTCTTTTGATCAATGCGCTAGATGATCCATTTCTTGATGAAGAATGTTTTCCTGTTGAAGCGGCAACTCATAATCCCAATTTCTTTCTTGAAACTCTCAAATATGGAGGTCATGATGGTTTTACAGCATTAGGTAAGAAAAATGAATATTGGCATGAAACAAGAATTATTCAATTTATTC
>DUDU01000021.1 GCA_005110395.1 Candidatus Melainabacteria bacterium | reverse complement strand
ATCAATTAGTGCTTGTATTAACCCAGCCTAGTTAAAGTGAAGGTATTTGCTGTTATGCCGCTCTAGTATGTTGAACTGACTTGAAATTAAAGCAACTTCTGACTAGATCCTTGTTAGACTGAATCATTCTTAGCTTTCTCACCGTCAACCTTCTCAGGTTTTCAGGACTGGTCGGTCTTTCTTCTTTGAGTATTACTGATTTTAGATGTCTGTTTAAATACTCATCTGGATTGATATTTGGTGAACATGTTGGCAAGTGAGATATTTCACCTGCTCCTGGTGAGCATTAACCCGCTCTCTCACTTCCCTCGACTTATGCACTGATACATTATCCATAATCACAAGGGCACTTCTATTAAGTCTCTTCAAACCCCCAACCCCCTGAGAGGGGGCTTTTGATTCTCTCTTTGAGAGCCCCTTTTCAGGGTCGGCGAAAGCCGGGGGTTGAAAAAGCTTAGTTTTGAGAAGCTACCAAATAAAAAGGACTAAAACTTTCAGAATAACTGATTAGTCTAGTCCTTTTCAATTTATTTCTGAAAACTATCTGGATTTAGTTCTTAATAGCCTTGAGAGCTTGCTCATAACGAAGGCTAACATTTTCCCAATTAACAATATTAAAAATATTTTGAACATATTCAGGTCTTCTATTCTGATATTTCAAATAATATGCATGCTCCCAAACATCGATTACGAGAAGAGGGGTATTGCCTTTTGATAATGGACTATCTTGATTAGCGCTACTTTCAATCAACAATTCACCATTTGGTTGAACTGTTAACCAGCCCCATCCACTGCCAAATGTACCAATTGAAGTTTTTGCAAGCTTATCTTTGAAATCATCATAATTACCAAATTGTTTTTCAATAGCGGCTGCTAAATCTTTAGATGGACTTCCTGATTTGCTTGCAGCTGTAAGATTAGACCAATAAAGTGAGTGATTAGCATGTCCACCACCTTGATTTCTAACGGCGTTTCTTATTGCATCAGGTACTTTGCTTAAATCAATTAGAACTTCTTCAATTGATTGTTTTGCAATCTCAGAATTATCTTTGAGAGCTGCATTTAAATTATTTATGTAGGTTTGATGATGCTTTGCAAAGTGAATTTCTACTGTTTGAGCATCAATATATGGTTCAAGTGCATCATATGCAAATTCAAGCTTTGGAAGAATATATTCGCCTTTTTCATTGGCTATATTTTTAAAACTAATTGTTTTATTTTCGCTCATATTTTTGTTTTGGTCTTTGAGGAATTATGTGAATTGAAAATTACAAAACTGAAGTCAATTAGCTAAAACTATTGAGAATCATGTCCCTCAAGATTTAGTTATTGAGATTCAGTTACTTAGATAAAGTTTAACAAGATAATTTTTAAGAAGAGTGACTTTCGCATTTAGCTTTAATTGAGTGTCGAATAGCTTGCCTTAATGAGCTAGATTTAAGACACTTTTTATTATTGATTTTAAAATTTTAGAAATGATTTATAACTTAGCACTGCTCGGACACCCCGTCAGCCACAGCAAATCCCCAGAGATTCACACGGGCTTTTTCCGTGAAGGCGGCCTCAAAGGCGGATATATTTGCTTGGACACTTTGCCAAAAGATTTAGAGAAAAATATAAAGTCTCTTCAAGAATTAGGTTTTAAAGGTGTAAATCTGACTATTCCTCATAAACAGGCTGGCCTAAAGCTTGTGGATTATGCATCTGAGGAAGCTCAATTGATCGGAGCTGCCAATACTTTGATTTTTGAAGATAATGGAAAAATTAAAGCTGAAAACACCGATTGGATTGGTTTTCAAAAAGCCATAAATGATCTGCAATGGACTGAGCAGTCAAACATTTCTCGAAATGCTCTCATAATTGGAGCTGGTGGGTCAGCCAGAGCTATTTTGCTTACGCTACTCAAAATGCAATTCAAGCAAATTGGTGTATTAATCAGAAATACCGATTCATCAAAACAAAATGCTCAAGGACTAAAACTCCTGTTCGATAAATATTTTGAAAGTCAAGGAATTAGTTCTTCAGACTGCGCCTTTGTTATTGCTTCTTTGGATGAGATTGATCAAAACAAAACAGGACTTTTATTTGAACAAATTGATTTGATCGTGAATTCAACACCAGTCGGCATGAGCGGTTTCGATACAAAACAAGCCAGCTACGACGCAAGTGGAGAAAAACAAAGTCCAATTTCTGAAAGACAAATCAATTTAATTACAAATACCAATTGTATTTTTTATGACTTAATTTACAATCCAATTGAAACTGAATTTTTGAGATTGGCGAAGACAAAGGGATTTCAAACAAGAAATGGTTATTCCATGCTTTATGATCAAGCTGCTGAGGCCTTTAAGCTCTGGACTGGATTCCAACCAAAATATTTTCAATTATGACTTTTTGCTTCGTTTAAGAGAATTCAATTTTCAGATCAATAAATCATAGAAGCTTAAAGACTCATTCAAATTCAGATATTAAATCTCACGTGTTAAATTAGTAACTCGTTTTTATGTGAATATTTCATTCACAGCAAAATATCGTGAAGCTATTTGTTGTGAATACTGAAAACTGACAAATCGATATCAACTTACTGATTCAGTCAAATCAAAAATTTTTTGACCTCGATATTTGATCTTGATAAAAAAAAACTATTTCCCAAATAACCCTGATGAGTAAAGGTAATCAAAATTGAATTCTAGAACCGCAGCAAGAGAATTAGCATTTTTGGCTTTGGGGCAAATTTCTGCTTCAAGCAGTTTAGACTCCGAAAAACTCATATTAGCTGCCACTAGAACGCTTAGAGATATTGCCAAACAACAAGTCAGAAAAGTTCAAAAAGATTTGGAAATTCTTGGGCAATTCTTTTTTAATGAAGCTATGGATCAAACTGAATCACAAGATGGATCTAAGAATACCCCTAAAAATGAGCCACTTGATATTAGTAAAATTCACGATAATGTTGCAAAGCTTGAACTAGCAGCTTTTGCACTCAAAGAATCTCTTGATTTGCCTGAATTGTTAAATCAACCCAAAGACTGTTTTGACTATGCTGGCGAATTGATTAATCTTTACCGAGAAAATAAAGAACGAATCAATGAAATTATTTCGGAAGCACTAGAAACAAGGAAAAGTTCGGATAAATCTCTAAGTAAAAAAGGGTGGAGTTTAGACAGAGTTTTATCAATAGATCGCACTATTTTGAAAATTGCTACGGTTGAATTGATGTTTCAAAAAGATTGTCCAGCGGTTGTTGCGATTGATGAAGCAATTGAAATAGCTAAAAAATATGGTAGTGAAGAATCTCCCAAATTTGTTAATGGTGTTTTAGCTGACATTAGCCATATAGTTTCATCTTCTAATAGATCTCAAGCTGTCCAGGGTGCAAATGGTGAGACAAAAACTTTTTAAAAAGCCAGTGTTAAAAAACAGAATTTAATAATGCAAATGATGAAATATCAAATGAGCTGAGCTGAAAAATCAGTAATCATGAACTAGAGTGAGCAAATACTTCTGAGCTTATATTTCTAGATAATTATTTTTAAGCATATTGGGGAATAAAGAGAATATAAATTTTCCTTACAAGCTTTCGAAGATTATAAAGTGAGACCCATTACTGTTTTTAATTGGATTAGAGTCTTATCCGGCGCTGCAGGGATGATTGCTGGAGCCTATTTCATACTGTTTTTCAATCCAGGCAAACCAACTCCGTATAAACTCATTAATGAGAATAATATTTTGCTTGGTTGCGGATTACTTGTACTTGGCTTTGTATTTATTCTTGGTGCGTCTGGATTTGCCAGAGTGCTTTCAGGTTTTTTCTTCTTTGTACTCGGGGGTTATGGATTCATAGCATTTTTACCCAAGCGTGATGGTTGGATCGGTCAGCTCATGACAAATTTCTTTATGCCGTTTTTATGCTTGCTTGGTATTTGGCTGATGATCAAGTTTGATAATGATTTGGGGCCTTATCGAAGGCGTAAACTCAAATCTGATTAAGAATATTAATTGAAAAAGATTTTGCTGCCTTTGCATCATTCTTTCGGTTTTTCGATGTCAGCTCTCATGATAGTTCTATGGAATTAAAGCAATTCGGCTGAGGAAAAAATAATACATTAGGCTTGCCACGACAATATGACTATCAAATCTATCGAGTACGCCTCCGTGGCCTTCAATTAATTCACTAGTATCTTTGACTCCCATTGAACGCTTCATCAAAGACTCTGCTAAATCACCTATTTGAGCAAGCACTGCTATAAGAATAGAAATACCAAACATAATCCAAAGATTGAGTTTTAAATGGAATAAAGGCGCAATAAAATAACAAATAAGCATACTCATTGTAATTCCAGCTAAGATACCACCAATGGAGCCTTTGATTGTTTTATTAGGGCTAATAGCTTCAGCTAATTTTGTTTTCCCAAAAGTTTTTCCTGCATAATAGCTACCTACATCATTGAGAATGACTGAAGCAACCGAAAAGAAAGTATAAAACAGCCCAGGCTGGCTGAAAGGATTCAAAGAAAAAGCGGAGGAATCAAGAAATCTAAGCAGCACTATATGAGCAGGAAGCCAACCAACATAAATCAAACAAAAAAAACTTACGGCAATATCTGATAAATTACCTTTGATTTTTGGTCCATAAAAAGATCGTGCAACAAAAACACAAAAGATGGCAACACAGGAAAAAGCTAGCCATCCATCTAAAACATCTTTTGACCAAATCGCCGCTAGCGCACAACCCGGACACAAAATTCGCAAAATGATTTCCAAAGGCTGTAATTCAGAATTTTTGGCAAGTGATAATAATTCTTTGACCCAGAACCAAGAGAGAATGGCGCAAATGCAAGCAAAGGGGATACCGCCTGAAATCAGTGAACTAAACCCTACTACTGCTATCAAAAAACCAGCTCTTAGTCTCTTAATATGAGTGTTTTCCATTAATAGTTAATTGCGTGAGTAATTGTTATCAAGCGAATTATATTCATTGCTTTCATCAGCGTTAAATTCATTCTCTTGATCAGTCTGAGGAACAACGGTAAAAGTTGCCGTAATATCAATATTTCTTACTATCTCGCCAGTATTGTCCAAGATATAAACTAAATTTGGATCAGCAGTTTCTAATGTCTCATAAAATGCAGGCACCGTGAAGATATCCTTTTTGGAATCACCTTCAACTTCATTCAAAGCCACTTTAGCAACATTGTCACTTGCTTCTGCAAATTCAATCAATTCATATTCAATAATTTCATCATTAGCTTGGACGATAGTGCCATAGTTTTGGACGCGGTCAATTATTCCTCCAATACCATCCAGATAAATAATACTGGTGCAAATTCTTTTGCCAATTACATTCTCTTTATTCCAAACCATATTTTGTGAATTGTTTTAGTGGACTATTACCGAGGAAGCTTAAATGACAGCAAAAAAAATTATATTGTTTGTAATTCCTTTTCTTTCTTTTGGGCTAATTCATCCACTTGAGCAATATATTTAGTGGTAACTTTTTCTAAATCATCGTGAAATCTTTTTAATTCATCTTCAGAAACAGTTCCTTTGAGCTTTTTAATCTGATCGTTTGCATCTCTTCTTAAATTGCGAACTGGTAAACGACCTTTATCTTCAGCAATTTTATTTACTTGTTTAACCAAATCTTTTCTTCTGTCTTCTGATAAAGCAGGAATTATTATTCTAATTACTTGTCCATCATTGCTCGGATTAAAACCCAAATCAGAATTGACAATAGCCTGTTCAACTGCTTTGAGATTGGTTTTGTCAAAAGGTTGAATCATGAAACTACGTCCATCGGGAGCTGTGATGCCCGCAACTTCGGAGAGAGACAAATTTGATCCATAACATTCAACTCTAACTCTTTTAAAAACCTCTGGATTAGCTCTTCCTGTCCTGATAGTTTTAATTTCATCATTGAAAACCTCAATCGCTTTTTTCATTTTCTCTTCAAAAGATTGAAGAACTTCTTTACCAGTAGTCATAATTTGTTGATTTTGCTCGGTTACTTAGTTATCTTGTTTAGTCTTAGTGAATTAGAAATGCTACCTAGACTTTTCTTTTTAATTTTCAAAATTATTTCATGAAACTTCGCTTGAAGGTATCTCTGCTTTTTAAGAGACCCTCAACTGAAATTTTTAAGCTAATTGAACAAACGCTGAACAATCAAAATGCAAGTTTTTAGATAATTCTTTAGAAAATCAAATTTTTCAGATTTGTCAAAATTTTGAAATAATGATGTGATTCCATATTCGACAATTAATTAAGAAATCCTCATGACATTCGATCTCGAGTTAATCAAAAAAACTTATTCTCAATTTCCAGCTAAAACTGAAAAAGCTAGAAAGCTACTGGGTCGCCCTCTTACTCTCGCTGAAAAGATTTTGTATGTTCACGCAACAGACATACCATCCAGTGCATTTGTAAGGGGAAAAGATTATGTCGATTTTTATCCCGATCGCGTAGCTATGCAAGATGCCACCGCTCAAATGGCTTTGCTTCAATTTATGTCCGCTGGCATTCCTAAAGTCGCTGTTCCTTCAACTGCTCACTGTGATCACCTCATCCAAGCTGAGATTGGCGCTGATAAAGATTTGGCAACCGCAAATGAAAAGAATAAAGAAGTTTATGAATTTTTAGCCTCCGTTTCCAATAAATATGGAATTGGTTTCTGGAAGCCTGGAGCGGGGATTATTCACCAAGTAGTTCTAGAAAATTATGCTTTCCCTGGTGGAATGATGATCGGAACCGATTCACATACTCCAAATGCTGGTGGTTTGGGTATGGTCGCAATTGGAGTTGGTGGAGCTGATGCGGTTGATGTGATGGCAGGAATGTCATGGGAGCTCAAATTCCCTAAACTGATTGGCGTTCACCTAAAGGGTAAGCTGGGTGGTTGGACTTCAGCCAAAGATGTGATTTTAGCTTTAGCTGGGATCTTGACCGTAAAAGGTGGAACGGGTGCAATAGTTGAATATTTTGGAGAAGGCACCAAGTCAATTAGCTGTACAGGAAAAGGCACCATTTGTAATATGGGAGCAGAAATTGGGGCAACTACTTCAATTTTTCCTTATGATGAAAAAATGGCAGGATATCTCAGAGCTACTGATAGAGCTGATATTGCTGAATTGGCCAATGGAATTGCTGATTGTTTGCAGGCTGATTCAGAGATAGTTTTAGATCCATCAAAATATTATGATGAAGTAATTGAAATTGATTTAGACACGCTTGAGCCGCATATCAATGGGCCTTTCACTCCTGACAAAGCTTGGAAATTGTCTGAATTTGCAAAAGCCGTCAAAGAAAATAATTATCCTGAAGAATTAAAAGTTGCGTTGATTGGAAGCTGCACAAACTCAAGCTATGAAGATATTGATCGCTCGGCTGGTTTGGCTTCGCAAGCTTTATTGAAGAATTTAAAAGCTAAGTCACAATTTACAATAACTCCAGGTTCCGAAGTCGTCAGAGCAACTATTGAGCGTGATGGGCAACTTGACAAGCTCGAAAAAATTGGAGGAGTTGTTCTAGCAAATGCCTGTGGTCCTTGTATTGGTCAGTGGAAGCGAAATGATATTAAAAAAGGTGACCGCAATTCCATCATCACAAGCTTTAATCGCAATTTTGCAGCTCGTAATGATTCCAACCCTGAAACTTATGCCTTTGTTGCCAGCCCTGAAATAGTAACGGCGCTTGCATTGGCTGGGTCATTGACTTTCAATCCCAAAACTGATTATCTTGAAAACGAAAAAGGTGAAAAAGTCAAATTGGATGAGCCAAAAGGTGATGAATTGCCAAGAGCTGGCTTCTTGAAAGATGAGCATGGTTATACTTCTCCAGCTTCTGATGGCTCAAAGATTCAAGTTAATATTAGCGAAGCAAGTGATCGCCTTCAGGCTTTGGCACCGTTTGCAAAGTGGGATGGAAAAGACATTATTGATGCGCCACTTCTATTGAAAGCCAAAGGTAAATGTACAACTGATCATATCTCAATGGCTGGTCCATGGCTGAAATTCAGAGGACATTTGGATAATATTTCAAACAATATGTTCATTGGAGCTATTAATGCATTCAATGAAAAAGCAAATAGTATTAAGAATCAATTGACTGGCGGATATGATGAAGTGCCAAATGTTGCCCGCAATTACAAAGCGCAAGGTTTGGGATGGATAGTAGTTGGAGACGAAAATTATGGAGAGGGTTCATCCAGAGAGCACGCTGCAATGGAGCCTCGTTGGTTAGGTGGTAGAGCTATTATTGTGAAATCATTCGCCCGCATCCATGAGACCAATCTCAAAAAGCAAGGCATGTTACCTCTCACTTTTACTAATTCAGCTGATTATGACAAAATCCAAGAAGATGACAAACTTTCAATTATTGGCTTAATTGATTTGGCTCCTGGCAAGCAAGTTAAATTGGTAATCAAGCATAAAGATAGTTCGCAAGATGAAATTCAACTGAATCATACTTTCAATGAAAGCCAAATTGCTTGGTTTAAAGCTGGCAGTGCTCTCAATTTAATTGCTAGCAAGAGCAAAGTTGGTGTATGAGTGTAAGATGAAAAGACCCAAGAGATTTATAAATCGTCACTTTGGGTATAAGGAATAAATAGAATGAACGACGAAGAGCCAACAATGAGAGTAAAGATCGAGGGGTTTCGTGCAATTGGAAGTGCGGACTTAATTATTGATGGAATTACTCTCGTTGCAGGCGAAAATGGTTGTGGCAAAAGTACATTATCGAAATTATTGTATTTTTTATACAAAACCGTTTCTAATTACGATTTATTGGTTTCTCAAGCAGCTTGGTGGGAATTAAAAAACATTTGTTACCATTTAGAGAGATTATTTGATTTCACTTTACCTCGTGGTCTATCTGGAAAAAGAGATGGCATAGAAGATGATACAACAAGAGAATTCAATGAAATTCTCAGAAGTTTTAAATCTAAGGATCAAAAAGTACTCTCTGAAGAAGAGCTAAACAAAATAATGCTTCTTTTGGAGAAGCTAGAAATTAGTAGGCTAAAGAGAATAGGTAGAGAGTTTCCAGAAATAGGAGGCAACATAGATGAAGAGCCAGACAAACTATTTCAAAAGTTCAGAGAACAAATAGTGTCTACATTCAAAGAAGCTTTTGGCAAAATGCAATCAAGACCAGCCAGTTTATTTTGGAATGGATTGAAGAAAATATTTAACGAAAATAAACCAACAAACTTTGAAGTTTATGAACATAAAGATCAAATAATTTCTCTAAATAGCATAGAGCTTTCTTCTTCTTTGTCTGTTGATAATACCGTTTATATTGATACTCCAATGGCAATTGGTATAGAAAGAGAAAATGAATACTGGGACGATTTGAATGAGTTATTAAAAACAAAAGACAAAACCCCTCTCTTTCAAGAAAATAAATATAGTAATCTGTCTGATTTAATCAGTAAGGAAATAATTCAAGGTGAGGTATCTTTGAAGAATGATGTTTTATCTCACAAATTCAGCTTTCAAAGAGCAGATGGCAAAACATTTGATTTATTAGAATGTGCCACTGGAATAAAATCTTTTTCAATATTGCAAATATTACTAAACAATGGCTCACTTACAAACAGAACTTTATTAATTATTGACGAGCCTGAATCCAACTTACATCCTCAATGGATTATTGAATATGCTCGAGTATTAGTACTTCTTCACAAGCATATAGGCGTCAAAATTTTCCTTGCAAGCCATAATCCAGATATGGTGAGTGCCATCAAATATATTTCAGAAAAACAAGGAATACAAAATAATGTCAATTTTTATTTGGCAGAAAAAACGAATAAAGAATATTCATACAATTACAAACACCTTAAACAAGATATAGAACCTATTTTTGCTTCGTTTAACATTGCAATTGATCGAATCAATGAATACGGTGTTTAAAAATGAAATACTGCGAACAAACGACAAGGGGACATGAAATAAATCAACGAACTAATGGTGCTTGTTTATCTTCTATTAATGAGGTTATAGAAAAAGATGATTCCACGAAGACCAACTTAATATTTGAAAGAGACGTGATCGTAATTAATCTTGATGAAGCAGAAAAAGTAATATCAAGAGGCCAACAGTGTAAGCCAAGCAAGTCAATGGATATTTGCTTTGGACTAACTAACAAAGAATTTAATCTATCCATTCTTTTAGTTGAGTTTCGTTTTAACTATCGAAATATGAAAAATTTAGACAAGAGCGAACTAGATGGCAAACTCCAAGGATCCAAGAAACTTCTTGGTGAATCTATCTCAATTAAAGATGAATACATTTTTATTTTCCAAAAAGGTTTACAACAGCAAGCAAAATCAAGACTACAAAGAATGAATCCAAGAGTCCCCAGCAATTATGTGGTTATGAACATTTATGAGTTAAAGAATAAGTACTTTGATTGAGAATAAAATGAACACTTAATAAGTGTGGTCGAGTTTTCCTACTAAGAGTGCTGTTCCACACAATCAAGACGAATATTGCTTTCTCGCATGTCTTAATTGATGAGGTTGGTGAAAATGAAAACCATGCACTTGCCTCACTTATGGAGCTGATTAGCTTATCAGTTGAAACTTATGAAAATCAAAATGTTCCTGAGCTGAAAGAATGTTAAAGATTGATTGAATCAGCCCTTCTAAAGGAAACATCTAGACAAATGAAAATCAAAGTTGATAATGAAAGCAATGCTTTGTAATTTAGATTTGATGATTCTCCAATAGTGTGGTCAGAGGAGGTTCAAGAGGGCATTATTTTTGGTTTTGACGAAAATAATAAAATTATTGGGATTGAAATTTTAAATATGAGTACAATCATTTCATTGCAAAGCCTCAAAACATTATTATTTGAAACTGCTTAGGAAGGGAGGAAGATGAAACAATTCATAGATTCAATTAGAAAGAGTGTTAAAGATGAAAATTGGCTGGCGGCACTTTTTATGGCTTTGGCAATGCCTGATATTTGCAGTTCTTTAGAATTTCCAAATCGACCCCGCAGTAGAATTGGAGAATATTATGGAAATTGGTTCAATAAATTTCTGAAGCCCAAATATGCTAGTGATAACGCTTATGATCATTTGATGGCAACTGACCCTGAATTTCTTAATGGGATAGAAAAACTTTTGCCACCTGAATTCAACAATATGTTCGTGGAACAACACAGATTAGCAAAAATACCTTCTCAAACTAAATTTACGGCAGAAGATTGTTATAGATTTAGGTGTAGATGTCTTCATGAAGGTCTAGCTCAAAGGTCAAAAGAAGGTAACGGTAACCCAATAATATTCACTGTTCCAAAGCATGAAAAAGTGGGTTTTCACAAGTCGTCTATAAATGGAGTACTTCAGCTACAAATAGATACCTTTTGTGAAGACGTATGTTTAGCTGTATTGGAATGGGAGAAATCGGTAATAAACAATAATGAAATCAAGGACAGAATGGAAGAATTAATTACAACCTATATTCTTGGTGATCAGATCCTCGCAATAAGTTAAGCAACAATGAACCTCAATCAAGCACAAATAGAAGTTTTTCACATTGCCTTTAACGCCTTAGCAAGGGAGACTAGAGATAATTTGTTCATTGAGCTTGCCAAAGATTATTCTGAAGAAGACCTGGAAGATTTGATAGATAGGGTGATTATTTCTTTGCGAAAGAGTGATTCAATGATTTCATTCAAAGAATCTTTGGAGCAGAGAGGTTTTAGTTTAAATGATATATGAAGTTAGAATTGCAAAAAGAACCAATAAAGAGTTCCTAGAGCTTTCAGACGAAGTAACACAAAGAATTTTCAAAGCTATTTATAATTTGTCTACTGAGCCCAGACCAAATGGCTGTATAAAGTTAAAGGTTGCTGACAGTGAATAAAGGCTAAGAATTGGAGACTATCGAATTTTGTATTTGATTGAAGATTCAATTAGGATAGTGGAAATCTTCAAAATTGGACATCGAAGAAATATCTATGATTAAAGCAAGCAGCGTATTCAATCTAATTTATTGACCCTAAATATAAAAGTTAGCTAAAGTCAGTATATGAAATTCACGAGGATTAAAATTAAGCTATAAAAATTACCTAGTCTGAACCATCTTCAGTTGGGCTAAGTGGAATACAGACTCATTACAAACATGTTTATATTGCAATTGCTGTTATGATTTAGCTCATTGTTTAGGGTAATGCTTCCAGTGAGTCAAAACAAAATCAATTTAGAAGAAATATTTCCTTTCCCGCTTGATGAGTTTCAGAAACAAGCTGTTGATTGTTTGGATCAAAATAAAAGCATATTAGTCTGTGCACCAACTGGAGCGGGGAAAACTGCAATTGCCGAATATGCAATTCATGCCGCAATTGCTGAGAACAAAAGAATTTTTTACACTAGCCCTCTCAAAGCTCTTAGCAATCAAAAGTTTTACAATTTATCAGAAAGATTTGGGCAGGACAAAGTCGGCCTTTTGACGGGAGATATTCAAAGCAATCGAGATGCAGAGATTTTGGTTTTGACAACCGAAATTTTCCGCAATATGCTCTACAAAGCTGATCAGGAAAAAGGTTTATTCGACAGAATTGGTTATGTGGTTTTGGATGAATGCCATTACATGAAAGATGCTAATCGAGGCACCGTTTGGGAAGAGTCTATTATTTATTGTCCACGCCAAGCTCAGATTATTGGTCTGTCCGCAACTGTTGGCAATCCTGAGCAACTCTGCGATTGGATGAATGCTATTCATGGCGAAACCGTACTTATTAAAAGTGAAGTGAGGCCAGTTCCACTTAGATTTTTCTTTTATGGTTCTGGCGGGATGAAACCACTCATGAATTCAGAGGGGAAAATTAATTTAGCGCTTTTTAAGGGCGTAAATGAAAGTAAGAAAAAAGCACAAAAAAACAAATCAACTCCTAAATCGGGTGGTGATGGGTTATTGCCATCAATCTCAAGAGTAATTTCTGAGCTTAAACAAAAGCAGATGTTGCCAGTCATATATTTTCTTTTTAGTCGACGTGGCTGCGAAACTGCCCTTCAAAGAGCTTCTGCGCAAGGTCTCATGTTGCTTAGCGATCTCGAAAGAATTCAAGTTGACAAGGAATTGGCTCAAGCTTGCCGTGATTTACCTTGGCTAGCAGATCATTCGCATTTCAAAGCGCTCAAACAAGGAATCGCTTCGCATCATGCTGGTTTATTGCCTGCGCTCAAATCGCTGGTGGAAAAGCTATTCCAAAAGAATCTCATCAAAGTTGTTTTTGCAACCGAAACTCTGGCGGCTGGAATCAATATGCCGGCTCGTTCAGTTGTGATTTCGCAAATTTCCAAACGCGCAGATGAAGGACATCGATTGCTCAGCGGCAGTGAATTTCTGCAAATGGCTGGCAGGGCGGGAAGACGTGGCATGGATGAAATCGGATATGTGACGGTACTTGAGACGCCATATGAAGGAATTGTTGAAGTGAGTAGATTGGCTCTTTCAGATGCTGAGGCTTTGCATAGCTCATTCAATCCAAATTACATAATGATTCTGAATTTGACAGCTCGCTACCCATGGGATAAGTGCAGAGAATTGGTTCTCCAGAGCTTTGCGCATTTTGAGAAATATCAGGAAATCAAATCGCTTACAAATACTGTCAGTCAGCTTAGTACCAGCGTCGAAAAAAGGCAAGGCAATAAAGATGCAAAGAAAGACTCACCCAAACCTGGACAATGGAAATATGAACAAAAAAGCCATAAAAGATTAATTAATCTCAATGAAAAATTAAAAGAGCTTGAAGAAATTCCATGGCCTGATTTTGAAAAGGCTGCGAGGGTTTTGAGAGATTTTGATTATTTAGATGAAAACTATAGACCAATTGAAAAAGGTCTCTGGGCTGGTGATTTGCGTGGCGATAATATTTTGCTTTTAGCGGAAATTATTACAAATAAAGTTTTAAACAATTTAGGTTCATTGGAATTATGCGGTCTGGCCTGTGCTTTGAGTAGTTATGAAATTCGTTGGAAAGATCAGCAATATACACAAAACTGGGCAATTACCGATAAAGTCGAAGGTTGTGTAAGGCAAATCTATGAATTGGTGAAGCAAATCAGCAAAGTGCAAGAAGAGCATGAGATAAATCAAAATATTCCTTTTTCACCTTCACTGATTCAGTTGGGCTTTGACTGGGCTAGTTCATATAACTGGAAAGATTTAGTTGATAAATATCAAGCGGATGAAGGTGATTTGGTCAAAGCGCTCAAACAAGGTGCTGATCTGCTCAAGCAAATAACGGTTTGTGATGGTAGCTCCACTGAATTAGCGGCTAGAGCGTCGCAGGCATATGATTTGATTTACCGTTCACCAATTAAAGATGAATTGGAATGGGACTAAATAATCTTGATCAAACGATTTCTGCATAGTCCTCTTCAAAGATACAAATAAGAAAAAACTCATAATCAGTCAAAAACAAGTAGATTGAGTACTTCTTTAGATGTAAGCATAAAAATAATTTTTAATAAATTTCTTTAAAACATCTTATATAAAAGAGGATACTGCTATGGTAGCTATTAGTAATTGGAATAGGAATTTTTCTACTGGAGATATTCAAACATCAAGTACTCCTGGGTCTGGATTAAGCAACATCGGTTCTGCTCTGACAGAATTAAAAAGAGTGAATGCCGATATAAGTCTGATGAGTCAAATAACTGACACCAGTTTAAGTAACCCAAACAGTAATACGGAAAAACTAGCAGAAACTGCAAAAAGGTATGCCCCTTGGTTGGAAGAGAAGACAAAAATTCTGTTTAATGCATTACAAAGTTCATCAAAACAAAACTTAGACCTGTTGGAAATAAGTTCAAATGCCAGCCAACATTCTCTGAAGGCACTCTCAAATGCTTAGTTGAAAGGAGTTTACTATGAGTGAAATCAACAATTCAACAATCAATAATTCAACAACCATTAGTGCTTTTCGAGATACAGAACAAGCTAATATACTTGAAACCTCGAATAATCCCTTAAAAGGGAATGCTGATATTGCAACTATTGATTCTAGAATAGCAAGTGCAACAGTTTCTTTAGAAGAGAATAAAAAACACTTAGCAAAACTTCAGGCTTCAGGAAGGCAAAACAAAGCAGCTATTGATGCACAAGAAAAAGTCAAAAGGGTAATAAGTCAATTAGAAAACTATATACAAAGTCAACAAAGCAGATTCAGTACTATATCTCAAGCTGTAGCCAATGCTTTTAAAACGACAAATGATTTGAAAGTAAGTTATTCTGATCAGATAAAAACATTGGCACAAAATGGTGTTCCTGGAGTAGGTGCTATTCTACTACCTGAATATAAAGCAAGTGTATTGGGGCCAGTAGGTTCTGCTTGGGTAACAGCTTAATTCAATTGGTTCACTTCTAGCTCCCTAAATCCAGCCTGATTCAACTTTATTTTTAGGCTCCATTTCTGTATGCGCAAATTCAATAAACCTTCATACTCTAAATTTTCATTCAATCTATTAGCCCATTCAATACAAACAATTCCAGTTTCATCTTGTAGTATTTCTTCCAGCTCATCAATTGAGGGTATTTCACGATAAAGGTCTAAATGATAAATAGTTAAATCATTGCTTTTGTCAATATATTCATGAATTTTAGTAAAAGTCGGACTATTGACCTTTTCTTCTATACCCAACGCTAAAGCTAAATATTGAATAAAGGTAGTTTTGCCCGCTCCCAAATCACCTTCTAGAAGAATTAAGCAAGGCTTTTGTATTCGTTCTTTCAGATAATCCGCAACATATGATAATTCATCAACTTGTTTGACTATAAAAACTTTGCTTTCAATATTCATTTGAGTATTTTTGCCTTGTATTTGTACTTTAAAACTTGTTGTCTAATACTGAGCTAATTAATTACATTTTCATTGTTAGAATCTACAAAAAGTATTAGAGTCAACGTAAAAATTGGATTAAGCACAGGAGACAATAAGAAAGATGGGACGCGATCTTTTTAATAAACCCTTTGATGAAGGTACTTTAGTAAAATTAAATTTGTATAAAGATTACCTTGTCGAGTGGCTACCTGTTTTTATTTGTCAAGAACGTATTCAATCTATCGAAATTTATGATTTTTTTGCAGGTCCAGGAAAAGACTGCAATGAAAACTTTGGAAGCCCTTTGATTACAATTAATACAATCAACAAATTTGAACAATTAATAAGTGAGTACAAGAAAGGTGGAAAAATAAAGCTGGTTTTTAATGAACTGAATGAGCAAAAATTTTCTCAATTATCAAAAAACATCGAAAGCTATTCAAACCATCTTTTTGAATACCAGCTATTTAATCGTGATTTTACAGAATTGTTTCACACATTATTCTCTTCAGAAGATAACTTGAAAAATGTCGCTAGGTTGATTTTCATTGATCAGTACGGCATTAAAAGTGTTGATCAAAAGATTTTCAAACTCATTACTAGTATGCAACAAACAGATTTTATATTTTTTATTGCATCTTCGTACCTTTATAGGCACAATTCTTTGGCTGATAACCTATGTCATCAATTAGCAGAAAAGATTAAAGAAGCAAAATATTCAGATGTACACAGAGAAGTTAGAAATCATTACAAAGAATGGCTACCTTTAAACAAGACTTTTTACATATCATCTTTCTCCATAAAGAAAAATACAAATATTTATGGCTTAATTTTTGGAACTGGACATCCTTTAGGAATTGAGAAATTTCTTAAAGTAGCATGGAAAGAAGATCCTGACAGGGGTGAAGCTAATTACAACATTGATAAGGATGAGAATACAAATCAATTTAGTTTATTCACTAATCAACCTTCTCAAATAAAAAAAGTAGAAGCATTTGAAAAAGAGCTTAAACAAAATATAGTCAGCTTAAACTTAAAGACTAATAAAGAAATATACATTTATACTCTCAGTAGTGGCTTTCTGCCCAAACATGCTAATAAAGTTATTAAGGAACTAATCGATAAAAAAATTATTCATAATCTAAAGACTCATTCATCCAAAATTCATAATATTCAAGAAGAACAAATCATCTTATCAGACAACAAATAATATGGCTCAATCAAGTATTGAATGGACACAAGCAACATGGAATCCTACTACAGGATGTAACAAAATTAGTTCAGGGTGTCAGCATTGCTATGCGGAAATTATGTCTAGAAGACTACAGTCTATGCATATTGAAAAATACCAAAACGGTTTTGATTTAACTCTTCATCCAGAGACTTTGAATATACCTTATGAGTGGAAAAAGCCTAAGGTCATTTTTGTAAATTCAATGAGTGATTTGTTTCACAAAGACGTACCAATCGAATTTATTCAAAGAGTATTCAAAGTCATGAATGATTGTAGTCATCATACTTTTCAAGTTTTAACTAAAAGAGGAGATATTTTAGAAAAGTATTGGAAACAACTTTCATGGACACCTAATATATGGATGGGCGTAAGTATTGAAAACCAAGATATGGATTGGAGGATTGAATGCTTGAGAAGAACAGGTGCTCAAATCAAATTTTTATCTTGTGAACCTCTTTTAGGAGCATTACCTAACTTGAATCTCAAAGGTATAGACTGGGTGATAGTAGGCGGAGAAAGTGGACACAAAGCAAGACAAATAAAAGCTGAGTGGGTTTTAGATATAAGAAATCAATGCACAGATGCCAATGTAGCTTTCTTCTTTAAGCAATGGGGGGGAGTAAACAAAAAAGCTGCAGGAAGAGAATTAGAGGGACAAACATATAATGAAATGCCACTAGACAAAATTGCGGCATAATAGAAATTCACTAATGAAAACCAGTTACTTTCAAAATTAAGAACCCCTGGAAGAGAGTATAGAAGCTAAATTAACAAATGAATCTAATCCAAGATTTTCCGCTCTAAGAGTTGGTTCAATACCACATGCAATTATTTCTTCAGGTATAAACAAACCACTCAAAGCATTTTTGAGATTTTTTCTTCTGGTACTAAAGGCTTTTCGAATAGTTTTTTGCAAATTATCTAAATGTTGTTGGCTCAATCCTTTTAAAGGGCCATTCTTTAGAGGTTTGATTCTAATAACACCTGCATCGACTTTGGGAATTGGGCAAAAATATTTAGCAGGTACTTTAAAGAGAAACTCAACTTCTGATTTAGCTTGAATAACTAGTGACAATGGATTATAGGCCTTGCAGCTAGGTTTAGCCGTTATACGCTCAGCAACTTCGTATTGAAACATCAAAATCATTTCTTCAATACCTTGCACTGACCATTCAGGTTGATTTATTTCACCAATAAAGCGCAGTAAAATTTGCGTTCCAACATTAAATGGTAAATTACCAACAACAATTGAAGGTTTATTGCTAACTGGATTTGAATGATCATCTTTTGCATCAGAAACAAAATCTAAAGTATTAAAATCAGCCCGCAAAGCATCAGCATGAATTTTGTGAAGATTTGGATGGTTTTTGATTTTGTCTAAAGCCTGATCATCAAAGTCTAGAGCAATGACTTTCGCATTATTATGCAGAAGCAAATTGGTCAAAAAGCCAATTCCAGGCCCAATTTCTAAAATAGTTTTACCAGCTGGCGAATTAATTGAATTTATAATTCTGCCTAAATGCTCTTCTGAAACCAGAAAATTTTGACCTAATGATTTTTTTGTGCGGAATGCTTTGGCTTCAGTGAGGAGAGACATGAATTAATTGATTTATTGATTTAGAGAATAAGTATGCCATAAGCCAATGTTACTCAACTTTTCCTCATTGTGAGCCTGAAATTCTGCCAAACAATAAATGAAATAAAGGTAATTTAATTTAATTTAAAGAAACTTCACCCATTCAATTTCGTATTCGTTTATGGCTTAAGTTCAAGTTTTCCTTTTTTGAGAATATATTTTTTATCAACATAATTTTGAATTAAATCATCTGAACCGAAAAACACAACTGTTGGTTTGAAATTTAGACCATTGGCCAATCCATCCAAAATTTGTATTTTTAATTCTTCATCAAAAATATTGAAAATACCTTCATCAATCAAAAGCAGTCTGGGAGATTCAACTAAAGCTCTAGCTATCAAAATACGAAAAACTTGACTTTCAGAAAAATTAATTCCTTTGCTCTGCATTTTTGATTTCAAACCAGCTGGCATATTCTCAATTTCCTCTTCCAGCCCGGAGATCTGAAGAGCTTTGCGCATTATGGTATTTTCTTTTCTACCTAGCAATATATTGTCGGCAATGCTACCTTCCAAAATAAATTCTCTTCCAGCTTTGACGAATTCAACAATTTGCCCCAAAGTTGCAAGGTCAATTTCGGCAATTTCAGTTTCGTCAAGATAAATAAAACCTTTGTGAGCCTCATCCAATCCACATAAGATATTCATCAAAGTGCTTTTTCCACTTCCGCGAGGTCCGTCAATCAAAATCCACTCGCTTGGCTCAACCGTCAGATCTACTCCCTTTAAGACGGATTCAATATTTCCATCATGGTCAGTATATTCAAAGTGTAAATTGCGGCATTCAAGCTTTAAGCCTTTTTCAGCATAGTGAATAATTTTGTGATTGCTAATTTCTCTAACTGGTCTGGTTTTTAGGAAATCTAATTTCACCAAAGCAATAAGTAAACCAAAAATTGAATCATTGCTTCCAATGAATTTATCTATAGCCACCAAAACACCAGCCAAAACCAGCTCGGCTGCAATTAATTGCCCTAGAGTCAAATCACCCTGAATTACTAGCCAGCCACCGAGAGCAAGGAGAATGCCTGCTGCAACTGTTTGCAAAAGAATACTGAGAATATTTTGTCTTATGATTATGGAGAAATGGCGATTGCGAGATTCAACATAATTTAAATTTATTTGATTGGTTTTATCGTTAAGAAATTCCGAATTACCAATTAACTTAAAAACATCATTTGAAGCTGTCGCTTCTTGTAGCCAATGAATTAATTCATATTTATAATGCGATTCTTTCAGTCCGGTTTTTACACCGCCTTTGCCACCCCAATAAACTATAAAGAAAAAACTAGTCACAATGAAAACATTGAGTGCAAAGAAAAATGGATGATAAAAACATAAAATTCCTAACCCAATTATTATTTGCAAAACCGCACTTAACCCATCAATCAGCAATTTGGCATAACTCTTCTGCAAATTAATTACTTCCATAAACCAATTAACTTGCTTGCTATCCAAAGCTCCACGCTTAATTGAACGCATTCTGCCAACTAGTTCAAAAGCATTATTTACAAAAAGTCTTTGCTGAATCAGTTCAATTACATACCTTTGACATATCTTGAAAACACCTGTCAATAAAAGTCCACCAACAAATAGAGCTGTCAAAACCAAAAGTGGTTGTATAAGAACTCCAAAAGCAATAATATTCACTAGCTCCTGAACAGCCAAAGGAGTAATGAGAGAAAGCATTCCAATTACTATGGCGTAAATCAAAACAATAGTCAAATCTGATTTCTCAAACTTGATTTGTTTTGCTACGAGGCCAAATAAACTTACTTTTCCAATCTCAGCCATTTATTGTGAACATGATTACGAATTCAATCTACATCCAAGTTATTTAAAATCAATCTAAATCTAAAGCGGGAGGGTTAAATGCTTTGACTTTGTCGTGAAATTCAGGAGTATGTCCCCATGGTTTTTTTAGATTCCAAAGCCAAATGTGAACCATTTCATGAAAAAGGACTTCAGCAATGCGGCATTTGGTTTCACTTCCCAAAAGGTGCTTAGAAAGCCTAATAACCGGTTGAAATTGTTTATCTTGAAAAACTGTAAAGTCGGCAAAACGATGATGGTTTTTCCCTGTGCCTATTCTTTCAGACCATTTGATGCGGGATAGAGGAACTTGATTCTCAAAATGAGTTAAATTAAGCTTGTCGAATAACAAGTAGAGGGCTGGTTCTGAGAGAGTGACTTCTTCGACTGCTACTACTACTGGTTCGGTGGTAAATATCCCTAATGTCAACTGATAATCCTCAACTAAAGTGAAACTGACTCGGCGAAAAGCCTAAATCTTATGAACTTACCTATTATGACTCAAATCTAGGTCAAATATTGAGAAATTTAATTTTTTTCATCCGAGGAACTATCTGCCTTGGGATCTGTTAGTAATTTTGTCTCGTCTTCAGATGCTTTATGAAAAGACTTTTTGAAATTTGATAGGGCATCACCCAGTGATTTACCCAATTCAGGCAATTTCTTGGGACCAAAGAGCAAAAGCCCAATTGCAAATATCAAGATTAATTCTGGGAAACCCAAATTGAAAGGCATAGAATTTTAATAAATATTTTTGTGAATAGTTTAAATGAATAAAATTGAATTTTTGTGAACAATTTTGTAAGGAGATTTTCTGTTCAGTACCAATAGTATCACTCTCTCAAGAAGCTGTTCATCATTCTAGGCTAACTGCATTGTTCAATTTTTTCCAAATATAAATTGAAAACAATAAATTAAATCAACCAAAAGCAAGATGACCTATTATTGAAAAGTTCTGAGGTCTATTCTTTAATTTAAAAAGTAAGTCTCAGAAGAATACCGCACAATTTCCTAATCACCCTCACATCTCTGAGATTCAATAAAAACTATGGCAAGCAAATACAAATTATACGGTCATCCCGTTTCACCATTTAGCTATTTAGCTCATGCAGCTTTAATCTACAAAAAAGTTGATTTTGATTTTACTTATATCGATTTAGCAGCTGGCAAACAAAAAGAAGCAGAATTTTTGAATATGCATCCTCATGGACAAGTGCCGCTTTTGGTAACTGATAAAGGACAAAATATCTATGAATCTTGGTCTATCTTTGAATTTTTGGAAGAGCAATTTCCAGAACAAAATATGCTGCCAAAATCTCAGCCAGATAGAGCCAAAGTTCGTACTCTTTGCCAAGTTATTTGCACAGGAATCTTTCCAACTGTGCGTGAATTATTCATGGAAACTCTTGGTAGACACAAACTAACTGATGAAGAGCGCACAAATCATCAACAAAACTTAATTGCAAAACTTGAAGTATTTGAAAAAGAATTGGCAACTCTTCAAGATAAAAATAGTTTTAATGCGGTTGATCCACTCTTTTACCAAGCTTGGCAAAACTTGAATATTGCTTATCCAAAAGTCAAAGAATTATTACCAAATCTTCAAGCAAATTTTGAGAGAATTGCAAAAACTCCAACTGTAATTTCTATTGAATCAAACCCAGCTGTCAAAAAGGTCAGAGATTTTATGGCAAGTCGATTTGCAATTGCTCAATAAGCTAAACAAAAAAACAAAATTTAGTTAAATAATTTCAACTAAATTTTTTTCTGCCCATTCACTTAGTAATAAATTCAGATCTTCATTCCAAGCTGGTTGAGGATCTGATTCTCTCAAAGCGAAAAGATCAATACCCTTAATTTCTTCATCTGACCATCTTGGGTATAAATGAATATGAATTTGCTTCACCTGTTCACTGATTATTATCCAATATACTCTCTTTGCACCTAACTTTTCCAATTTAGTACACCATTGCTTGGCTATCAAAAAGAGGGAATCAGATAAATCCTCATAGTGCAAAGCTTCTTTTGATTCAGCTAATTGAATATATCCAGCTCTTTTACCGTTGATGGCTGCAAATGGCTTAGTGATTTTAGTAAGTCTAGCTGTTTGAATAAAAGGATTTTGCATTTATCTATTTAACTCACTTGTTACAAATTTAATTTAAATAAGTGAAAAAATTGCTTCTACTTCTACTGCAGCATTGCTAGGCAAGCAAGCTACTCCAATTGTTGTACGAGTATGTTTGCCTTTTTCTCCAAAAGCTTTAACCATTAAACCAGAGACACCATTTGCAACAAGGGGAAGATCATAAAATTTATCGGCGGCATTCACAAAAATTGTCAATTTGACGCATTCATTTACTTTATCTAAATCACCACCACAGGCGACCTTGAGGTGAGCTAGCAAATTCAATCCGCAATTATATGCTCCCTGCTGCGCTTCATCTAGGGTCAAGTCTTTGCCAACTTTTCCAATCTGCTTAAATTCACCATTTATTTTAGGTAATTGGCCTGACAAAAAAACCAAATTACCAATCTTTTTAAATGAAACATAATTTGCTACAGGAGAGCTAGCTTCTGGCAATATAATTCCGAGTTCTCGAGTTAATTTTTGTTCTACTTTGCTCATTATTCACTGATTACTTTTCAATTGTGTTTAGAGCAAAACATTTTAGATCAGATTTATAGCTAATAAACTCAAGAACACCGGCATAAGTTCACATTTTTGTGATTTAGTTTTTTTGATATCTTCTTCCAAAGCGGCTGAGTCTATTTAATTCAGAGGCAGATCGAATAAGTTTAGTTCCTTTCAAGCAAAGACTAAAGCGCGATTCTGCAATTGTGGTTGAAATTGAGGGGCCGGTATCACAGGTCTTGCATTTAATCCAGTTGCAGTACCTTGTCCATTTCTAGGGGTTGGCTGGTTTTGCGATTGCACTGGAGGAGCCTGGTCTGGTCTAAATGGTAATAGCTCTGCTAAATCCAGAACTTGACCATCGGTAATAACTCTTGTTGCATGAGGTAATTGACCAGATTGATTCACAAAATTATTTACATCAATTTGATTGTTTGTGCTGCCAGGATTGCCTATACCAACATTGTTATTAGTATTTTCAAAATTTACTCTATCTCTTGAGACAAAGATTACTTGAGCCTCTGGATTGATTCTATATACCTGATTTCTTTCATCAACATATATATTTTGACGATTAGCTGCATCATGTGTTTGCTGAATTAATTGCCCACCAATTCTCACGCTTCTTGCATCTTGAATAGTAAAACCTGGATTAGCTGCTCCTCCTGAACGACTAGATAATAAAGATAAATCACCGCCTCGCATATTTATATTTCCAGCTCCAGCAACTGCAATTATTCTGTGAGGAATACCATTGGATCTTGAACCTAAATCAATATCTATGGGTGCCGTTCCAGCCGAATTATTAGTTGGATCTCCAAAAGTACCAAATGAGTGAAATATTCCATTAATTGGATCACTACTTGTATTAGATCCTCTAATTTGAGTTTGACTACTACCAATATATCCATTAAAGCCGGAAGCTAAAGTGGCATTTGCTGGTGCAAAAAGATTATTGATAATTGCCCCAGTATTCGGTTGAGTATTTATTGTGAGAGGTGCACCAGGTTGATTATTTCGAGTAACTATATTGTTTGGTCCTGTTCCAGAAAGACTAATGGTGTTTAGATCAATATTTGGATTTGGGTCGATTGAATCTACTGGATTACCAGGATTAATAACTATTACAGGCGGTCCATACTCAGAATTTGAATCATATGATTCTTGATAATATGGGGCTATTAGTGAGCTGGGTGGATTTGCTTGATTGGTGAAATCCCAAGAATTATCTTGACCGTAATACTTGTGATTGCCAACAAGCTCTCCTGGCAAGCAATTTCCACCTCTCAACTCAGGTATATTCAATGATGAATAAGGTGAGTCTGAGTATGCATTTGAATTCAAACTAGAATTATAGTGTGGATCTAGCCCTGGGCTATAATCTGAAGCTAAACTTGAGTATGGATTAGAGTCAAAATCAGAGTTGTTTGAAGCATCATTCCAAGAATTATCGCCATAATCATTTCCCGTACCAAAATTTCTTGCTAAGCCAGAAGGAGCCAAATAACTAGAACTACTATCCCACTGAGAATTATTGGATGAATTATTACTTAAGTCAATTATTTCAACATTAGCATCACTAAGTCCATCCTCAAGAGCTTGCATTCCCTTACTAGTGGTCAAATCCAAAATGGCATCTTTAAATTCCAAACGTTCAAAACCTAAAGTTCTAACTTCACCACCAGTATTTCTATTGATCAAAGAAAAACCATTATCCCTTTTGACAAAAACATAATCCTTACTAAGCGCTGCAAGTGTATCTTTAAGAGTTATTCCACTAATTGCAAAAGTATCAGCTTTTCCTTTACCGCCGAATAAAAAAGTATCTTGTTTTCCTGGACTATTTTTATAATCAACTTTACTTGAACCATTACCTAAATTAATAAAGTTACCACTACTGTCTGCATCAAGAATTACAAGTGAATTGGAATTGCCACTTTCAATGTTATTAAAGCCATTTGTACCCCTAAAATTATATTCTGCATCTTGATTACTTCTATTTGAAAGATTGGAAGCAAAAGTAGAATCATTAGCTAAAAGATTTTTGTATGAATTGTTATATGGTGAATATGCTGAATTGAGGCCAGCATTATTGTATGTGTTTTTATTACCTAAAAATGAATTTAATTTATGATCTAATTCATTTCTCAATGGGTTTCTATGGCTTGGAGAATATTCTGAATTATTAGCATGTCTCAAATTGTTACTTGAACCATTATTGTTTCTCAGCTGATTAACCAGACTAGTAAGAGAACTCAATTGGTGAGCAATTTGGTTAATCGTACTTTGAGGATTTTGCTGAGGAAATCTATTTTTGTGAACTTTAGGATATTTATTTCTAGAATTCATAAAATCATGATTTCTAAAATCAGCATTTATATAGTTCGCAGGATTATGCTGATAGTTTTTAGGGGTATATGGATGAGAATAATGACCTAAATTTTGAGAAACATTAGTTAAACTACTATTTAAATGTTGTTGTTGTGGTGAAGGTCTTGAATGTTGGATAGGAGCTTGAGACAAGTATCTAGTATCTTGAGATATATTGCTTGTTGGACTAGATATGTGAGTAGCTAAATATTTTTCATATGCTGTTATATAGCTTGTCTTATATGCACCAATATAATCTTTGTATAGTCCAGCATATTGATCATAATTATTATTAGTTCTAGTTTCTACCCTTGCTTGAGTAAAAGAAGCTGGACTTACAGCATCTTGTGGTGGAGTTTTGGTGATTTCTGATTTGTCTATTTTGGTATATGGCTGAGTATTAGTCTGAGTATTAGTCTGAGCATATGCCACTAGAGAGGAAGTGTTATTTCCAGTTGAAGCAGGTAGACTATTCCTAGTATCAGCATTAGAAATGTGCAAAGCAGTAGCTTCTGTATTGACTCCACTAGTTAAATTAAGCGGAGAATTACTATCACCAATATTCACATTATTGTTATTGCCGATAATGGTGAAATTCATAGTAGATTTATTTATTGATGGGTTTGTCATAATGCTTACTTTGTACTTTAATACGGTAGCTATTTGTACTGAAACTTTCTGTATTCAAAGTAAAATCCTAATGCGTAAAAGACTGATTAAGCCCTATTATTCAAATAAGGTTACATCTATGAAAATTGGGGATTACTTATCTCACAAGAACTAAATCAACTAAAAGAGAACAATTCAACTCTCTTGTGAACTATCCTTCTCACAGATTAGTGGTTCTCGCTTATTAAGATTCAAGCAAGAAGTTTGATTTCAAAATTAATTTGAACTCTTAGTTATTAATGATGTGAATTTATCAAAAAGGTAATTAGTATCATGCGTGCCAGGAGAAGCCTCTGGGTGAAATTGAACCGCAAAAATTGGCTTATCTATATATTCAAAACCTTCAATTGTTCCATCATTCAAAGATTTGTGAGTAATGCGAATTTTATTTAGGGGTAAACTCTCTTCTTTAACTGCAAAACCATGATTTTGACTTGTGATAAAGCTTTTGCCGCTTAGGAGATCCTTTACCGGATGATTGCTTCCTCGATGTCCAAATTTCAGCTTAAAAGTTTCAGCTCCACTAGCCAAAGATAGAATCTGATGACCTAAACAGACTCCAAAAAGAGGAATATATGAATCTTCATTAGTTTTACTACTTACATAATCAATTAATTTTTTAACCGTTTCAATAATGCTGGTGCAAGCCTCTGGATCTCCGGGTCCGTTGGAAAGAAAAATTCCGTTTGGTTTGGTCTGCATAATCTGCTCAAAACTGGAATTGGCAGGAATTATTTCTAAATCTATACCTTGCTTATTTAAGAGATTGAGCATTTCATCTTTGAGGCCAAAGTCGAGCACTGTCACTTTTGCACAAGGTTTTTTGTGCATTTCTGCATTTTTTTGAGTATTTTTTGCAAAATTACTAGAAGATAAGTATTTATCGTACGGACGGGTATATGCTTTTTCGGTACTCACTTCAGAAGCCAAATCCAAGCCTGACATTTGTTTAGATTGTTTTACTTCTTCTAATAATTGCTTGATTATTTCTTGTTCTGATAAATCAGAATTTAATTCAGGGTAATTTTCAGTACTTATAACTGATCTCATTGCACCCAAGCTTCTAATTTTACGGGTCAAGGCTCTTGTATCTATTCCATATAATCCGCTTATTTGATATTTTTGTAAAAAACTATTTAAATCCCCATCTACTGCTCTCCATGAAGATATTAGTGGGCTTATATTCTTTACAATAAAACCTGAAGCAAATATTTTCCGAGATTGATTGTCAGTGAGGTTTATGCCGTAATTACCAATCTCAGTATAAGTTAAAGTAATAATTTGTCCTGCATAGCTTGGATCGGTTAGAACTTCTTGATAGCCAGTCATTCCTGTGTTAAAGACTATTTCACCAAAAGCTTTATTGTCCAATTTGCCAAAAGCCTTACCAATAAAATACGAACCATCTTCCAAAACTAAATAAGCTTTTCTCATTTTCCAAATCTCTATTCAAGAACAATCAAGTGAACAATAATCAGTTAGAAAAAATAAATCAAACGCTTCAATGGTACACCGATTCACAGTAAATAAAATCGGTTTTTTACACTGATTGTGATTTGTCTTTTCTCTTTTTGTTATTTGTTAACTTTTTGTTTTCAGATTTTTTGCTTTTGGGCTCATCCTTAATTGGTTGACCTACAACATCTAGATCAGTTATGCAATCGATCTCAGTTTTTGATTTTATGAAATTCCCCTTCAATCCCTGAAAAAATTTTTGAATTGAACTTTTAATAGTAGATACGAATCTTTGCGCCTTAGCCTTATTCTCTGAATTCTCACTAAGTATAAGGTTCTCTAGAATATTTCTCCATATCCCATTTAGTGGATGACTTGGCAGAGAAAGATTTTGTCTCGACTGACTGATCCATAATTTAACGGAGGGTATTGTTTTTTGCCTTTTGCCAGCCTTGATTAGATGTTCTGCCAAGAGGATATTAGGATTCACCTCAGAATTAGAAATTTGTAAATTGACAATTGTTTCAACCAATAATTCAGTCAAGGCAGAGTCAACCAAATCTTCAATATCAGCACCAGAAGATAGCCTAGGTAAAGAATCTATTACTCTGGCACAATCAATTTTGCTCGGAACAATAACAGGGCTTTGCCTAGTTTCAAGCGCAATCCTCAGAATATCGACTTTATCTTCTCTATTTGGAGGTCCAACAAATATGTGCTTATTAATTTTGGCTGAAGAGAAAAAACTATGATCTAAATTCCAAGGTTTATTAGTAGTAGCAATCAGACCAATTTGATTATTTAATTTTGATTGAGTATTTATGAAATCGAGTATGTTACTAAGTAAATTAGCTTTAAAAGCTTGATTTGATAAAGTTTCATCGGAATTATTACCTTTTTGCGGTTTTTCAGCTAACCAATCAATTTCATCGAATAATATAACAGCTGGTCTCATATCGCGAATCTGCTGAAGCAAATGAGCTAAACGGATTTCACTTTCTTCATAACTTAAATCAATAAAATCAGCTGGCCTAATTGCAAAAAAGTTTATTTCGGCTTCTGTTGCGAGAGCTCTGCACAAATAAGTTTTACCGCAACCAGGAGGACCATAAAGCAAAACTTTGGGATTAGTAGATTTGTTGTAAGCAGTGCAAAGTTGAGGGTTTTTGAGCGGAATAATAATTTCTTGAATTAATGCTTGCTTTACTTTTTTGAGTCCACCAATTTGGTCAAAAGTAATTAATTTTTTTGTTTGATTTAAATCTTCTTTTTCAGGCTCTTCTTCAAAAACAATGTTTTCAGTTCCATCATCAAAAGCGCCAGCGGCAGACATAGGATTTGGATAGCCTAAACCTTGGTAGGGAGCTAAAAGCTGAGAAATTTCCAAAACAATATAATGTACATGTCGGCCAATTGGAGAGCTGGGTGAATTAGAATTGTGTGGCATTAAATGATCCATCATCTGCCCATTCATAGGGCTACCCGTTTGCCCCAGCGTATTATCCAAATTGCGAAGTACTAGGTTGTGTTTTATGAGCTTAAGAAAGGGCATTTCAGATTGCAAAAGAGAAGAATCCTGGGCTATTGCCTTATCTAGCCACTTAGATGCTTCAATAAAATGATCTTTCTTTGCAAGGATTTTAGCAAATATCAATGCCTGCTCTTTGTTGAGGCTAGCATTAGGCATCGAAGCCAAGAGATTCATATAAGAATAAGCTACATCATAAGAACGTTTTTGCCAACTCAATTTAGCCAGTCCCCAAATAGAGTCTGGTGCAGATGGATTGGTCTTAATCACATCACTAAAAAGAGTTTCTGCCCGATTTAAATCACCCTGAGATAAAAGAAGGAACGCTAATTGCTCCTTTAACTCCTGGTTTCCAGGCATTTGCTCTAATTTGTTTTCTAATATTTCTATTAATTCTTTTGGATTCATTAAGTTCTCTTTAAGCTCAAGCTGGGCTTTTGACTAAATGCTTGAACTATTACAATTATTGTATTTAAATTATATTACTTGACAAGGTTTTCTACATGAACTGTTTACAAAGGCTAATTAATCAAGAACTTGAATTAACCTTATTTGTTTCTGATTAAGTAATTATTTTTTCAATTTCTTTTAAAACATTTTCATGAATTTCGCTGGGATTTTTTTTAGCTACATCAATTATGCAAAAGCGTTCAGGTTCTAGCTGGGCGATCTCTAAAAACCCCGCTCTGATTTTCTTCTGAAATTCAAGACCCTCCGCTTCAATTTTATCTCCAGATTGTCCGCGAGATTTTGCCCTCTGAAAGCTAATTGATGGATCTGCATCAAACAAAATAGTCAAATCAGGCTTAATACCTTGAATCGCAATTTCATTTAATTTGTGAATATTAGCTATATTTAACCCCCGTCCATAGCCTTGATAAGCCACTGTTGAATCTATAAATCTATCACAAATGATTATTGTATCTTCTTCGAGAGCGGGAATTACAAACTTGCTTATATGTTCGGCTCTATCTGCAATATATAAAAGGGTCTCGGCCAGGGGAGTTACCCTCAAGGTTTGATTATTTAAAAGAATTTCTCTGAGTTCTATTCCTAATTCAGTCCCCCCTGGGTTTCTAGTGAATATCCAATTGTCTTTGGACTTTTCATGAGCAAAGATTTTCAATAATTCAAGTTGAGTAGTTTTACCTACACCATCAATTCCTTCTAGAGTTATAAACTTACCTTTCATAAATTTTTATCTAATTAATTTTTTACCTCATCTCTATTCTTAATTTTCTGAAAGAAACGTTTGTATGACGATTTCAAACCAGTTTCTTTTCCTTTTTCGTTATTCTTTTCCGTGGTGGGTTTTTCCGCAGAATTAGTTAAGGAGCTTGAAACCGAATTTGAGTTTAGGTTTGAATTAGGATTTGCCTTTGAGCTGGATAAAGTGCTTGCTTTTGAATCAGATAATGATTTGTCTGCAGTTGAAAAATTTGTTTCATAAACCGTTGTAGGAGGTGAATCAGAAAGAAAATCAGCGCTTGACTGACTATTATTAAACTCAGTACTCAAATTAGAATTCAGTTTTGAATTCACAGTCGAATTTGACTGTGAACTTAGATCAGCGTTGGAGCCAGAATTTAGTTCAGTATTTAACTCAGTATTGAGATTAGTGGTAGTGGAATAATTGGTGGAATTTTTTAAGGCAGCTTGAGTATTTATTTCTGAATCGAATTTTGTGTCATAAACACTTGAGTAATTTTCTACAGAATTGGATTGCTCAATCTTTGCATTTTGAACATTTGTTTTGTTAGATGGCTCTTCTGATGATAATGATGTATTTGATTGCTTAGATATTATTCCCTTTTGTTCTGGGGAATATGCTGATTTGCTTTCATCTTTTGAATTTTCATCTATTAATGTAACTATGGCTTTTGGTGGCAAATTGGTTTGAATTTTTTGAGTGAATTCAAGTTTATCTATATCAAAAACAATAAATCTTCCATCGGCTTCGCTGCCAATCAACAATTCGCCATCTTTATCGCCAATTACATTTAATAAATCTGGAAATTTCAAAGCATCACTAATTGGATAATCTTTAAAAGTTAAATCATCAGGATTGACGAGAAATAATTTTTTGTCTATTCCAGCTAAAACATAAACTTTGTTTTTCTCTTTGGAAGAAGCTATTGAATTAATCGGAAAATCAAAACTAATAGTACTGGCCGATTCAGCATTAGCCGTATTAATCACAGAAACATTATTACTTCCACGGTTTAAGACAAAAACCTTTTCATTACCAACCCAAGCAATTTCGGTTGGTCCAGTTCCGACTGTTATTTCGGCTTGCTTTGCAAAATCTCCACTTAAGCTATTAATCAAATAGACTTTATTTGCGCCAGTAGAACTAATAGCCAAAGTGCTTCCATCTTCGCTGACTGCCAAGCCTGATGGTCTTTCTCCGACTAAAATTGATGCAACACGACTTAAATCTTTTCTAGACAAAACTTCAATTCGGTCTTTCAGAGTACTTGCCACAAATAGATAATCAAGGTTACAGGCAATTGAAGCTAAACCAATTTTGCGATTATGATCAGCGATAGGTAAAGGTTCTGAAGTAGCATCGTAAGTTGGTGGTTTAATTTTAGCTTTATGTACTTTAGAGAAAGCAGAAACCAACATTGATTTATTCTTTTTGGCTTCTTCTTTACTGACCAAATCAACTTCTTTATAAGCAATGTCTTTTGGATCGATTTTTATTTTATTTAGAGATTTTTCGCTTGGATAAAAATCAAAAACTTGATCCAGTGCGAAATCTGTAAAATAAATATGTCCACCGCACGAAGTGGCTCCCCAAGGCATTAATCCAGCTGCAACTTGACCTGTCTCGGTGACTTTTTTTATATCTAATCTTATTAAGTAACCAGTTGAGCTTAGATAATAAAGATCACCACCATTATTTGCTTGAGCGTTTTGAGGAGAAGCGTATAAAAAGCTTGAAGCGAAAAGAAATGTCAAAAATAATGAAACAACTTTGCTTTTGAAAATATTTTTTGAACAGGAGCTTCTTGAATGTGAGATTGTGCGGGATTTTAATTTCATAAGGCTATATGTTGCTGGTATCCGATTAATAAAGTCATTTATAGATTTAGCTCGAAATTAATTTGATTAGAAATCGATTTGCTAACATTAACAATCGATTTCAAGCTAAAGAAATACTTTATATAAATTTGAACATTAGTTTAACAAGATTAGAATTTTCCTGAATCTTTGATTATCTCTTTAGATCCAAAGAATAATGAAACAAGAATGATTGAAAGATTATTTGAATGACTACTTTTTGGTATAAAAGATTGTAGATCGGGCGCAATTCAAAAGAAGCCAGATTTTAGTGAGCCCTTTTTCGTTTCCTACATCAATGATGTTACCTATATGGAAACTTCTATAAATTCAATTTTTGATCCTTAACTTGTTTTTGATACCAAGTTGTAATCAGAACCTAAC
>DUDU01000020.1 GCA_005110395.1 Candidatus Melainabacteria bacterium | reverse complement strand
AAACAATGACAACACCAACAAACTCAATCCGCAACTTCTCAATCATCGCTCATATTGACCATGGCAAAAGCACTTTGGCTGATCGCTTGCTCGAATATACGGGCACAATCAGCAAGCGTGAAATGCAAGAGCAGGTACTTGATAATCTTGATTTAGAGCGTGAAAGAGGCATTACCATTAAGCTACAAACAGCGCGAATGACTTATGTCGCTAAAGATGGAAAAGAATATGTTGTTAATTTAATTGATACTCCTGGGCACGTGGATTTTGGTTATGAGGTTTCCCGCTCGCTGGCAGCATGTGAAGGTGCCCTTTTGGTGGTGGATGCAACGCAGGGAGTGGAGGCACAAACGCTGGCTAATGTTTACCTTGCGCTTGAAAATAACCTAACAATAATTCCAGTTATAAATAAAATTGATTTGCCTTCTTCAGAGGTTGAGCGTGTAAAAAAAGAAATAGAAGACATTATTGGAATTGATGCTTCTGAAGCGATTTTGGTTAGTGCAAAAGAAGGAATTGGAATTCAAGATGTGCTTGAAGCAGTTATTGAGAGAGTTCCACCGCCTATAGATACTTTAAATAAGCCGCCGAGAGCTTTGATTTTTGATAGTTATTATGATTCTTATCGTGGGGTTGTTTCATCCATTAGAGTTGTTGATGGAACTTTGAAGGTGGGCGACAAAATCAGATTTATGTCGGCTGCTTCGGATAAGGAATTTGAAATTTTAGAATTAGGAACGCTGATTCCAAAGCAAGTGCAGCGAAATTCCTTGTCATGCGGAGAAGTGGGTTATGTGGCTGCATCTGTCAAGGAAGTATGCGCTCTTGTTGGTGACACAATTACAACGGTTGAAAATGGTGCAACCCAACCTTTGCCAGGATATAAACCCGCAGTTCCAATGGTATTTTGCGGAATCTATCCAGTAAATTCGGTTGAATATCATGAACTCAAAGATGCGATCGAAAAGCTAAGAATGAATGATAGTTCCATCAGTTCAGAACCAGAAACCTCAGCAGCTTTGGGTTTTGGCTTTAGATGCGGATTTTTGGGATTGTTGCACATGGAGGTTGGAAAGGAACGCCTAGAAAGAGAATATAATCTGAGCTTGATTGCAACAGCTCCCAGTGTGATTTATCGGGTTACAACAATAAAGGGCGAAGTTTCTATGATTGATAATCCTTGTGATTTACCAGAACCAGTGCTTAGAGAAAAGATTGAAGAACCATGGGTAAAAGCGCAAATTACTTGTCCAAAAGACTATGTTGGACCGCTTATGGATTTGTGTCAGGATAGACGGGGAATCTTTGTGGATATGAAGCATTTGGATGATAGGCGCACAATTTTGATATATGAATTGCCGCTGGGAGAGATAATCACTGACTTTTTCGATCAATTGAAATCAAGATCGCGTGGTTATGCCAATTTGAGTTATGAGCAAATCGGTTACAAGGAAGGTGACTTGGTGAGGGTTGATATTAAATTGGCTGGTGATAGTGTTGATGCTTTTTCTTGTATTGTTCACGAGAGCAAGGCCTATTATCTTGGGCGCAGATTATCCGAAAAACTCAAAGAATTAATTCCAAGGCAAATGTTTGAGGTTGCTATTCAGGCGGCAATTGGAAATAAGGTGATTGCGCGCGAGACAATATCGGCTATGCGCAAAAATGTTTTGGCTAAATGTTATGGCGGTGATATTACTCGTAAGAAAAAATTACTTGAGAAACAAAAAGAAGGTAAGAAAAAGATGAAAGCAATTGGTAGTGTAGAAGTACCTCAAGAAGCTTTCTTAGCTGTTCTTAAGCTTGCAGAGGAGTAGACAATGAAATTAAGTTCTAATGATTTGATTTGGATTATTTCTCTATTTTGTTCTTGCATAATTACTATCTATTTAGCTTTTGTAAGTAAAACAAAAAAGAAAAAAATCATTTTTACATTACTTACGATTATTCCAACTTTGCTGTCTATTATTTGTATTTTAGTTCTAATACCAGATAATCGAGGTAGAGATTGTAGAGATATGGCAGATGGTTTACCAAAATCATTAGAAATAGCGGTAGCATCAAATAAACCTATTCCATTAGATTTTGCTGCTGACGATAGTTGTGGGTTTAAGTTAATAGATGCTCTGGAAGATGGAGCAATAAGTTACAAAGATTCCAATTTAAGAAAAAAATATGTTTGTGTTTTATATGATGAAGCTAATAATTCTGACACTATTAAAGCTGAAATATTAGCTGAAGTTATTCTTCCGAAAGTATTTTATAAAAATCCAATACATTCAATTCAATGTTTAAGTACAAATAAGTCTGGTTTTTATTTATTAATCATAGGCTTGTCTTTGTCATTAGATCCAGAGTTTAAAAATATGAATGGAGACAAACTAGGTATGAGTGAAAGTAAATTTAATACTATATGTAATGAGTTAGAAAAAAGTGGACAGCTTAGTACTGAAAATAAAAAGAAAGTGAAATTATTAAGAAAAGAAGTAATAGAAACTTTTCGAGCAGAACAAAAAGAAGGAATAAAAGAATGAAAGCAATTGGTAGTGTAGAAGTACCTCAGGAAGCTTTTCTTGGAGTTCTTAAATTAGGCGAAGAGTAGATAATGGGAATTGTAAGTTCTAATGATTTGATTTGGATTATTTCTCTATTTTGTTCTTGCATAATTACTATCTATTTAGCTTTTGTAAGTAAAACAAAAAAGAAAAAAATCATTTTTACATTACTGGCCATTATTTCAACTTTCTTTTCTGTTGTTTTTATTTTGGTTTTAATACCACATAATCGCTGTAGAGATATGGCAAATCATTTACCAAAATCATTAGAAGAAGCATTAATATCAAACAAATCTATTCCATTAAACTTTGGTAGTGATGATTCTGGTAACACAGAGTTTAATTTAATAGATTCTCTGAGAGAAGGAGTAATATATCGTGATAGGTGTTGGTTTAAATTAATAGACGCTTTGAAAGAGGGAGCGATAAGTCATAAAGATGAGAAATTAAGAAAGAAGTATGTTTGTGTTTTATATAATGAGGCCAATTATGCTCACTCCATGGAAGGAGAATTTCGGAAAGAATTTATTCTCACTAAAGTATTTTACAAAAATCCAATACATTCAATTCAATGCTTAAATATAAATAAAGGTTGTTTTACCATATTGACTGAAGGCTTATTTTTTTCTCTAACTCAAGACCAAAAAATGTTCATTAGTTTATACAACGAAAAATTTGATATGAATGAAGATATGTTTAATACCCTATGTGATAATTTAATGGTAAGCAAAGAGTTGAATAATAGAGATAAAGAAAAAGTAAAACTACTAAGACACAAAGTACTTGAATATAAGCCAATTGAATTTGAAGAATTAATTCAGCAATATGAAGATTTGCCGAAATATCTATAAACAAAAAGAAGGAAAGAAAAAGATGAAAGCGATTGGAAGCGTAGAAGTACCTCAAGAAGCTTTTTTAGCTATGTTCAAGCTTGGGGATGAGTAGGGAATGAAATTAACTCTCATTGATTAGCAAAGCAGCATTTTGTAAAGGGTATCAAAAAGAATTTAAAAAACTAGGTCGAGTTGTCAGATCAATTGAGTAAATATTAATCCTCACATTTACTCAACAGAGAAATCATAAACAACTAAATTTTCATTCTCTTTTCTTGCAAAGGCGTATTCACCAGGAAGGAGGGTTTTAGTAAATAAAGGTTGTGGTTTTTCAATTATCGGATTAAGTATTTCTCCCACTGCACCTTTACAAGTTGTGTATTTTGAGTTTGTGTCTTTAAACCCAACTGGATTACCGTAATGAACAAGTTGAATTTCTTGAGTATTGTTTTTTGCTAATACTCTTCCCTGTTCATTAACAGCAAGTTTGTACAGCTTTAGAGAATCTGGGTTTGGAGAATGAAAAATATTATTAATTAACAAAAAACTCAATTTATCAGCATTCAGTTTTGTTGATGCTGAGCGCCCGGGGAGGACAATATCTTGAGTATTATCATTTGATACATAGACAATCTGTTCTTTCAGCTTTTTAGTAAAGTTCAAAGTCTTGCAACCAGAGAACATAATGGTATGTGTTGCGAACTCACTGAATTTTGTTGGGTCCTTTGATAGGTCCTTCAAGGTCTTTTCGAAGTAAATAGTATCGGCTTTTCTTTTGTCTTCTTCTTGTTTTCCATCATAAGAATATAAACCAAGTTCAAGTTCTTCAATTTGCCCAAAACCCTCTGTAAATGAATCAATGAAACCAAGAGAACCATAAACTTTTTTTCCTGAATTAGGATCATTCAGAATTTCTTTCATTGTTTGTTCAACTTGATTACTGTCGTATTTTATTACTTCACCTTCGTGCTTATACTGCGTAAAAACCAAATCTAATTCTTTAAAGTAAAAAGCAAAGTCTGGGACCGAATTTTGATCAATCAAAAAAATCATTTGCCCTCGACCTTTACCCGCAAGTTTCAGATCCATCAATTCATTATTAACTTCTTTCACTTGCTCCAGAGCGGTTCTGGACTCTTGAGTTTTTTCAGTTTCTTTTCTTCGCTCAACAGCCAATTCTTTTCTGGCTTCAGAATCATAATAGGCTGTTTTGGTGGAACCCACGGCTAAATCACCAGCATACCAAACCGCATCTACACCCGCAACTATACCACCAACGATGGCACCAAAACCCCAATCTCCTTTATTAATAAGAGAATCAAGTAAGAAATTAACCCCAAAAGTTCTTGCAACGCCACCAATAGCCCGAGGCACATTACGCTTTAAATATTGCCCAGTAGCACTATCGTAACGGTAATTCTTTTGGTTTGCTTTATTATTTTCCTCAATTTGAGCCAGCTTTAGGTTTAATTCAGCTTGTGAAATTTTATTAAAAATTGCACCCTTAATATTTATTGGTTGTTCATTGTTATTAAAAAAAGCAAACTCATACATTTTCCAATCAGTTAAAGAACTATCTTTCTTGAAAAGCCTCTCTTTGAGATAAACCTTAATACCTTTATTGTTACAAACTAAGTACTGTGGTTCAAAATCCGCCTCAGGAGTCTGTTTTATGCCTGTTTGCACATTCTCTGTTTTTTTGTTTGTATTTTCAGTAACTTGAGGCTTTTCACCAGTCTTTGGTACTGAAGAAATGGACGGACTAGCGTTAAATGTATTTGTGGAAAATAAAATTAGGATAATACCTAAGGCGATTATTTTTTTTGAAGACATATTAGTTTGCTGTAAAGTTTCACCAGGTTATGGAGAGTAAAGACTCAGAAAATTGATCTGGGGTCTTATGAAATAAGTCAGTATGTTTATCATACCAATATCGATAAGCAAAAGACTATACTCACTCTTAGATATTTAGGCAAATAGGTAAAAAGTCCACTTAGAGAAATCTGTAAAAGGTTACTGAAAGAAGGATTTGAGAGAAAATGAATGTACTGATCAAAAGGTACAGAAAAAATGCCAAGAAAAATATGTCCACAATGTAATTCATCCCAAATCATTAAAAAGGGATCAAACATTCCAAACAACAGTTCCAATGCAAAAACTGCAAATCTTGGTTCTTAAATAAAAAGCAAATCAACTATCAGAAGCTTTATTCAGAATATGTCACTGGAAAACAAACCTTCTCAGAGCTTCAAGACCAATATGGAATAAATCCAAAAACAATTAGAAAACATTTTGACAACTTGAGTTTGCCTGATTTAAGAGTTAACTCGAACAATTCCGAGGAAATTAATTTAGTTTTTGATGCAAGTCATTTTAAAAGAGAATTTTGCTTATTCCTCTTTAGGAGCAATGGTACCAATATTCACTATGACTTTCAGAGCTCAGAGAAAATAGTATATTACAAACAGGCTCTAGCGGAGATTAGAAAGACACACAAAATCCTAAGTTTCACAATTGATGGGAGACAAGGAGTCATTCAGCTTCTTGAGAATATGTTTCCATCAGTTCCAATCCAGCTTTGTCACTTTCATTTAGTCCAAAATATATCGAGATATACTACTAAAAGGCCGAGAACAGAATGTGGAAAAGAATTGAGAGAATTGATCTTAAGGTTAAAAGCATCATCAGAAGAGAAATTCACAAAGAAATACAATGAACTTAAAGAAAAATACAAAGAGTTTTTAAAAGAAAGAAATGAATCAGGGGAATTCAAACATAAAAGGCTTAGATCAGCATTTAATGCTATCAAAAGGCAATTAGCGTATCTTTTTACCTTTGAGAAATTTCCACATCTCCGAATCGAAAAGACAACAAATTCATGTGATGGGTACTTCTCTCATCTGAAGGCTAAAGTCAACGTTCATCGTGGAATCAGTGCTAGGAGAAAGATTCAAATGATTATTAAGCTTCTTTCATCTTAATTCAGGTGGACTTTTTACCTATATGCCCTAATTTCTTTCTTCAAGCTGGTTTTGGCGGGGCAGCGGCAGTTGTTCCTAAATCAGCTCTTGAAGAATCCAAAGTCTCTACCACTCTAGAAACGGTTCTCAGGAAACTTCCAGGTTCATTAAAATAATCAAATCACAAATAAACTATCAATAATTGCTTTGTAATTTGATTCAACAACTTTTCTCTTTAGTTTCATTGTGTGAGTCAGTTCATCTTTTTTTTGACTAAAAGGCTGAGGAAGTATTTTGAATTTTTGTACTCTTTCATATTCAGCTAAATGTTTTAATTTATCTTGCAAATCATGCGTGATTAATTTATTTACTTCATCGCTTTCACAGAGTATTTCCCAGCCTTCATCATTAATTATTTTTGGATCTCTGCCTAATGTCTTTAGAACGGCTTCTTTGTGTAAGGTAATAAGTGCGCCAATCCATCTTTGTTTATCCCCAAATACTGCAATTTGATCAATATATAAACTTGCCCTGACGCTTTCTTCAATTAAAGCTGGCATGATTTTTTTACCGCCTGCATTTACAATCAAATCTTTTTTGCGGCCAGTAATAAATAAATTCCCCGCTTTGTCCAAATGTCCCAAATCGCCAGTTTTGAACCAGCCATCATCAGTAAACGCTTCTCGTGTGGCTTCTGGCTTATTCCAATATTCTTTGAAAATAATGTCACCCTTTGCAAGTATTTCGCCGTCTTCAGCAATCTTTATTTCTGTTCCTGACAGTGGTTTACCAACGCTATTCATCGTTATTTCCCAAATTGAATTGGCGCAAAGAACAGCGGTGTTCTCTGTTAGTCCATAGCCTTCAATCAAATAAATACCAAGTGCATGAAAGAATTCAATTGTGGCTGGAGAAATTGGAGCTCCGCCAGATATGATGACTTTGAGGGTTGGGCTGATTTTCTCGGCAACTTTTTTCAGAACCGACTCATAAACCCCCTGATGAGCCAAGCGCATAATAGTCTTTACGGTTTTGCTTTGTGCTTTGAATTCAGCGCGCTTAAAAGCAATTGCAGCATTTAAAGCATTTTTGACAATTAATTTACTAGCGTCGGGGAGCTCTTCGATTTGGTTGAGGATTTTGGATTTGATCTTTTCAAGAATTAATGGGACTGAAAGGATAATGGTGGCATTGCTTTCATGGAGATATTGAGCAATTCTCTCTATGCGGTTACACCAATAAATTGGGCAAGCCTGATCTATAAAATACCACCCCCCCGCAATTCTCTGAAAAATATGTGCTGATGTCAGAAAGGCAAGTAATGAGTGTTGCGCAGAATTGTTGATGGGAACTACCGAAGAAATTGATTGAATTTGCGCCAATATATTTTTGTGAGTGAGCAAAACACCTTTTAATTGTCCACTAGTCCCAGAGGTATAAACTATAGTGGCATTATCATCAAGTCTTATATTTGCAATTCGTTCTTTGATTACACTATTGATCTCAAATGCTTCATTGACAGTGCTTTTATCTTCAAAAACTGGAATAGGATCTTCCGAATGCAGAATTTCACTTAAAAGATAAATCGGAATATTGGCTTCAGGCTTTTGAACAGCCTCATCAAAGACTATAATTCCTTGCAGTTTTGTTTCTTTATAAACCTGAAGAACTTTTTCTAATTGCTTTTTATCTTCAACAAAAATATATTTGAGATCGGCATCGTTTATCAAATACAGCAATTCTTCGGGAGTGCATGTGTGATAGAGAGAGACTGTGATTGCGGCAGAGCACATAATGGCAATATCTGCAATTACCCATTCAATGCAGGTATTTGCAAGTATGCCGATATTGTCTGTAGGCTGGGAGCCGATTCTAATAAGACCAAGCGCTAAATGCTCAACTTGCTTTTTTGATTCATTCCAATTCAATTGTTCAAAACTTTTTTCTTCTTTTCTTCCTTTTCGAGGCTTGAAATAAAAAATCGTTTTGCAGTTATTCTCCTCTGCCCGTTTCAAAAATAATTCAGGCAGATTTTGAAATTGATAATTGAAAGTCATTGGTTTTTATCTTTTGTCTAACAAAACATAGCTTAAATCTCTTTCGCCTATATAGTGAGCTTGTGGACGAATAAGTCTATTATTTGCATGTTGCTCAATTACATGCGCACACCAGCCAGCTAAGCGTGACATCGCAAAAATTGGCGTAAAGAGTTGAGGTTCAATTTTTAAGACATGATAGGTAGAAGCGGAATAGAAATCGACATTAGGATAAAGTGGTTTGCCTTTTTCCTGAGTGCTGTGAACGACAAAGTCTTCGATGGCTTTAGAAATTTCAAACCATTTGGTATTGTTTTCGCAAATGCCTAGCTCTTTGGATGATTCTCTAAGAATCGTAGCTCTTGGATCTTCACAGGTTCTATAAACTCTATGTCCAAAACCAGGTACCTTTTTGCCTTCTTCAAACATTTTGGTCAAATAGGGAGATACGTTTTCAATTGATCCAATCTTATTGAGTAATTCCATTACTTCTTGATTGGCGCCGCCATGTAGCTTGCCTTTGAGAGCACCAATTGCAGATGTGATGGCTGAATGTAAATCAGAAAGAGTTGCAGCTGTAACCCTAGCCGTAAAGGTTGAAGCATTGAAGCAGTGATCGGCATGTAAAATCATGCACATATCAAATACTTTCTCAGCATATTCATGAGCCTCTTCACCCGTGAGCATGTAGAGGAAGTTTGAGGCGAGATTTAATTTCTTGATTGGTGGAATTGGCTGTAAACCGTTTCTGAGGCGGTGATATGCTGCAACAATTACAGGGGCTTGAGCAATAAGGCGAGTTGCTTTTCTTAGATTGGCTTCTGTAGAGTTGTCACTTACATCTGGCTCATGCTGACTTAGAGCTGAAACAATAGTTCTCAACATGTCCATTGGATGAGTTTGAGGAGGAACTAAAGCAATCATTGCCAGAATCTGACTTGGAATATATCTAGCCTTTGCAAGTTCGTTTTTGAAAACTTCCAGCTCATTTACGCTGGGCAATCTGCCATTCAGAAGCAAGAAAGTGGTTTCTTCGAAAGATGAATATTTGGATAAGTCAGCGACATCATATCCTCTGTAGCTGAGCTTTCTGTTTTCTCCATCAATCAAACAAATTTTACTTTCGCCTGCAATTACGCCTTCTAGTCCAGCTTTTAGGGCTTCTGCTTGAGCTTGAGTCGTCATTAATTAAATTCTCCGCAATTACTTGAACATTAATTGAACATATAAAAAGTTTCTAAAAATATATCAAAGACCTTCCCTTTAGTTGTTTAAAAGAACAAATTGACTTGACAAGGGCGAGAACAAGTATTTACAGCAAAGACCATTCGTTTTTCTTTTCTAAGGAAGTTTTAATGGTAAATCCAGGTGGTGTTAATCCCCCTCATTTTTCTATAACAAATAGGCTTAGAGTTGCTCTTCAAAGAGACAAAATGCCAACTCTTCAATCTGCTAGTATGGATTCGATAAGGGATGGTCAGTTTAAGGGAGTACTCCTCTCTGAAACAAGAAACCCAGCCATTCTCCAAAAGGTAGTAAGTGTTGGACTGAACTCAGCGATGGTAACTAATCAAATTGTTAATAGTTATCCTAATGCAGAGAGCTTATATAATGAGACTTATGATGCTCTCAGTAATCTATATTCTGATATACAAAAAGTGCTTCTTGATCCAGTTCAGGCATTAGTAACAGAAACGTTGAATCAATCAGTTGAAAAAAGAAATGAACGGTTGAATGAGCTTTACGATCAAATTTTCAGTGGCAAAGACATAATTGAATTCCTCTGGCCTCCAGAAAATAAGCCTGAATCTTAAATTGAATTCTTTTGGGGGAAATTTAGATTTTCAATTGGTGAACTCAGCTTATGCAGAATGGCTGCTTTGATGAACTGGTTATCGAGAAAGATCTTGGAACTATACTAAGCCTTCTTAAGACATTAGCGTATTTTAATCCTTTATCAACTTTATGTGATTACCTCCCCAGCCTCCTTGACAGGAGGAGCCAAGAAACTCAAGATTGAATCCTAAGTTTTGTACATGCTCATTTTTTAGCTTATTTTGGTATAGCTCAAAACAGAGTGACAGAAATAATTCCTTCTCGTCATTCCGTCCTGGATTTATTTCAAGATTGTTTTCAAGACTAAATTAAGCGCCGTGCTTTATTGTCATTTGTTCAATCAAACCCCTGCTGGAGATTTCTTTGGAGAATACATCGGTTTGACTAAAGATCTTACTTGTTTTACTTCTTCCATTAGATCATAGAATTGGTGAAACTTCAAGCTTTGAGGGCCATCAGATAAAGCATTTTCTGGGTCTGGGTGAATTTCAATAATTAATCCATCTGCTCCTGTTGCAACTGAAGCCAAGGTCATCGATTTCACATAGGCAGTTTTGCCAGTTCCATGAGAAGGATCGGAAATAATAGGCAAATGTGATAACTGTTTGATTACTGGAATGGCGGCTAAGTCGAGCACATTGCGAGTATATTTTGAATCGAATGATCTAATTCCTCTTTCGCAGAGAATAACTCTTTCATTTCCGTGATGAATAATACGTTCGGCTGCAAGTAACCATTCATCAATTGTTGAGCTCATTCCGCGTTTTAGAAGAATTGGCTTTTTGCTTTTGCCAAGCTCATTGAGCATAGAAAAATTCTGCATATTTCTAGCGCCAACTTGAATAATATCGGCCGCTTCGCAAACTAAATCTAAATCGCGAATATCCATAATTTCAGTAACTACCGCTAAGCCAGTTTCCTTGGAGGCCTGTTTGAGAAGTTTAAGTCCCAATTCGCCTAAACCTTCGAATGTACGAGGAGCGGTTCTTGGTTTATAAGCTCCTCCACGAAGAACTTTTGCTCCACCAGCTTTGGCAGCGTGGGCGGTTTGCATTATGCCTTCTTCGCTTTCGACTGAGCAGGGACCAGCCATTACCAATAAATCTTCATTGCCGCCGATTTTGACGCCAGGAATAATTTCATAAACACTATCTTCTTTTTTGAAGGTGCGGCTAGCTAAACGAAATGGAACTTGAACTCGCTCAGTACGAAAGACACCTGATAATTCGTCAAAAACATCGGTGCTTGGAACCTTAGAAGTTTCGTCACCAATCACTGCGACAACAGTTTGAATTTCGCCTTTATTGAGAATGGCTTTGAGGCCTAGCTCTTGTACTCGGTTTACGACTTTGTTGATTTGCTCATCTGAAGCGTGTGGTTCCATTATGATTATCATGCTTATCTCCGTGAAATTAAACAGAAAGTTAACGATTTGTAAAACTAAATAGATAAAAGCTCAATAAATACTTAAAGAAATACTTTGAAAATAAAATATTGAAGCTTTTGAGAAACTAGATTGTTAAGCTAAATAATAACTGCAAAAGCCGTGGCAATTTACTATTTTAAGAATTATTCTAGCAATACAAGTGCCTGTTGAAGCAAGAAATTAGTTTATTGAACTTGGGATATTAGCTACGAGAATGCTTATTGTCGAAATAGGTGAGAGCTCGTTAAGGTCCTTACAAAAGGGCATTGATTATCCCGAATTATTTACAGCAGATGATAAAAGTGGTTTTCTCTGAAACTCTTAAATTCTCAAGGATAGATTGAAAGCTGGAAAATTTTTCATTATCAACGTACCCAAATAATAAAGATAAAAAGTGATCTTTTGCTTTTTACAAAATTGGGATCAGTTACAATTGATGGACTTTTCTGAAAAAAACATTTGATTTATGGCTGGAGCAATTATTGAGAATCAAACGGGTAAAATCGCAACCCGTCAGGCTTATGGAGAGGCATTAGTAGAGCTGGCTGATCAATTCCCTGAACTAGTTGTTTTGGATGCTGATCTGAGCGGTTCGACTTATACTGGTAAATTCGCAAAGCTTTATCCTGAGCGGTTTTTCAACATGGGAATTGCTGAGCAAAATATGATTTCTACCGCTGCTGGTTTGGCAGCTTCTGGAAAAATACCATTTGCTTCTAGCTTTGCAATGTTTGCAACTGGTCGTGCTTGGGAACAAGTCAGAAATTCAGTTGCGCATAATGACTTTAATGTAAAAATTGCGGCGACGCATGCAGGAATTACACTGGGTGAAGATGGTGCAAGTCATCAAATAATTGAAGATATTGCCATTATGAGCGTTATACCAAAAATGACTGTCCTTGTGCCTGCCGATGCGGTTGAAACAAAAGCGATAATCAAGAAAGCACTATTGCATAAAGGTCCCGTTTATATTCGCCTTGGTAGGCCAGCAGTTCCAGTTATTTTCAATCCTGATAATTTTGAATTTGAGATCGGAAAGTCTCATATAATCAGGGAAGGAAAAGATGTAACAATAGCTGCGCTTGGCATTATGGTCTCTATTGCTCTAGAAGCAGCGGTTAAGCTTCAGGAAAAAGGCATTGAAGCGGAAGTAATCAATTTGTCTAGCGTAAAGCCTCTTGATAAAGCCACCATTCTAAAGAGTGTTGGCAAAACAAATGCATTGGTAGTTGCGGAAGAGCATAATCAAGTCTGCGGTGTCAATCAAATGGTTAGTGCTTGCATTTCACAAAATCATATTGGCTATTGTCCAATGGGAGTTGTAGCTGTAGATGATAGATTCGGGCAAAGTGGAACCATTGATGCTTTGCTATTAGAGTATGGCTTGACCGCTGATCATATTGCCGCTGAAGCTGAGAAAGTCTTGAATTTGAAGAAGAAGGCAAGTTGATTTTTCAATTCGCTAACTAATTAAATACTCTCTCTGCCAGTTTTCACGCAATCTTCCAATGAGATTCCGCCGAGATAATTTCCAATCAAAATAACATTTGGTGGGAGTTCTTTCTCAATAGACTCGATTAAAGCTTTATGCCCAAGATTATATTGTGGAATTGCCTGTGTCCAGCGAGTTAATCCTTTTATTGCCAGCTCAACTTTTTCTAAATTCAAGACTTTACACAATTCTGCTTTCAGCAAATCACTGATTTCTTGGTCTGAGAGTTTCATTAATTCAGGATAATTTGCGCCTCCAATAAAACAGGTGAATCCAAATTTATCTTCAGGTGCATGAATTGGAAAAGATGAGGAATTGAAAATCACGCCTAGTAATTTGGAAGCATTGCGAGACGAAAGAAAGCCAAAAGATTCTTTAATAATTGAAATTAAATCTGGCTTGAATTGATTTTTACTCAACCAAAAATTGACTGAAATAATGGGTGCGTATTCAATGGAATTCAATTTATTCGTAATTTCAGAATCGTGATTGCGCAGCATTTGAGCTGATATATAAGCTGGAGTTGCGAGAATGATTTTTTTTGCATTAATGACTTGCCCGCAAGAAAGAGAGATTGTGCATGTTTGATTATCTGTGTTTATTGATATGTCGTGAACCTCAGTATTAAGAGCAAGTCGATCGGAAGGTAAAGAATTCACAATGGATTTGACCAAATCACTTAATCCAAATCTGAAAGATGTGATTTGTCTCTTTGAAGCCCCAGTGCGACTCCCTTTGAGCAATCCTCGAATCAGGCTACCGTGTTTTCTTTCTGCTTCAGCAATTTTTGGGAAAACACTTTCAAGAGATAACTGGGCGATATTTCCTGCATATATACCAGATAAAATAGGCCAAATCAATTTATCGGCAAATTCTTGTCCAAAAAGCCTGCTGAAAAATTGTTCAATGCTTTCTTCTTTTGGAGTAATTCTGTGATTTGGCTTTCGAAATATATCTGCAAATATATTAACTTTGGTTGACCAGCTAAGAAAATCACTGAAAAGAAAATCAATTGGATTGGTTACATTTACTAATTTTTTTCCATCAAAGATTAACTTGTTCTTTGCAATGGGATTTGAATTTATTGTTTCCAGCTTTATTGGCTCGGGGGTGTCTGCATTTAAATCAGCAATCAGCTTTGTAATATTTGGTCCAATCGCTAAACTATTTGGGCCTCTTTCAATCACAAATTGCTTATCTTGGTCATTAATAATTTCAGTTTGAATCGCTCCACCAAATTTGCAAGAAGCTTCTATCAGAACAAAATTAACATCTGCTATGTGAGCGTGAAAAGCAGCGGACAAGCCTGATATCCCACCTCCGACAATGCATAAGTCATATTGTTCTTCTAATAGTTTTTTTTGTTGAGTCATTATTCAAATAGACTTTTATATTGAAACTTTACAGCTAATAACTCTGACTTTATACTTGCTTCACTTCAAACTTGATAAATCCTAAAATAAATTAACAAGGGAATCAATACGTGCTGTCTATTGTTTTTATTGGAATTGGTGTTATTTCTTTGGTTTTGATCCTACTCCTAAAAAAGCAAATTGATAGTTTCTATGACAGGGTCAAAGGATTGTCGGAAGAACACAAAAAATATTATAAAAATGTTGTTGTATTCCTAATTCCAATTTTCTTTGTTCTTGCAGGGATTGTGTTTTTTATTTCAAGCATCATTGATAGCAAAACTCAAGAAAAACTGACTAATCTATTTACTGGATCAGGATTGTCAGTTGAACTAATTATTGGTGGAATTGCAATACTATTTGGAGTAACTACATTCATATTGAGAATGTCTAAAAATAAATATAAGTATTTTGCGAAACTTGCTGTAATGGAAGAAAAATACGGAAAAAATTATGGAAATATCATTCATATGTTTTCATACACGATTGCACCAATTGGATTTGGATTATGTATGCTTTACCAGCACTTTAACTAATATGTTATTTCAAGCTGAAAATCGTTAGGAGGCAATTATGCTGAAAGGGAAAACTATATTAGTTATGGGAATATTAACCTTCTTCTTAGGCTTATTAGGAATGAATAGTTGTAAGTCGGAAATTGATTTGACGAATGTTTAGCCATACATTATTCCAGAAGGCTATTTAATGGAAGGACTCAAAGAGGAAACAATAATTGCGGACACTCTTGATAAGGGAATTTATGTGTCATTAGTTTACGATTTAAATGGCGTCGTTCAGAATGTAAAAAAAAGTGACTTAGAGAAAGCTGGCATAGAAATAAATTATGCTTATGACATCGCTTTGATACATTTAGAGTCAGTAATGAAAGCTCACAAAATAACGATGACTCAATTTGTTGGTCTGGAAGGCATTCCGTTTATTTTATTTAGCGATCATTGGTTAAGTGCGGCAAGTTTAGTTAATCCAAATCTTTATTCATTTGCTAAGAAGCATTTGAAAACTGATGTTATATATGCTTCAATCCCCCACCGAGACGTTTTGATATTATTTCCTGATTGTACTGATGAACAAGTAAATAAATTTCGCGAAATAATTAAAAGTAAGGAATCAGATGGTCGAAAACCTTTGACCTTTAACTTATTTAAGCTAACTAAAGAAAAAATAATATCGGTAGACTAGCATAACTGTACATAACATTGCCAATACCTGAACCGTTATGGGCAAGGCTAACAGTCGACACAGCAAGAAATGGAAATTTGCCAATGACGGTTATCCAAGTCTTATTTACAGCTTGACAGAATTTCTAAAAGACGACAACAAAGAAATAAGAGAAACCACTTGCAGGACAATAACTCACCTATTCAAAAAGATTGACAGCAAAAGGGATATTATGACACTCTCAAACATTGCAGTATTTCAAAAAGTGACATTGACTTTTACAAAACTAATTTTTCAAAAGAACAATATTTTGAACTCTTAGCAATCAGTTCATTAAACAGAAGTGGATACGTAAGAGAAAAAGCAGTTAAAAGACTTTCACAGATTGACAATCCAAGAGCTATACAGTTTTTGATCTATCGTTTAGCTGATTGGGTTGTACCAGTTCGACAAGCTGCACTAAGTGGAATTAACAACTACAAAACAACTGATTACATTGACAGCTTAATTGAAAATTTACCAATTTTTGAGTGGCTTCAAAAAGTTGAGCGGACGGACCTTAGCGGAATTTATCAAGACGTTGTTGAGTTTATTACTTCTACAAACAGAACGTATGTAGTTGGCAACTTTATAAAATACCATGACAAACCTAGAATACTTTTAGCAAGGCATATTTCAAGTTCGCTTAGTGATAATTCACCAGAATTAAAACTGTTTTTAACCGACAAACATTTTTTAATCAGGAATTTAGCAATTAACCACTTTGATAAACTTGGACAAGCAGAAATCAAACATTTACTGAACGACAAGTCTGCAAATGTTCGACTTCAAACACTTTATTGCTTGAAAGACCAAAACGGTTTCGAAACAACAGCAGAGAAATTTTTAGCAGATAATTCAGCAGCCATAAGACTTTTTGCAAGGTTTACGCTTAAACAATCAAGTATTAACTTTGCGGAATTTTATAATGACAACTTACAAAGCAACTATCTAGTTATTGGTTCATTAAGCGGTCTTGCTGAAACCAAAGGCAAAAAGTTTTCGGAAATAGTTAAGTCTTATCTGAACGATAAAAAAATAAGAGTGAAAAAGACAGCGTTCTTAACTCTCTGCAAACTTGATGAAGAAAGTGCTTATGATTTTGCATATGCAAACCTTGACAGCCCATATCTTGGACTTAGAAACGTAATTATTGAATTTCTATCGCATATTCCGAGACAAGAAGCCTTAACAAAGGCAAGAAGCATTTACGAAACATGTAATTACGACCTCAAAAAATCAATGCTAAAACTCTTTAACAAAGTTGGCGGTTGGACAGCAATCCCAGACTTGATGATTGGAACGATTGACGAAAACGAGAATATAAGACAATTGGCTTTTGATTATTTGCAAATTTGGAGAACAAGAGCTGTGAGACTTGTTTCGACACCTAAACAAGGAGATATTGAAAGAGCCAATCAAATTTTCAGATTCGCTTTTGAAATGCACGCAGAGAAAAAGTATTTTAATCAAAACCCATTAATAGGAATTGACTTTTACTTACGATGAAGAAAAGCCAGCCACTAACAGTACCTACCCAAAAGTGGCGGTTCAGTGATGTCTAGTAAGCATTTGTGCTATTAAGCTCGCCCATCTTAAAGCCGAGAACCGTTAGCTTTGTACAAACAACAAATTCGCAAAAAGTAAACTTAATTTCTGAATTTATATGAGAAACATAGATCAGAAAAGTCTAGAAAATGTCTATCGCTTATTTTAGTCGGGCAATATTGACGAAATTGAAATAGGCACAATCAACTTCTCGAGTCTTTATCTTCCACAAACTGGCGAAACCTTACATCTTATCTTAATGTCCATTTCCATTGTTCTCTTTTCCATTAGCCTGATTGGAGCCATTAGAATTCGATTGACTTGAATTTCCATTGTTATTATTTTCTAATTCCGCTTTTTGTTGATCGCTAGTTTCTTCTTCTGCGGGAATATCGACAAGAGTTATTCGGACTGACTGAATTTTGCGATCATTAAGTTTGTCGACTTTGAGAATCCATTTTGCAAATTCAACTTGATCACCAATTAGAGGCTCTCTGCCGATTAACCCGAAAATGAAACCACCAATTGTGTCATAGTGCTCATCCGAGAAATTGGCCTTTAATCTCTCATTTACTTCTTCGATTGAGACTCTAGCCTGAATAATGCATTCATTGTCTGAAATCTGCTGAAAATTTTCTTCGTCTCCATCATCTTCATCTTGAATATCACCAACCAATTCTTCAACAATGTCTTCTAGTGTCACAAGTCCAGCTGTACCACCAAATTCATCCAATACAATTGCTATTTGAACTCTATTTTTCTGAAAGTCTTCCAATAAATCTGATAATGACTTGCTCTCAGGAACTTTCATAATGGAATGCGTTATTTCTCTAATTGAAACATGTCTCTTTTCATGAAGCAATAATTTAGTTAACTCAGGTGTGCTGATGAGCCCAATCACGTTATCCATATTATTCTCATAGACTGGAATCTTGGATATTCTGTTTTTGACAGCAATTTCAGCGGCTTCAGCCACCGTGACATTTTCACTAACACCAATTATTTCGGTTCTAGGCGTCATAACTTCACGCACAACTGTGTCATTAAAGGCAAAAACCTTATTGACCATTTCCTCTTCTTCGGCTTCAATTACTCCTTCTCTTTGGCTTTCTTTGAGTAGCAATTTGAATTCTTCTTCACTAAAGGCCAATATAGATTTATTACTGGCGGGAATTCCAACAGTTTTCAGCATTAAGTTAGCTGATGAATTGAGAACCCAGACCAAAGGCTTAGATAATTTATAAGTCCAATGAAGTGGCATTATGGTCAATTTAGCCACCAATTCAGGATATTGAAGTGCCAGGGTCTTAGGAATAAATTCACCGATCACAACGTGCAAATAGGTTGCAATCATCATGGCCAAAATAAAAGAAACAATATGTAGCCAATATTCAGGAACGTGAACCATTATGAGAAATGGATTGAGAATTTTGGCAAAAAATGATTCGGCGAAAGCACCCAATACAAGGCTGGAAATGGTTATACCAACTTGAGCTGCTGAAATATAATCGTTGAGTTTATTTACTGCCCGATGAACAATTTTTATTAAAAAACCACCGGTGGGCAAAAGACTTTCAATTTTTGAAGGCCTGGACCGGGCAAGTGAAAACTCAGCAGCGACATATAGGGCATTCGCAATAATCGATAAAGTAATAAATGTTAATTCCCACAAATACTGACTCATATATTCATAAACCTTCTTCCAAAGATAGAAAATGAGCATTTCTGTTTTGGCATATTCAGAAACGAACTTGTGGATGAACCCGATTTCAAGGCATAGTTAGAGAAGCAAAGCTGAAAAAAATTAGGCAAATAAAGATTTGAATTCTTAAACAAATTTGAAATTAAATCAAAAAGGAAAATATTGAATTAGAAAATATATGACTAGGCTTTATTAACAGACCACATTTGACATTCAAAGATGAGAATTGTGGTAGGACTTGAAATACTCAATGAAAACTAAGATTAATGAAAAATACTATCACAATTAAGTTTTCTTAAAATCTCGCCAAGACTTTTAACAGTGGCTTTACAAGTTCTTTATATATTGATTTTATATTTGACCCATTAGTTTATGTGTTTGTGGAATGATTCTTATTCTTTTTCTACCCACAATTTCTACTGCTATTTCTTGAAATCGCAACATTTTTTCTGGAGTTGGAATTTTATAATCTATTAGACCAGTAATTTTTTCTTTAGACTCAGATTTATTAAAAACAAGGCTAACTGGTTGAAGTACGAGTTCTAAAATAGGATTCTTCAATAAAAGTTCACAAGCTTGAATCAAATCTTTTTCTTGAGTTTCATCTGTGAGAACGGCTTTAGCATAAGCGTAAACTTGAGGACTTTGACTTAATATTTCAACAAATTTGGCATGCAAGTCCCAAAGAGGTTTTTCGTGGGTTGAGCTAGGAAGCTTAAGATCAAAAGAAACAAAATCCAGCAAATTAATGATTTCGGATAATTCTTTATATCTATGTCCACCAGTTTCCAAATAAATTATTGGTTGAAAATTTTGCGCTTTGAGTGAAGGAATTAAATCTTTTATAAAATCTTTTTGCAATAATGGTTCTCCTCCGGTTAGGCTCAGAGATTGATGAGGAGTATTGGCTTCAAGTTTAATAATTGCGTTGGCAATTTCTTCGATAGACATTGGATTATCGAATTCCGCGAAATTCCTTGCACCAGCTTTTTGCTCGATCTGAGCTTTTTTGTCTGACTTGGTAATTAGGCTGTTGGGCGTATCGCACCAATTGCATCTCAGATCGCAGCCCATAAAACGCAGAAATATATGCCTAAAACCAATTAAAGGTCCTTCACCTTGAACTGATGAAAAGATTTCAGTAATATTTGCTTTCTTTTCAGCTTGCTTTTGTTTATTTGTGAATTGTTCGGTATTTTGCAAAGTCTTTATTATTAAGGTCTGCGCTAACTTTCTAAGATTAAGTTGCTAATAATCTAAATAGAAAGACAGATAATAATATGGCAATTTCTCAGTTTTGATTCTTGCTTAATAGTTTACAGTCTTGATTTATTGCTTTAAAAGATAATCCGTGAGGCCTTTATAAAAATCTTTGTTAAGTGTTTCAGGTATATGCAAACCAACATTCAGCGGATAAGCAATCAAGAAAAAGCCAAAGGCACTTATTAAAATTGCATATGCGGGAATAGGCATTTTCTTTTTGAATATTTCCTGCATTGAGACTGCTAAGCCAATAATCAAAAAAGGCAAGCTTGGCAAATAATGATAGAAAAACATGATGCGCGGAGAATTAATCCATGGAGCAAACATTGCAAAATATGAAATCACAATTAGGTATTTTCGCCAATCAAAGCTCTTTAAGATTGAAATAAGCAAATGAAGAATACTGACAAAGCCACCGATCAAAATAATAGAATTAGCCCAATTGAAAATATTAACTGAGTGTCCACTGGTTAGAGACTTGGTATACATCCAAACCGGCCTAAGATTAAAAATCCATTGCCACGGTTTTGATTGATATGGATGCGTGGCTTTGAGTCCTGTGTGATACATCCAAATTTGTTTTTGAGTGTCTATAAACTGAGTGAAAGAATGACCAGTTGTAAAGAATTGAGTATATGAAACTATATAAATCAATAGAGGCAAAAGAATATAAACAATAAAGAAAAGTATATAAAGTGATTTCTTTGCAAACCCATGCTGACAAGTTAGGACGAATAAATCCGCTCCCAAAATAAGCAGGAAGAAAAGAGCTGACCATTTACAAGAAATAGCCAATCCAAAAAATAATCCTGAAATCAAAAGATATTTATATTCATTCCAAGCATTTTGTTTCTGAGATTGGTTTGTTGAACGAGAGATTGAAGCGTTTGTATCATTTGAATACCCCCCAGTCTCCTTGCAAGGGGGAGCGAGAGCGACAAATGCTGATTTCCTGATTTTTAACTTTTCACTGTATCGGGATGCACTTTTGAACAGCTTGATAGAGAGAATAAATCCACCTAAATGCAAAAGTTTGTGCTGAATCTTTTTGTAATTCAAAAGACTTTTATTAGCCTTCTTTATTTGCGGATCTGCATAAACTGAACTTTTTCGCCACTTTATGTAAAACCAAAAAGCTAATAATAAAAAACAAACAAAATAACTATCATTCATGGCAATACGTGATTGCGTAATGAGCAGGCCTTCAGTTGAAGCTAACCAAGACGCAAGTAAAGCTGTTTTGCGAGAAAAAGCTAATTCTAAAGTAAGAAAATAAATGATTAAAGCAATACCCGTTCCAAATATTGTCGAGCCAATTCTTCTACCAAATGAGTTTTTGCCGCAAACACCCATAAAACCAGCCATAATAAGCTTTGCAAGTGGTGGATGAACCCATTCATAAGCAAAGCCTTTATCTGGTGGTGGTGTCCAGAACTCATAACTTTTGGCTTCATTGTTTAGATATTTTTCAGCAGTATATCCGTGATAGACCTCATCAAAATACATTTCCTGAGGCTCAGAGAGATGATAAACCCTCACAAAGAAAGCAAAACAAATTATGAGAATTAAACCCAAATTGAATTTAAAAGCTAATTGCAAATATGATGCAAAGCTCTTAGGCGAATTGTTTTGAGAAGTTCCTTGATCTAGAGAGTCAATTGCAGCCATTTCTGGATTGTTCTAAGCATTTTATAGGGAAACAAATTCTTCGAAAACGGATAATAATTTTTTCCCAGCAAAGCCCTTCAATTCAAAGCTTTATATAACAACTAATTGGTTTAGATGAAGCTTGATTTAAACTATGTGAAATATTGATTTTATAATTCTGTAGCAAATCATCAATTTTCAAACAATCATCAACTACGAAATTGTCGTCCAAATGAATGTTTTGGTAATTCAAACACAATTTTTTGCGAGCCTGACTAATAGCATTTTCTTGAGATGGCGCAACAAAAAAATCTGATTCGTGAAATTCACAAAACACTTCAGGCAAGCTAGCTCCAAAATTAATATAAAAAAGACTGAGATTATTATCTGCATTATTTTGATTGGCAGATAAATGGTGAAACAGATTTGGTTTTATTTCTATTTCAATCTTATGTTCACCGATTTGCTCAAGCTGAATGTAAGCATCGATATGAACTCGTTTCTTGTTTCCAAACCAAAGTGACTTGGCTTTTAGCTTTGCTTGATCAAAGTCCTTGGCAACTGCAAAAACAGTGTCGTGAACCTCAATATTAGCTCCTTCAGCTCTTCCTCCCAAATAGAAAGCAAATAGTTTAAGCATGCTCTAAATTTCATGTTTTACAATAAGACAGAAGTAATTTATTTTACTTACTGAACTTTCACAATAAAAAAGCTCGGGGTACATTTGAAGTTTAGAATCATTATGAATTCCATATTTGTGATTTTCATTTCTTCGTTACCGTTTTAAAAGAAGCAGACTGTAATAAATCAACAAAAAATCAAATAAATAGAGATTTCAGTTTACAAAAGATTTATTGGCTAAATATTCAGAAATCCCTCAAGAACAAATCCTAATGGACACTAACAAGAATTCAATTTTGCAAGCAGAAAAAACACTATCAGCCAATAAATCTCTATTTGAATCTCTCGGTTTATCGATTGAGCTTATCAAAAATGCCAAACCAAAAATCACGGTAATTGGCGATTTGATTTTGGATGAATATCTAATTGGTTATCCAGAGCGCATATCGAGAGAAGCTCCCATTCTTATTCTTGAATACAAAGAAAATTTTTATCGTCTAGGTGGAGCCGCCAACGCCGCTATAAATGCAAGCAAGCTTGGTGCAGAAGTCACCTTGATCGGTTCAGTCGGGCAGGACAAGGCATCCGAAGAAATGGCAGAAATCTGTGAACTAAATCAAATCAATTTTCAGCCTATTATTTCTGCAAGTAAGCCAACTACTCTCAAAACCCGCATCTTGGCCGCGAATCAAGCAAGTTCTTTGACACATTCAGGCACAGCACACAATCAGCAAGTTCTGAGAATAGACAGACAAAGCAAAGCTGATTTGGATAGCAAAGAAAGAGATCAACTTATACAAAAGAGTTTAGAGTATTTACCCAGTTCCGATTCAGTGCTGCTTTCCGATTATGCACTTGGTGTTTTGAGTCAGGAAGTTTCACAAGAGCTTATTCAGGCTGCATCTAAACATAAAGTAAAAGTTATAGCCGATCCATCTAGCAGCTTTGATCGCTTTAGAGGAGTTTTTCTTATTACTCCCAATGAACCAGATACCGAAAAAGAATTAGTTAATTTGATTCCTAATGCTTCTATTCCTTTTGATTCTAGGCTCTTGGATTCTGGCCTTTTTGATTCTGAGGCTGGAATTAAGCAAATTCAAAAAAGCCTCCAAGAAATTTTGTCCGATCGAACAGCTTTTCTTATTACTAGAGGAGCTGAAGGTATGATTCTCCTAGATGGGGAAAATTTCCATTCAGTGCCCGCTTTCAATAAAGCTGAGGTCTTTGATGTAACTGGAGCTGGAGATACTGTTTCAGCCTGCATTTCAGTTGCTATTGCTGCTGGCGTTAGCCTAAAACAGTCAATGTATTTAGGCAATTTAGCGGCCAGTATAGTCGTTAGAAAAACTGGGGCTGCAACCACAAGTATGCAGGAAATGGAAAAAGCGTTGAGTGAACTTTCCTCATAGCTTCTTAAGTGAACTTTTCAAAGAATTAGAATATTTCAGATACCATTCTAAAAGCGTTGAGTCCTACTGGAGCCATAAGCAAAACAACCATTGGCATAACAATGAACACAATTGTTTGAGATGACATTTTTGTAGGCAATTGAGCAATTTCTGCTTCTAATAATTGTTTACGGCGCTCTCTAAAGAAAGAGGACATCTTGAATAATGCATCAGCAACGCTACCCCCCGTTTTCTCGCTTTGATTGATTAATGATGTGAAATAGCGTATATTCTTTGAATCACTACGATCTGACAAACGCTTCCAACCCTCAGGACGAGTCATACCCAAATTTACATCTGCTTGCCAAGCCAACATGTCTTCTTTGATTGGTTTCATGATTAATTCTGAGCCTAAATCATTCAAAATATAATTTGCAGCAGTATCAAAACTTACACCAGCAACGCAGCAATTAGCGAATAGGTCAATTACATCAGGTAAAGTCTTGTCGATTTTATAAGATCTATCTTTTGCTTTGGTTCTAAGTCCTGATTTCACTCCTGAATAAAAAAGAAATCCGATGCCAAGTCCCAGTGCTAAGCCTGCAGCAGTGTTGTTCATTACGAAAATGAGACACACGCCAATCGTAAAACCAAAAATTCCACCAATTATTTGTTGAAAAAAAGTTCTTAAATAAGCATATTTATCTCTTTCACCAGCTTTGTTTAAGAGTTGTGTCAGTTCTTCGCTTGGAGTTGGTGCGAAAGAACCAATTAAATTAAAGGTATCTTTATTTAAAGCCTCAAAAAAGCTCTCATCAGAGCCTCGCTCTTCTAATTTGCCTTGATCTACAAAGCCTTCTTGCAATACGGCAATTCTCTGATTAAGAACATCTGTGCTGATAGATTGAGCACGTTGTCCAGACTTGCGAATATACACATAGCCCAATATACCAATAATTGGAATTAGCGTAAAGATGGCGATTATAACTGGGTCTGTGAAGTCAAGCATAATTTCTCCTTCCTTATGTATCAATCGACCGAACTGTCTTATACATAACTCTCACCCCAAAGCAATACCAAACAAAAGATATAAAACCAATTATTTGACCGATTGGAATGCCACCTGGCGAATATTTAAAGAACTCAGAATAAGCTTCAGGCCAAGAAAAAGCCAAAAGTGGAATTACCATCCAAGGCATAGCGGCTAAAATACAAATACCAATTAAATTCTCTGAGACACCAATACTAATTAGCCCTTGCAATTTAAATCTCTCAACAATTACTTGCGATAAAGTTGTCAAAATCGGTGCTAAGGCGGCACCAGTTTGATTAGCAACTTTAATCGCAATTATAAAAATCAATAAATTCTTAGAAGGTATTCTGTCCTTGAATCGGTCAAGAGCAGTATTCATGTCAACTCCTAAACCAAGCTCCGTAGCCATGATACCCATCTCCGTGGCTAATGGAGGCTCTGAGCCTTCAGCAATAAAACGCATTGAGCTCACAAAGGTACCACCAGCTTTCATGCTGGCTGACATAACATCAAGTCCTACCCCAAATTGTTCATCAAAAATACTTACTCTTTTGGCAATATGCTGACACATCATAAAATAGGCTCCCCCAGGGACAATCACCATGACCGCAATTGCAAAGAGAATAGAAAAAATTCCAAAAGTTTCTCTTAAAAAAATTAAAGGCAAAATGGATAAAATAATGGTTATTGACCCGACCGTTAAGACGCACTCTAAGGCAGTTTTTTTATAGCCAGCATGAATTATTTTTTCGCCTAAAATCGGGAATTTATCAGATAGCTTTGCATCTAAATGTTCAATAATGCTTTTTTTATATTGAGCAAAATCACCAGAAGCATTGATTTGAGCATCCTCTCCTAGCCCTTCAGACTGAGCCAAGAAAGTGTCACGCATGCGATCTTTTTTGTACAGTTCTTCTTGCTTGAAAGCGTAAAACCACCAAGCTCCACCTAAGCAGCCTAGTACAATACCGATAATAATTGAATAAACTAACCAGTCTGGCATTTCGATATCCTCTATTTACGTACCTGGGGGTTACTATCAGGGGCAAATAATTCCATCGGGACTTCAAATCCCATGGCTCTCATTTGAGGGACAAATTTAGGCAAAACCCCAGTAGGTTGAAAATGACCAATAATTTTGCCCTTGGAATCTATACCAGTTTGTTTGAATAAGAAAATATCTTGAGTTGTAATTGTGTCGCCTTCCATCCCAACAATTTCACTGATTTGCTTTACTCGTCGGCTTCCATCTGAGAATCTGGACTGGATTGCAATTATATTGATTGTGGAGGCAATCATTTCTCGGACTGTTTTAAGAGGTAAATCCAATCCAGCCATTAGAACAAGTGTTTCAAGTCTTTTCAAGGTGTCTCTAGCTGTATTCGCGTGGAGAGTAGTCATAGAGCCTTCGTGGCCTGTATTCATAGCCTGCAACATGTCTATGGCTTCCCCAGAACGGCATTCCCCAACGACAATGCGATTAGGCCTCATACGCAGGGAGTTTTTGATCAAATCACGAGCAGAAACTAATCCTTGTCCCTCGGCATTTGCAGGTCTAGTTTCCATACGGATCACGTGATCGATATAGTTGTGAATCCTTAATTCGGCAGAATCTTCAATTGTGATCACCCGCTCTTCATTATGAATAAAAGCTGAGAGAGAATTTAGTAATGTGGTTTTCCCAGAACCAGTACCACCAGCTACCAGTACATTTAATTTTGCTTTAACGCACAATCCCAAGAACTGGGCCATCTTTGCAGTTAAAGCATTAAATTGCACCAAGTCATCCATCAAAAGAGCTTTTTTTGGAAATTTTCGAATCGTGAGAACACAGCCATCGAGAGCCAGCGGCGGAATAATTGCATTAACACGGGAGCCGTCGGGCAAGCGAGCATCAACCATAGGACTGGAATGATCAACTCTTCGGCCGATTCGAAGAACTATTCTTTTAATAACATGCAGTAAATGGGTTTCATCCTCAAAAATAATTTCTTTGAGTTTTATTAAACGACCATCTTTTTCGACAAAAACCGTTTTGTAATTGTTGACCATTATTTCTGAGATTGAATCATCCCTGAGTAAAGGTTCTAATGGACCGAATCCCAAGACCTCATCGGTTAGTTCGCTGATTAGAAGGGCTTTCTGCTCGCCAGACAAAGGAATCCCTCTTTGAGCAGCTAAAGCATGAACAATATTGCTTATTTGTTGCTTAATCTCATGCTGATTAGCGTTATCTCCAGATATATCTTCAGGAGAAATTTCATTTAACAACTGACTGTGTAATTCTTTCCTTAACTGATAAAAAGCAGGCGTTTTGAGGTTTAGCCCAGAAGTTGCTTTAACTTGCTCTTTTATATTGTTTATTCTATTTGTTACGCTTGGATCGGCCATTGTTTTGTGTCCAGATGCTTAGGGGGATTTGATGCCTGATTTTCGATTAAGCGATCTTTACTTGAGTTTTGAATAAATTGCAGTAATCGAAATAAATTCATATTCCTACTACGAGAAATGCCCGATTCCTATAGATGAATGTTTAGGTTTACCCTAAAGACAAATACAGCGTATGGCTCATTTTGTTCTGGTCTTGAGGAGCTTATACAATAAAGGAAATCCCTATTTGTTTACTTGACCTCGATTTTGTCCTGTGCTGTCATGAATTCATTTTAGGATCATGTTTCAAGCTTGTTTCAGGATCCTTCTCGAGATCTTCTTATCCATTTGTTGCGTTAAAACTTTATGGCAGATCTACCAAGTAGAAAAATCGTTGGAAACAACAAATTGTCAATTTCATCAGGTCTTGAGTAATACGGCCTGCTTGCTCTTTCCCCAAAATCAAAAACCTTTTTTGCTTTCTCCAAGTTTTGTATTAAGAGTCGCAATAATTTTGTCAACAACTTCATAAATAGTTATTTGATCAGTATCAATTAAAATAGCGTCAGCTGCTTGACTTAGAGGAGAAACCGCTCTAGTAGTATCAATAAAGTCACGTCTTTCGATTTCCGCTTGAATTGAATCCAAATCCTCTTCAATACCCAGTTCCCTTTGCTGTATTTGCCTTCTACTAGCTCTTTCTCGACTACTAGCAATTAAAAAGATTTTCAAGTCTGCATTGGGAAAAACGGTTGTACCAATATCACGCCCGTCCATAATGACGCCGCCAACTTCTCCCATTTGTTGTTGCAAAGAAACTAATTTACTTCTGACTTCAGGAATAGCGCTTACTTGGCTGACGTATTTCACGATTTCGGGAGTTCGGATTTGATCCGTTATTTCAAACCCGTTCAATAAAACTCTTTGCCTCTTTTCTCCAGGTAAAAGAGTGATTTCCGCTTTGGATAAGAGATCTAACAAAATATCTTTTTGCGCTTCGAGCATTATGCTATTTCTCAGAGCCAACCATGTTACCGCTCGGTACATAGCACCTGTGTCAATGTATGTCAGATTGAGCTTACTTGCAATAATCTTAGCTACTGAGCTTTTACCAGCTCCAGCAGGCCCATCAATTGCGATAATTATTTTTGAGATTGATTGAGGGATTGACTTTGACACTTTATAAAATCATTTGAATTGGACAACTAATAAATAAAGTCCAAATAATTCATAGTAATAACCTTTACAGGCTATTAGTTAAATTTATCAGATAAAACTAGATAGCCTCCGATTTTTTGATTTTTACAAGGTGACAAATTCTTTAAGTTAAATTATCAAAACTGCATTTAAGCATTGTCGTCAGAGCCAACTTAGAGAGAAACGTATTGTTAGATGGTTTATTTCCCAATTACAATTCTGATTTGAAATTTCACATCTTTTTTTGTATCTTCCTTTTGAGGCTCAATTGGCTTAGTATTTGGCATAATATTTCGATTCCTTAAATTCGTTTTCCTATGCCTAAAGTCGAATATTAGTCAAAAATGTTTCCTGATTTTCTAATCCTTAATAATCTTTCTTGAATTAACTCAAAGCAATTTAATCGATATAAAAACAAAAAAAACTAATAATGAATTTTGCCCAATTAAAGTCAATGTTTGAAAACATATTGTGACAACAACAATTTAAAGAATTAAAAAGAAATTTGATTAACACAAAGATTTCTTAATCAGATTCTTATTAGGCTAAGCATCAATTCCCGCATTTGCTATGAAAAATCAAGAGAAAATAAAAATTGGATTTGCTGGAGGGGGTACAGGTGGGCATATTTATCCAATTCTGGCTGTTCATGAATCGCTGAAAGGCTCTGCTCATGAAAACTATGAATTTGTTTATTTTGTCTCAGAAGGCAAGCCCGAAGAAAAAATTGCACAAGAAAACAATATAAAAGCTAAATCTATTCCATGTGTTGGAGGTATGCCACGCTCTGCAAAAGCCATTGCGTGGATATTTGATTTAGTAAAAGCTTCATTCAAGGCTTATTCCTTTTTAGCTCTAGAAAAACCAAATATTGTATTTGCAACTGGTGGATACAGCGCAGCACCTGTTCTGATGGCGGCAAATTGGCTAAAAATCCCATATATAATTCACAATTTGGATGCACATTTAGGCCTTGCCAATTTAGTCTTTATTAAAAATAGTTTGGCTTTGACTTTAGGAATGCCATTAACGGTGACTCATCAAGAGAAGGATGAAAATAAAATCGAAATAAATAAAACTCTCTTTAAGTTTTTCCCAACTTATCCTAAAAACGGCTCAGTGATTATTACTGGCAATCCTGTAAGAAAAGAATTTTATTCGGATATCGAAAGTAAAGAAAAAATATTTCAAACTCTTGGTTTTCATCAAAAAAGAAAGACTTTGACCATTATTGGCGGTAGTCAAGGAGCTCAAGCGATTAATGAGGCTGTTCTGAGGGTTGTGGAAGATTTGATTAGTGACAATTGGCAAATCATTCACCAGTTAGGTCCTTTGCAATACGAGCAATTTGAGATCGATTTTCCAAAGAGCCCCTTTTATAAGCCTTATAAATATTTGAATAATTTACATAAAATTTACGCTATTTCTGATTTAGCTATTAGTCGCGCAGGAGCTATGAGTCTTGCTGAGCTGAGCGCAAAAGAACTACCTTGTCTACTCATTCCACTTCCTTCTTCTGCGCAGAATCATCAATTTCATAATGCAAAAATATTAGAGACCCAGGGCTGTGCTTTGGTTTTGGAGCAAGCTTTTTTGAATGAGGTCTCTCTCAGGGAAAATATTGAGAATATTTATAAACGTCGCCATTTAATGAAATTAGGCTTTAATAATTTGGGTTCTGAAAATCAAAACCAGAAAAACGCCGCTCAATTAATTTCTGAAATCATCAAGGAGGCTATTCAATGAAAAGACTCGCGCAAAACACCACATTCTAGGCAATAAAAAAGACCAACTCTAGTCAATCAAATAATGATGATAAAAGTTGATCTTAAATATTTGTGAAGAGGATTTGTAGTGAATTAATCACCTATTTCCAAAACCAAACCCTGAAACAAATTGAAAACCTGTAGAAGGATTTAGTCTAGAAATTAATTTAGCTTAAAGAAAAATTAGTAACTTCCGTAACCGCTTTTTCTGCCGCCGCCACCGCTGGTTCCGCTACGATTGCTGCTGCTGCCATCTCTTCTTCCGAAGCCGCCGCCACCGCCACCGCTGCTACGACCACCGCCGCCGCCGCCATAACCGCCGCCACCGCCGCTGCTACGACCGCCGCCGCCACCACCGAAACCACCACGACTTCCGCCGAAACCGCCTGATCTCTCGGTACGTTCTTTAGCTTCGTCAATTGAAACAGCTCTTCTTCCACCGTCTGGACCTTCGATTTCCTGACCTGTGAGAGCAACCGCTTTTTGAGCCAATTCTTGAGATGCAAAAGTTACAAAACCAAAACCTTTCGAACGGCCGGTTTCTCTATCTTTTACAACTTGTGCTGTTTTGATTGAATTCTCTCCGAGAGCGTTTTCGAAGAAAAATTTGAGTGAATTATCGTCAACTGAAAAAGGTAAATTACCTACATAGAGTTTCTTGGACTTGTCAGCTGAATTATTTGCATTAGGTTCTGAGTACATTAACTAAAGAGCTCCTTGGAAATTTGTGATTAATCACTAAGCGATACAATTCACTTCTATAAATCAAAATAAACAAATCGATATAAACTTAGATCCAAAATTTCTGAAGGAAACTATTTAGTTTATTGAACTACGATTACTTGATCTGAGAAAGCGGCTTAGTTATAAGAAATCTTACCAAGAAAAGACCAGCTACAAACTTATCTATTTACATGATTTAATTTAATGTTTGAAAAGTTCAGAATATTTTTGTGTTGATATTCAAGCTAGGTCTTTGATCACGCTGTTGCTGGAATCGTTTTATCTTTTTGTAAATTCGGTTTAGATTTATCAAATCTTTCTGAATTGTCGATAGCGCCTTTTCCAAGGAATAAAGCAACTAAAATTGCAGGCACTATGGCTAGCAAATATGGGAGCTTATCACCAACTGCACCCCAAGCCTGTTTACCCCATTTACTGACAAGTTTTACCCCTGCATCCAAAAAGCTAATCGTCCCTTCAACCCAATTCTTGAGAGTTTGCAAGAATGAATGTTTCTTTACGGCATGTGTGACTTCTTTTTCCTCTTGCTTCTGCTCATCCTGATCATTACTCGGCATGACGAAATTTGCATCTTGATTTTGATTCGAAGCAGGCTGGCTTGTTATAACGCCTGACCCTCCATTAGATGGCAGCCTTAGAGGCGTGTTGACATTGATTGAATTAACCAAGTTCATGACATTAACCTATATAAAATTCAATTGAGAAAAGGAAAGCTTTAAATGTAAATATAAATGAAAGATAATATGTCCTTAATCATTATCTTAACTCAACTGTCTTCACAAATCAATTAGTTCTCCAAATGGAATATACGAGTTGCATTTTTGTGCACCATGCCTTGCTGTGATATGCGTGCATTCTAAATCCGCTACCAGCTTTACGGGATTACCCCCTAGCCCCTTTTAAGGGGGAATTCAGGAATCTCGCTCGGGTATTTTAAAGAAAAGTGTTTAACGCTTCAAATAATTGCTTTAAATTAGATTCATCATGAAGAGCGCTAACACTTATTCGTAATCTGGGAGTTTTAACCGTAGGTGGCCTAATTGCCTGAACCCAAACTCCCAATTCCATTAATTTCCCTGACCATTTCAAGGCAATTTCATTAGATGGCATTTTTAGGCAAATGATTTGGCTTTGTCCTTCTATCAACTCAAGGCCTTGAGCAGAACAAAAAGCTCTTATTAATTGGACATTTTTAAATAATTTTTCTCTTCGCCAATTTTCTGCTTGGCAAATTTTTAGACTTTCCATCAGAGCGGCAATTGCTGGAATGGAAGGAGCTGTTGAATAGACAAATGTTTTTGCTCTTTGAATGAGAAAGTCTATTAATTCTGTTGAGCCAGCAATATATCCACCCTCTACTCCTAAAGCCTTGGAACAAGTCCCCATTTGAACATGAACCTTGTCCGTCAAGCCAAGCTTATAAACCAACCCTCGCCCTTCACCGCCAAAAACGCCTGTCGAATGAGCTTCGTCAACTAATAACCAAGCATCATGTTTCTCCGCAATCTCCACGATGCTCTTCAAATCTGCAATATCACCATCCATGCTGAAAACAGATTCAGTGCAAATCAAAGCATTTTTGTAATCTTTACGATATTCAATTAGCTTTTGCTCTAGCGAATCTATTGATAAATGCTCATATTCTATTAATTCGGCTCCTGACAATTTGGCTCCACTCAGAATACTTGAATGATTTAATTCATCAGAGAGAATAAGATCTTGTTTCCCCACCAAAGCACTAATTGTTCCTACATTTGCAGCATAACCCGAGCTAAAAAACAAAGCTTTCTCAGTTGATTTAAATTCAGCCAATTTTTCTTCGAATTGAATATGCAAAGCACTAGTACCCGTAATGAGCCGAGAACCAGTCGCACCAAAGCCATATTCTTTGCAAGCTTCGAGAGCCGCTTCAATCAATCTTGGATCTTGACTTAATCCCAAATAATCATTACTAGAAAATTGAATTATTTCTTTGTCGACAGAATCAAACCCTTCTACAAAATGGACTATTCGCCTAATTGAATCAATTGGTTTTTGAATAATTAAATTCCTTTTCCAATTTGCCTTTTCGATTGATTTGAGCTTATTTGATAAAAAATCTTTAAAATCCATTTTCAAATTATCGTCTTTATATTGAGCAAATTAATAGGCGTAAATTATTGGTGATTCATTCAAGTAATAATTCTGAGAGATAATAATGTAAAACATTTGATTGAAAAGACTTTTTACCGATAATTTTTACAGAATAGATTTAGAGTATGAATTTAAAACCAATAGAAGAATTAATTAAAACTACTGCAAGGCTCAGAGCCCCAAATGGTTGTCCATGGGATAGAGAACAAACTCATGCTTCTCTAAAGAAGTATTTAATTGAAGAAGCCTATGAAGTTCTAGAAGCCATAGATAAAAATTCAACCGCTGATTTACTTGAAGAATTAGGGGATGTTTTATTTCAAGTTTGCTTGCATGCTCAAATCGAAGCGGAAATTGGCGGTTTTGACTTTGCCCAAGTTGCTGAAAAAATTAATCAGAAAATGATTTCTAGGCATCCTCATGTCTTTAGTGACAATGCCAATATTATTGATACGGCAGATAAAGTTGTTGATCAATGGGAAAGAATAAAAGCCAAAGAAAAAGCTGATAAAGAGGGTGAAGAGAGCTTATCCCCATTTAGCAATATTCCAAGTGCGCTTCCAAGCCTGGCCAGAGCTGTAAAAGTTTTAAAAAAAGCCAGCAAATTAGAATGCAGATTAGATTTCAATGAAAATCTTTTAGTTGATAATTCAAACAATTATGACTTTAGCGATGAAGAGCAATTGGGAGCTGTTTTGCTCAAAATATCTAATCAAGCAAAGCAACAAAAATTGGATCCAGAAGAATCTCTAAGAAAAGCAGTTGCTAAAATACAAAAAGAATTCGAAAATCAAATCGCCTCAAAAACACCAATAAACAAATGAGCACTAATCAGAATAATAGTTTTGGCAATTCATTTTTTAATTCAGTGAGCTTAGTTGGTAGAGCTGGGCAGGACACTGAAATGAAATATTTCGAAAGCGGTAGCGCTAAAGCAGAAGTAAGCATTGCAGTGGATCGTGGCAAGGATAAAGAAGGACAAAAAATCACTGATTGGTTCAAAATTGTTTTTTGGGGACGTGAAGCTGAGATTGCTGGCGAATATGTCAAAAAAGGCTCTCTAATTGGCGTTGAAGGTTCTATTGAAACAAATGAATGGGCCGATCAAGCTAGTGGAGAAAAAAGAAGCGTACAATTTATTAAAGCTTCAAGACTTCGTCTAATTGGTGGACGTAAAGAACAAGGTTTTGCCGAATAATTTTAGATTTTACAAGAATGCTTAAACTTGAATAATAATTTCTGTAGCGAAATTCTTGGATAGAGCTGATTGCTCAAAAATAGTAAATAGTGGAATGAGTTCCTAAGCCACTATTCTGAAGCAAAAATAGAATCATTGTTACAGGGTTGTTTTTTCGCCAATACCACTCTGAGATTTACTGCTAATTTATTTAGGAAACTAAATCACACCAACTTGCGATAGAGAATTAATAAGGGACGATGAATTCAAAGTCCACACTATCCTATTTGTATCGACGCCCTCGGGGGAGAGGGAATTGTAAATTGTTTCTTCCCATAAACACAAACAGAAGACTCCTTAACTCTGAAAAAAAGTTAGAACTTTGGATCAATCAAATAGAAGGAACAAAGATTTGTTAAATAACACTGTTAAGCCACCCAATGGAGGAGCCTAACTGATTTGCTTAATAAACAGAAAAATCAGCGCAGAATTTTTCGACTTTCTTTTTATCCTGAGCTAATACCGTTTCATCTTTTGGATTTTTGAGAACAGAAGCAATAATTTTTCCAAGCTCATAGAACTCAGCTTCCTTAAATCCTCTGGTGGTGCATGCTGGCGTACCTAATCTAATTCCGCTGGTAATCCATGGTTTTTGTGGATCATTTGGAATTGCATTTTTATTAGCAGTTAAGCCAACTGAATCAAGCAAATTCTCAGCTTCTTTTCCGGTCAATCCGAGTTCTACCAAATTGAGAAGAACAAGATGATTATCAGTTCCACCGCTAACCAAATTGATTTTCTCTTCTGTTAAAGAGCTTGCCAAAGATTTTGCATTTGCAACTACTTGCTTTTGATATTCTTTAAATTCTGGCTGAAGCGCTTCATGAAAAGCAACTGCTTTAGCGGCAATTACGTGCATAAGAGGCCCACCTTGGCTTCCTGGAAATACCGCTGAATCAATTTGCTTGGCATATTCTTCTTTGCACAGTATTATTCCGCCTCTTGGGCCTCTGAGAGTTTTGTGGGTTGTGCTGGTCACAAATTCAGCATGTGGAATTGGGCTAGGATGTACACCTGCTGCAACCAACCCAGCGATATGAGCCATATCAACCATCAAAAGTGCACCCACTTCTTTTGCCACTGCCGCAAATTTAGCGAAATCGATTTGGCGTGGATATGCACTGGCTCCCGCAATAATCAATTTGGGCTTATGTGCTTTGGCTTGTGAGAGTAAATGATCATAATCAAGCCATCCATCAGCGTTCACACCATAACTTACAATATTGAACCATTTGCCTGAAACATTAACTGGTGAACCATGAGTGAGATGTCCACCTTGATCCAAGCTCATCCCGAGGACGGTATCACCCGGTTTAATCGCTGCCAAAAAAACCGCAAAGTTAGCTTGAGCCCCTGAATGAGGTTGAACATTTGCATGATCAGCGCCAAAAATCTTTTTTATTCTTTCGATTGCAAGTGACTCAGCTTTATCTACAAATTGGCAGCCGCCATAATAACGTTTGCCTGGCAATCCTTCAGCGTATTTGTTTGTGAGTACAGAGCCCTGAGCTTCCATCACCGCTTTGCTAACGGTGTTTTCGCTGGCAATAAGCTCAAGATGAGTGCGTTGTCTATCTAATTCTTCATTTATTACTGAAAATATTTCTGGATCAACTTGAGCTAAGGAATCAGTCAATGAATAAGGCTTAGTATTAGATAACATATTTGTGATTTGCTTTTTGGTTAATTGTGAACTTTACTTTAGAGCGTTCTTGCTTGAAATGACATTTGACTAGAGAGATTTATTTTTCTCTTCAAAGACACTTTTCAATGTTTTTAATCTGAAACTTAATGGGAAATTCAAAGAGAGAAGTTGAAATAAATTAAGTTTTGAGTAAAAAGAATTCTTGAAAATAATTATAAAGGTTGCTATGACGAATTAAGAAAATTTTAAAATAGGATTTACTCCAAGAATAAATAAAGTCTTTTGTGTTTCTGAAATTTCTTTTTAAGATCAGATTTTTATATCTAACTTAATAACCAAAGTATAGATTCTTCAATGTATTTGATCGATTGGATTCATGAACTAAAGATATTTGTCGATTGTTTTTTTAAGAATTCTTCAGATTTTCGATTAATTAATGCGTTTAAATTCCTTAATGAATTTAATTTGAGATCTGTGAATGATCTAATGCAAAGGATTGATAAGAATAGTGAAACCCCTTAGGCATAACCATATTGTTTAGTTAAATAAATACAGATAAGAGGTATGGAAAATCTTGACAGACTTATTTTGTTTTCATAAGTATTACAAGGCTAATCAATATGTTTCCCATACAAGTTCCATTATCTATTTCTAGCGGCTTAGGAGGTATTCAGCCTTCGGGCACTGGTGCTAGCACCAAAATCTCTAGCGATATTGCTGAAGGTAGTGGGGGCAATTCTCAGGAAGCGCTTTTACTCCCAAAAAAAAAAGAATGCCCGTGACACACAAGTCAGGGATGCTAAGGGACCACAAAATATTGGTGAAATCTTGGACATTATGGCTTAGATTCTTTACTAAGACTTTCTGCTTAATCGATATCGCTCAGTTGAGGAAAAAATAGAGACAATGAAAATCAATAACAATAATCCTTTATTCAATTTGCCTACTGCTCAGGAAATTATTGCTAAATTGAAATCTGTGTCAGGCAATTCTTCTAATAATAAAAAGACTATTCCTCAAATCGTTGACGAATTCATCAAAGTAACCCCAATTGCTCTTAAAAGCTTGTCGCCTACCAGCTCATTATCTTCGACTCAGAATCCAGCATTGACAACGGCTTTAGAGCCAGCGCAAGTTTCTCAACAAGTAAAGGGCATAAATTTCGATACTAAAAGCCAAGGACTCACTAACGAAAGAGAAAAATCCCTCACCGAAGCATTAGATAAATTATTGCAAGTACCATTTGCAAGAGACATTATCAAGAATCTTGAATCCAAAGGCTTAGGTAGTGATAATAATCAAATTAAAGTTTCTATTGATAACTTTGAGCCACCATTTGCCACTGCTTCCAATAGTGTTTCTTCGGATGGAAGTAATATAAAATTCCAAGAAAGCTATTTTGACAATTCTTCAACCGATACTCTTGCTTATACACTGTTTAATGAATTATTCGATATATGGGGACGTACAACTTTTGGAGATGCACCATATACTCCTGAGTTTCAGGCTTTAGGCTCTGTGGGTAATAAAATTGTTGCTTCTTACTTCTCAGGTGAAGAATTAGATAAAAATGACTTAGCCCAGGTTTTCAATGGTTTTTACAGCCAATACAATGATTATTTCTCTCAGTATGGAATTGATAAAGCCGCTTCTACAGAATTTAGTGATTTGGACAAGGCTACCCAATCTCTTACAGGTGGTGTTTTTACTTCATTTTATGGCAAAGATGGTCTTTTGGAGACGGCTCTCAAACCTGAGAACAATCCTCCTCAAGCTTTGATAAATGATTATGTAATTTCTACCACTGGACAAAACTCAACAGCCATTAATCCAACGGGCATAAATTCAAATGGGTCAACTACTAATCAGCCTGATTTGCTGAATATAAGTACAAATATAAATTCCAATGCCCTGATAGTTCAGCCAGGTGGCAATGCAAGCTTTTCACTAAACAATTACAATGTGTCAGCTCAGCCAACTGGAGCTACCAGAAGCTATACATATACTCTTAACAATCAAACTCAAACGGCTACTACTAAAGCTGCTTTTGAAACAGCCGTTAATACCGCCATTGCTGCTCTACCCGTAAACAATGGTTCTACTGCACCTTATCAATTATCTTTTCGGGTAGAAGATAATGTTAATGATCCATTCTTTGGTACTACAACTAATACCGCCAGATTTGTGCAAAGAGTAATTGTTAATGGTGATACAACAGGAGCTGGTCTAGTTTTAGGAAAGGCAAGTGTTAATGAAGGTGTTGGTTTAGATAGTGCAACCAAAATCGACGCCAAAGATGCAAATGGAATTACGGCTTATTCTTATTCAATCGATGGAGGAACTGCTAAAACCTATACAACTTCTGCTGATTTGCTTAATGCGCTTGATGATGATGTGGCGGCCTTGACAGGAAAAGCAACACCATATCAAATCTCATTTGCGGTGAAAGATAGCTTAAATACAGTTAAAACTTATGATCCAGTAGCTTTGACAGTTGTTAATCAGGCTCCAACTATTGCTGCTTCTGATTTTTATATTGGGATTGATGGCACAACCGCCAATGTTAAAGCAGTAGATCCTGAAGGCAAGGCTCTTACCTATTTGTATGAAATTAATACTGGTGGAAACAATTGGGTTCCAATTCAAACTAATACAAATGTAGCCAGTGGAACAAATAATACTTATGATTTCAAAAACGTTACGTCTTTAGCTTCGGGTGCATATAGTGTTAGAGCAACTGCCAAAGATAGTAATAATCAAACCGTTGTATCTGAAACTAGAAGTGTAACTCTTCCCAATAAAGCTCCAACTGTAGCCGGATTTACATTGTCTGGAACAAATAACCTAACCGCTACGGTAACAGGCTCAGACCCAGAAGGAAATAATCCACTCAGCTATGAGTTCTTGATTGAAACCACACAGGGTAGTAATAATTTTGTGGCACAACAGCCTCCATCAGCTTCTAATACGTACACATACAACACCACCGCTTTAACAACAGGAGCTACCTTTAAAGTCGCCGTTATTATTAGGGATGCGCAAAATAATGCTAGCCCAGTAACTCTTGGCGGACAAATAGTAGTTCCGAATAAGCCGCCAGCTGTAAATTCATTTAAAGTATCAGGCTTAACCGCCACTGTTGGAGCTACTGACCCACAAGGCGATTCAGTAACTTTTGAGTATCAAATCGAAACTGCACCAGGAAGTAATTCTTTTACTACTGTTCAAGCTCCTACTCTAAGCAATAGCTACACCTACAATATAGCAGCACCGAGCTTCACGTCTGGGCAAGTATATAAAGTACAAGCCATTGTTCGTGATCCTCAAAATAACGCAACTACTACAGGAACACAAACAATCACAGTTCCTCAAAAAGCCCCAACTGTAAGTAATTTCTCAATGACTGGATTAACAGCGAACGTAACTGCAACTGATCCACAAGGTGATCCAATTACTTATGATTATCAAATCTTCAAGAATGGTAATTGGGAAACTGTTAACTCAACAACTTCACCAACTTACACTTATAGTACAACTGGATTGCTGACTGGGCAAACCTACAATACTCGGGCAATAGTCAATGATAATCAAGGTAATGCAACTACTTCTTCGACATCGAGTATTTCATTCCCTAATCAAGCACCAACAATTGCTAGTATCAATGTCGCTGGTGCTAGTGTGATTGTCAATGCCACCGATCCTAATACTACGACTGGAGATACACTAAAATACACATATAAATATTTCAACGGGACATCCTATGTAGCACAAGTCTCGAACGTAACATCTAATACTTATAGTTATGTTGGATTTGCACCAGGAACATTACCAGTATTAATTACGGTAACTGATTCTTCTGGCTTGACAGCTGATTCTTTCGCCACTTTGACTATTCCTTAAGTAACTGAGGGAGGAGATAAAATACAAAAATTAAGTGATTTACCAATGTGGTTTTAGATTGTGGAAGTCTTTCATTAAAGTAATTTTTCAGAATAATGATGGATTCGAGCGTGCGCTTTGAAAAGCTTTGTATCAAAGGCACAAGCGTTAATATTTCCACAATCTTGTCTTTGTTGGCTACAGGTGGTCAACTTGTATGGTTAAGTAAGAATTCGCTCTTTCTGAAAGACAATTGATAGCTATTCCGCAATAGGTTATTCTTGCGTGATGATAAAGAAAAAGAATTTTTTAATTTGGTTCAGCTTTGTAAGCTTTTTAGTTTTCTTAGATCAGCTCACCAAGTTGTGGAGTAGGAATAATTTAGAAGTCGGCAAAAGTGTAGAAATTATTCCAAGTATTCTCAATTGGAATCTGGCTTTTAATAATGGTGCGGCTTTTAGCTTTATGGCTGGACAAATTCAATTTTTGAGTATTGTTAGCCTCTTGGTATCAGCAGGCCTAATAATCTATACATTCAAAAAAATTGATTCGCTCAGAAAAATATATCTTATAAGTCTTGCTTTCCTCGCGGCTGGTTCTATAGGTAATTTCATTGACAGAGCCTATTTCAAACAAGTTACTGACTTCATTGATTTACTCATATTGCCTGGTAATTTCCCAATATTCAATGTGGCTGACACTTGGATTAATGTTGCAGTGTTTTTGTTGATTATTGATAGCTTCAAGACTTTGACAAAATCAAAGGACTCGGAGAAAAATAATTTATCGATTTAACTTTAAGGCACCTTTATAAACTTAGCTTTATTGATCCCCAACTTGTTTCGAGATCTTCAGATTTACTTCTGAATGGGAGAAAAAGTTTCTGAAACAAGCTCAGGATGACAAGATTAAGTTTTCTTTGTCATTCCGAACTTGTTTCGGAAACTAAATAAAATCATGCAACTTGCGTAAGATACAAGGTGAGTTAATAAATAGTCGTTCCCTTTCTTCGATGCTGATCGAGGGAAGTTTTTCTTTAAATAAATTCAAAGCATGAGTTTGACTTTGCGTTTAGAATTTCTTTTTCTGCTCAAAATAAATTATTTAGCTACTGCAATACTCAATAAACCTCTTGACGGGATAAGCCTTATCACCAATAGATAGAATACAAATGACAAAGTACAAATTGATTTCTTGGAATGTAAACGGCATTAGAGCCGCACTGAAAAAAGATTTTTGGACAATTGTTAATGATGAATTGAAACCAGACGTATTGGCTATTCAGGAAACAAAAGCAGATGACAGCATTATGAGCGGCAATGTTTTGGATAATGCCAAATATCAAGTTCATTGGCATAGCAATCAGTTGAGAAAAGGTTATTGTGGAGTAGCGACCCTATCAGCGATTCCAGTTAAAGGATCTTTTCAAGGATTTGATATTCAAAAATTTGATTTAGAAGGTCGCGTCATAATCACCAAATATAATGACTTTACTTTACTCAATATTTATTTTCCCAATGGTGGACAAGGCCCGCATAGAGTCGAGTACAAAATTGAATTTTATAATGCCTGCTTAAAATACATCGAAAAGCTTCGCAAAGATGGCGAAAAAATTATTATTTGCGGAGATTACAATACTGCTCACAAAGAGGTTGATTTGCATGATCCCAAAAACAATCAAAATACTTCTGGCTTTTTGCCAATAGAGAGGGCGTGGTTAGATAAATTAGTTGCGCATGATTATGTTGACACTTTTAGGCATTTTCACCCTGAAGCCATAGACACATATACTTGGTGGGATATGAAAACTAGAGCCAGAGATCGAAACAAAGGCTGGAGAATTGATTATTTCTTTGTACCCGCTGAACTGAAAGGCAATTTGCGAGATGCTTATATTTTGCCCCAAATACTTGGTTCAGATCATTGTCCAATTGGGATTGATATTGAATTTTAACAATCAGACTAATTCTGAATGAATGAATTACCTCAAGCCTTTATTCTTTCTCTGTTAAGAGAGAGGTGCCTGCAGTCATGCGCAACCAGGAGCGAAGCTTCATTTGTGCTTGTAGGAGAAAGTTAATAAAGCACCTTAAGCAGGTCGGATGATTTTATTTAGTTTGCTAAACAATCCTAAAAGAATACTGAAACATGATCCCCAAATGAATTCAGGACAGCACGGGACGGAATGACAAAGAAAACTTAGCTTGACCTCCTTCCCCAAACTGGTTTCAGGATCTTTCTCAGGAATTATCACGGTAAACAGAAAATGATTTTTGCGTAAAATGAGTTAATAAAGCTTTTTCGTCACACAAAAGTCAAATTTTCTGACCAGTATAAATAAAATAAACTTCTTTCGCAATTGCGGCAATTGTGTCACCTGTTCTTTCTAAAAATCTTACCGAGGTAAGCATTTGAGCATCAATTTCAACCAACTCAGCTTTTTCGTGAGTCATTCGTTTAATAATTTTTTGAAAAGAAGAATCATGAAGCAAATCATTTTCTTTATCCTTTTTTACTAATTCCAGAGCCATTGTTGTGGATCCTGAATGAAAAGCCTTAATTACATCACGCAACATAAGATTGCAATTTTCAGCGATTGAAACCAAATCCGCTGGAATACTCGATTTATCATGAATAATTCCAGAAATATTAACCAGCCTAGAGGAATAGCTAGCAATTCTGGTCAGATGAGCCGCAATTCTAAGAACTCCAACCACCAGCCTCAGATCTTTTAGCAAAGGCTGTTGAAGAGACAATATAGTAAAACAATGACTTTCGAGATTATCAGATTCACTTCTTACTTTTTGGTAAATTTCCTTGGCTTTCTTCTCGAGGAAATCACTGGAAGCGGTAAAGGAAGAAGTGCTAAGAGCTAAAAGCGTACAACAATCATTGCCAATATCAGAAACACTCTCTTTGAGCAAGCCAAGCTCACGAGTTAAAGTCACGCGTGTTGTTAAATTGGGACTTTCGTGTTCCACTATTTGATCTTTCTAAACTTGATCTCAATGCATTACTTCTTGTATTTCATTATATTGAAATTTCTCTCAAACTGCTTTAGATCCTTATTTTAAAGACTCGGCACCAGAAACAATTTCGGCAATTTCCTGAGTAATAGAGGCTTGACGAGCTTTATTGTAACTAAGTGTCAGCTGATTCATGAGGGCTTTTGCATTGTCGGTTGCAGCCCCCATTGCATTAACTCTATTTGACAATTCACTGGCTCTAGCAAGTAACAAAGCTTGATGAATTTGATTTTTGCAATAGAGAGGAATAAGTGTTTGCACTAAGTCCAATACTGAAGGTTCAAACAAAACCATGTCATTGAGATTGTTTGAGGACTTATCCTTTTCAGACTGTTGCTCTTGAGTAAAAGGAATAAGCTTTGTCTGAGTGACTTGCGATTTAATCATTGAGACGAATCGATTATGAATAATTTCAACTGAGCTGATTTTTCCTTCATTAAAAGAGGTCTCAACTAAATTGAAAATATTTTCTGAATCTTGAGCAGAAGGCAAAACCGAAAGGCCAATAAATTTTCCTAGAATTTCGCAATCTTGAAAGAATTTTTTTGCATAGACATTTGCTTTAGTTCCTATTAAAACTAATTTGACTTTTTTATTTTGAGACTGCATTTCCTCAATTTTGAGGTGAACATATTTCAAAACTTGTGAATTGTAAGAACCGCAGAGTCCTCGATCAGACGTAAGAATTATTAAACAAGGATTTGAATCTTTGGCAATTGGTTTTAAAAGTTTAGGAAAATTATCTTGAGCCGAATTATCTATGTCTAGATTCTTAATGGCCTTATTTGTCAAAGAGCTGACTTGCTCAGAATAATGTTTCATACCAGTTAAGGCATTTTGTAATTGCTTAGATTTGATAATCGCAATCAGCTTCATTGCTTTTGTGATCTTTTGTGTGCTCTGAACTGAGCGAATGCGATTTCTTATATCTTTTTTACTTGGCATTTTTCTTTCTCTGCATTAGAAATTAATTTGTATTGGAAATGTTTTTGTTAGGGGGCTTTTGATTGTTTTCTTTGATATTAAATCTTGCAATGCTGAATAATCTTTTCGCAGCAGACAGGATTTGAAAGCCGCACTCGCAAAATAAAAGAATTATTTTACAGAATGAATAGAGTTGAATAGAAGAATTTTAGCTTAAAAACTGATTGCTAAATTTCGCTTTAAGAAATTCAACCCTGTAAAATTGCTAGTCTAGCTTCTCTTAAAACCGATTGCAAAAACAATATTAGGAAATCTAGCCAAGCCACTAATAAAGACTTTTAGACATGAACCAAATTGATTCGGGAAATACAACATGGATTTTAATTTCCACTGCGCTCGTAATGCTCATGACACCTGGAGTTGGCTTCTTTTACGGGGGAATGGTCAGACAAAAAAATGTCTTGGCAATGATGGGTCAATCGGTTGTAATCTTGGCTTTAATTAGCTTGCAATGGGCTTTGATTGGCTATTCATTGTCTTTTTCGCACGGACAGTCTGGCTTTATTGGCTCTCTTGATTGGATCGGTCTAAAAGGTGTTGCTTTATTGCCCAACTCCGATTATGCGCCAACTATTCCGCATTTAGCTTTTATGCTCTTTCAATGCATGTTTGCAGTAATTACACCTGCCATTATTATTGGTGCTTTTGCTGATCGCATGAAATTTGTAACCTTTTTGCTTTTTACTTTGCTGTGGACAACTTTGATATACGATCCAGTTGCTCATTGGGTATGGTCTACCGATGGCTGGTTGCGCAAGATCGGCTCACTCGACTTTGCGGGAGGAACGGTAGTTCACATCACGGCTGGTGCATCTGCTCTAATAGCGGCTTT
>DUDU01000019.1 GCA_005110395.1 Candidatus Melainabacteria bacterium | reverse complement strand
AGATGCTTTCCAAGGAGCACATCTTAAAGATTCAAGCTCCAATTTGTATGTGGATTTTTCAAATCTTGATTTGAGTTCATATAGTTTTGCTGGTATTGATTTTGAAAATATAGACTTAGGTAATAAAAATTTCAGTAACACTATATTTCCACACAAGTTATCTTCCTACGTGGATTTAAAAGATAGCAAAAGCTTAATTCAGTTTCTTACTAAATTACTTGAAGTGGAAAGCAAGTATGATAGTTATAGACAGTTGTTTGCTCTTACAAAGCTTGATACAAGTGGATTGGAAAAAGCTATATCAACTCTTATTACAAACTACATTGAAAGTGATTCACCAGAACAAAATACTATTTCACTACTAGAGAAACTTTATAATTCATCTATAAAAGGAGTATCTGGTAAGGAATCATTATTCAAAATTGGTTTTATCTCTTCGCTTTCAAAACAATTTCTGAATCAAGATACTAATTCACTCTCAAGTTTAATAAAAATACTCCTTACTCATAGTATTAAAAGTAAACTTACTTACCAAAAACAATTTCCGCAAATAGGAAAATCCCTCTCATCTTTAAAGAAAACTTCTTCTAATAACCCTATCAAGCTGCTCGCTGGAATAATACAAAACTCTAATAGGCAAGAAAGAGAAATATTTATTAGTAGTATCCAAGCTATTTCTAAGTTGCAGTTCGAGGATAGAAATAGATGGTGGGTCCTATTAACAAATCAGATTCAATCTCAGCAACAAAAGGAAATACTTTATAGTTTACAAAATATAAAATTAGCCGGTGATTTATCCAGTAATTCTCAAGAGTTACTAACTGAGTTTTTATCGAGTACTCAGCTTGATACTCAGCTAAATTCTCTGGTATACAACTCAGGAAATGCCCAGCTTCTCTTTCAAGTATTCGCTGGTAATTTACCTCTGCTATCAGTAGAACACTTACAACTTATTGATAATCATTTTGATTTGAATGTGAATAGTACTGATGAAACATCCCTAAGGAGTGGTATCCCTGCCCTTATGAATAAAAAAATAAAAAGTAACTTTATCAAGCCCGAAGAGATGATTGAGTTTATGAATAAATTCAATGAAAACAACCCAAATGACAAAATAATAATTCAAGAAAAGCAAAAAGCAAAATTACTAAAGGAAAACCTAGCTTTTATGCTTAGGCAGATACAAAATGAGGTTTTTAACAAAGCTTTAGGTTCTGTTAATTACATTTCCAAAGATACTCAAGAAAGAATAAAAAATACACAAGACCCTAATTTAATGAAGAAAAAAATAATACTAATTAATTACTTCCAAAAATCATTAGCGTCGAGTCCAAAAGTTGCAGACAAAATTTTTTTAATACTCAATACTCTTTTAGATGCAAATAAAGAGTTAACCAGACAAAATATTCATCATATCGATAAGTTGCTTTTAGAAGACTTTGACTTGAGATTCAAAGATAATCATGGTTTTTCTTGGGTTGGATACTATGAGAACATTACACCCAAACATAAAAACCGAAAATATTAGGGCTCCTTTTGAACTGAAATTCGGGCAATATACAATTAAATTAGCAAATACTTTGGGCTATTTATTTAATGGAGTAGATGTTAATAGCTTTATGTGTACTACTCTCGGAAACTTTAATCAACATTTACAAATCGGAATGACAAGTAATATGAATAATGTTTTCTTCGAAATATACAGTAATTCTGGAGAAAAACTATCTGGTTTTGATGGCAGAATTTTACTCGATGGATCTATTGTTTTAAGCAGTTCTCACCAGTATACATACGGAAATAATAAATCCCAATTACTATCAGGAAGTTTTGAGCAAAAGCTTATTAACTCATATGCCTCTCATCTAGGCATTAACTATGTTACGTTACCTTCAAATATCCAAACAGCAGATATGAATACACAATCACTTAGTGGAGTCCAAGCTTATATGGAAAGTGGTGTTGTTTACAAACCACAATAAATTCCTACGCTAACTCAGACTAAAAACAGAATGTGGAAAAGCTATTTTAAAATTAGCAAAATCCTTAATGAACCCTATTCTTTAATTCGCTTGCTGGGTGAGTAATAAAAGCTCGCTCAGAATATTTATAACAGCTTTGCTTAATTACACTAATCATTTCAAGCGTAGCTGGAGGTAATAAATTTCTTTGGCGACTTGCTAAACCTACTGATCTGAAAATACGAATATCTTTTAATTTAATTCTTTTAACTAAACCCAGCGATAATTCATTCAGTACTGCCGTTGGAGGCAAAATTGTAACTCCTTCGTCAGAATAAATTAATAAATTTTTGACTGAACTAATACGATCCACTTCCAGCGAAACTAGTGGACAAAAACCTTTCTGTGAGCAGGCGTCATTAATTAATCTTCTTAGGCCATTCGAGTTATTTGCCAAAATCCATTGATACTTTGTTAAGTCAATTAAATTTACCGATTCAAAGTTCTCCTTTGCTAATGGATGACTGCTAGATACTATGGCTTCTAAATCTTCATCAAATAAACTTTCTATTTCCAATCCATTTTCGTCTTGAATTGGAAGCGTTACAACTGCTATATCCAGATCGCCATTTTGAATGTGATTAATACTTTCGCTCGTAACTGATTCGGTAAATCTGATTTTAATACCTGGAAATTTTTGACGGAATTCGGTTACCAAATCTGACATTAAAATTGTGGCAATGGTTGAAGACATACCAATTGATACGCTTCCTCTTTCTAAGCCCCTGAGTTCTTCTATTACTTTGACAGCTTTGTCTGCTGATTCTAGTACTTCAATTGAATGTTTCCGGAATAATTCTCCAGCCTCAGTCAAGCTGACTTTCTTATTGTCTCGATTGAATAGCGAAACACCTAAAACAAATTCAAGATATTTTATCTGCTGGCTAATAGCTGGCTGCGCCACATGTATTTCTTCAGCTGCTTTGGTAAAGCTTAAATTATCAGCGACAGCTAAAAAATATTCCAATTGCTTAATTTCTATTCTTCTCATATAGCTATGCTTGTCTTTGCTTTCACCGTGACTACTTAATTTGAATTATCTCATTTAACGAACTGATTGACCAAATAGAGTATGAAATTTTCAAGCTTGAATTTTTTGAGGTTGTTTCACTTAATTTCTTTAAGAAAAATATATTTAATTCGAACTTTTGAGGAAATTGTCTAAATAACCTGTCGTGATATTTCCATTAATGAAAATTTCATCATCCAAAATTTGAAGATGGAGCGGAATTGTGGTTTTTACTCCTTCAATTCCAAATTCACCTAAAGCTCTTCTTGCCCTGCTTAATGTTTCAGTTCGATCTTTTCCATATATTATAAGCTTGCCAAGCAGTGAATCATAGTATTGTGGCATTCTGTATCCAGTGTAGCAATGTGAATCTAGCCTGACTCCAATTCCACCTGGTGAAATGTAATCGGTTATCAATCCTGGTGAAGGTCTGAAATTTTGTTCTGCATCTTCCGCATTAATTCTAAATTCAATTGCATGTCCTTGTAGCTTTACGTCCTTTTGCTTGAAGGATAGAGTTTCTCCTGCTGCAACCTTGATTTGTTCTCCAACTAAATCAATTCCTGTGACAGCTTCGGTTACTGGATGTTCAACTTGAATTCGTGTATTCATCTCCATGAAATAAAAATTCTGAGTGTCTAAATCCAAAATGAATTCAATGGTGCCGGCTCCTTCATACTCAACAGCCTTTGCAACTTTGACGGCAGCATCTCCCATTTTTTGTCTGAGATCAGCCGTTAAGGAAATACTTGGAGCTTCTTCAATTAGCTTTTGATGTCTTCTTTGAATCGAGCAATCTCTTTCTCCTAAGTGCACAACATTTCCTTGAGAGTCACCAAAAATTTGGAATTCAATGTGTTTCATCCGGGTAATGTATTTTTCTAAATAAACGCCCGAGTTTCCAAAAGCAGCTTGTGCTTCGTAGCTCGCGGAGGCCAAGGCTTTTTCGAGTTCACTGGCTTCTTTGACAATGCGCATTCCTCTTCCACCACCGCCAGCAGTTGCTTTGATTAAAACTGGATAACCGATTTGTTCAGCCAAGTTGAGAGCGTCTTTGAGATCATGAACTAATCCATCTGAACCAGGTACGGTTGGAACTCCAGCTTTTTTGACAGTTGCTTTAGCGCGAGATTTATCGCCCATTTGTCTAATAGATTCAGGAGAAGGACCAATAAACTTTATTTTGTGTTCTCTGCAAACTTCAGCAAAATGCGCGCTTTCTGATAAAAAACCGTAGCCAGGATGAATAGCTTCAGCTCCAGTTAGCAAAGCAACATTAATAATGGCTGGAATGTTGAGATAGCTTTGAGCGGCTTGAGGGGGGCCAATACAAAAGCTTTCATCAGCTAAGTTAACGGGTAATGAATCAGCATCTGCTTGTGAGTGAATCAAGACAGTGCTGATACCAAGATCATTACAGGCTCTGATGATTCTGAGAGCGATTTCGCTTCTATTTGCGATTAATATCTTTTTAAACAAAATGTTAGCGAATTGTTTTGAGAGTTTTTAAAGTTTGATTATTTTAAGATAGATTTGAATTCTCCGTAAGCTTAACTAGACTATTTACTTTGTTTAGTTTTTCTAGGTTTATTTTTACTTTTGCTTGTTCCTTAATTCATAAGGTGGGAAAGATTTCCTTATCAATGTGAAAATTTTTATTCTTATTTTTTATGGCTAATCAAGTTGAAGTAAGTCAAGCTAAAGAAAATCATCAAGATTATGCTTTGCAATTAACTGAGCAGACAGAAGAATCTGCACCCAAAATCTATGAATCTAAAGTTTTGATATTTGACAATGTATTTCCTAATAATCAAGAACAAGATTTTCTACATTTGATTGAAAAATGGCAAGATCGCTTTCAGGATACTCAAGTTGGCGATGATAAAACCGCCACAAAAGATAAAAAATATCGTAATTCTTTGGTTCTATTTGAGTTTGAGCCTATTCGTACTTATTTCAAATCACAAATTTTTCGTTTTACTCAGCCTGTAAAAGAAGCTTTTGGATATGAAATGACTCCTGAAATGGGTGGAGAATTTCAATTAACCGCTCATAATGATCAGAATTTTTATTCAGCTCACACTGATTTTTTGCCAAATACAGGAACTAGAGTTTCATTGCGCAAAATCACATTTGTTTATTATTTTCACAGGCAACCAAAGGTTTTTGAAGGCGGTGAACTTTATGTTTGGGGCTCTTCTGGGAAATGAGTGAAAGTAAGATAATTAAATGAGAAAGAATTAA
>DUDU01000018.1 GCA_005110395.1 Candidatus Melainabacteria bacterium | reverse complement strand
TATGAATATTAGTTTTTGCATTGTTGTGATAATTTTGCATATGAGTGGATTGGGTTAGGCTTCGATATCTAACTTATTCCACTCAAGCACCTAGTCTTTACTCTCCAATAACTTCTGGAGAAACTTTCTTTTTATCCACAACGTTGTGAAACTCTACACATAAGTATCTTCCCACCAATGAATCAACCCTGTAACAAAATCTGCAAGTAATATTAATAAAAACATTTGAAACAAAATCAAAAAAACAGTTTGAGACATAATTTATCCAAAAGCGAAACAGTTACAACTACAAACTATTTTACTGGACAACTATTCAAATAAAATTAGACTTAGGTTATTTAATTGCAAATAATTTGATATTTTTTGTTGATGAGGAAAATAAATTGAATACAAAACAATACTCAAACTTAAATCACGAAACACTCTTAAATCTTGTAGAAACATCAAGCTTAATAAATGAATTATCAAAACAATTCTTCTCCAGATTTCACATAAATGATGCTCAATTTAATATTTTGATGACTTTAAACAAGAATTATTCTCTTGAAGGAATGACTCAAATGGATTTAAGCAAAGAGTTAATCATTGCAAAGTCAAACTTAGTTGGTTTAATTGACAAGCTTGAAGAAAAAGAATTCCTAGAAAGGAAAATCAATTCCGCCGACAGGAGATTCAATAAAATCATTCTTACAGAAAAAGGTTTGGATTTTATAAAAGAAATCAAAAACGACTACTTCGAAGAAGTTGATTCACTAATTAATAATCTTTTGGAAACTGAAAAAAAAGCATTAATAAATTCAATGAGAAAAATTCAACAATTTTTAAAAGAAGAAAAGCAAATTAACTAATAAAATCAAAAAAAATAAATAACATTCAAACTCCATGCAAACCTGAAAACACATTTCGGATTTGTTTGCAATCTTGTTGAATTTCCGCTTTTAGTTCTTCAATTGAATTGAATTTTCTTTCGGCTCTAATAAAGTCAATCAAATAAACTTTCAATTTATCACCTTCTTTGAGCTTTTCGAGCTTATTGATATATTCTTCATCCAGAAACAGTAAATGGCTTTCTAACAATGGTTCTGGATTTACACCAACTGTTGGTCTAATTCCATAATTCGCAGCGCTGAGCAGCAATTCGCCATCTATTTCTGTCAAGGCTCCATAAACCCCAAACTTCAGCGAGACTTTATCTTTGGGATACTTCAAATTCAAAGTTGGAAAACCTAATTTTCTACCTAATTTCTTTCCATTCATTAGCTCCCCAACAATCAAAAAATTATGTCCTGAAATTTGATTAGCTTCTCTGATTTTTGCTTCCTTAAGAAATTTGCGAATAAGACTACTTGAAATTAAATTTCCATTTGCATCTTCAATTGGCTCTATTAGTTTGTATTTGATTCCATTTTGAATAGCCCAAATCGAGAGCATATCAATATTGCCTTGTTTGTTTTTGCCAAAAAAGTGATTATTTCCTGAAACCAAAAATTTGGCTCTGAGTAAATCATTCAAGACATTATTAAAATAGTCTTTAGCTTCTAATTTAGAAATTTCTGGAAAGTCAAAAATTATTACTTGTTCAATTCCAAAAGATTTAAATAATTCAAGCCTTTCATCCAAACTGGTCAGAAGTTCAATTTCAGTTTCTGGAGAAAGCCAATGAATCGGTGGAACCCTAAAAGTCATAGCTGAAGGAATCAAATTGTTTTTGTCAGAATAATCAACAACTTCTTTGACTAGGGATTGATGACCAAGATGAAGTCCATCAAACATACCCAGAGCTATTGCTCGATCTCGTTTGTCTTCAGAACCAGTGACAAAAACTTGACTCTCTGAATCAATTAAAGAAACAATTTCAATACCAATTTGTGCTTCTTTATAAATAGATCTCAAAACTCCACCTGTGCTAGGCACTATATCAGCTTGTTGGCCCCCATAAAAAGAATTATTTGGCAATGAGGATGTGGAGCCCAAAGCGAGGATTGAACTCGCGACCTCACCCTTACCAAGGGTGTGCTCTACCACTGAGCTATTTGGGCAAACAAAAAATTAGTATCTTAAAAAGATCACTGACTTTAAATTTAGAGTTTATATTCTAACCAAAAAAGGAAAGTATTAATAGAAAATCATTTGCAAATTGTTAATCATTAAATTTATTGCATTAGCGTGAATAATATCCAGTTTACTCAGTTGCCCTCATCACAACCTTCCCCCTAAAAGAGTAAGGAGCAAAAGATCGATTTTCTTCTTGCTTTACCCATTAGGAGAGGGTTTGGGATAAAGGAACTCTCACTCAGCCGAATACGTGTTAACAAAGTAATTCAAAAATTTCATGACAGAAACAACAAAGATTTATCAAAATATAATCGGCAATCTTGAAGCTTCATCAAGCTCATTAGAAAGCAATACTCAATTATTTGAGAAATACAATCCAGCCAATAAAAACGAATTACTAGGTAAATTCCCGCAATCTACTCAAGAAGATTTAGAGAAAGCTGTTCTAGTTGCGAAAAAAGCTTTTGAAAGCTGGAGATTCACACCTGCCCCTCAAAGAGCTGAAATCCTCTACAAAGCAGCTCAAATCACAATTCAGCAAAAACAAATATTGGCTGAAACATTAACCAAAGAAACAGGAAAGCCGATTGTCGAAGCGCTTGGAGAAATTCAAGAAGTAATTGATACTTATTTGTTTTTTGCTGGTGAAGGTCGCAGGCTTTATGGAATGACTGGACAGAGTGAGCTTCCAAACAAATCGATTATTACAATTAGACAACCAATTGGTATTTGTGGCTTAATTTCTGCTTGGAATTTCCCCGCTGCTGTTCCTAGCTGGAAAGTAGCTCCTGCGCTTATATCAGGAAATGTGGTCATTCTTAAGCCATCAAGAGAAGCACCAATTTCAGGTTATTTGCTAATTGAAAATCTGATTAAAGCTGGTTTACCTGAAGGCTGTGCCAATTTGTTATTCGGAGATGGAGCACTGGGACAAGCAATTTCTGAGCATCCTGAAATTAAAGTTATTAGCATTACAGGTTCGGTAGAAGTTGGGAAAAAGGTTTATGAAACTTGTGGCAAAATGCTTAAAAAATGCGCACTTGAGCTTGGTGGTAAAAATGCCATAACAGCTCTCAAAGATGCAAATCAGGAATTGCTGCTAGAAGGAGTTTTGTGGGGGGCATTTGGCACAGCAGGACAAAGATGTACATCCACCAGTCGTCTTATTATCCAGAAATCAGATTGGAGTAATTCATTCATCGCAAAACTAGCTGAATCAGCAAAGAAGTTGAAAGTAGGAAATGGTTTAAATAAAGGAATTCAAGTTGGGCCTCTAATCAGTGAATCTCACAGGAAGTCGGTTCATAGATTTGTGGAAAGAGCATTAGCAGAAGGAGGTGAATTGATTTGTGGAGGAAATATCTTAAAAGGCGAAAATCATGATCAAGGATTTTTCTATCAGCCAACTATTATCAAAGTGAAGGCTAACTCAGAACTCTCTACCCAAGAAGTCTTTGGGCCAGTTCTTGCGGTAATAGAAGTTGAGGACTTTGAAGAAGCTATAAAAGTTGCTAATAATACTGAATTTGGGCTTTCGCTATCGATTTATACCAATGATGTAAACCGAGCCATGCAAGCTTCTAATCAGTTAGAGTCAGGAATTGTTTATATTAATGCTCCAACAATTGGTGCTGAATGTGGAGGTGCAGCGGCTTTTGGTGGATGGAAAAATACTGGAAATGGAACCAGAGAAGGAGGAATTTTGGCTTTGGATACTTATACTCAATACAAAACAATTTACATCGATTATTCACAGAAGCTTCAGAGAGCTCAGATAGATTGAGATTAGCTAGTTTCGGACATTCAAAATTCATTATTGACATTTCACTTTTAGAACACAAAAATGAAATCTATCAACTAGCACCAAAGGGTAGATTAAACCTTAAAAACAAGCTTTTAATATTTACATCCCTGGTCAGCAATATTAGTTTGACTTTTTGACAGTTTTAAAGCAAAATAGTTTACACAGACAACTAAATTACTGTGAATTCGTTAAACACAAAGAAAATAAAATGAAAATCAAAATAAACAAGATTGCATTTCTATTGCTTTTACTTTGTCCATCACAACAAACTCTTGCAGGAGAAGCGACCGATGCTAGTGGCAATGCAAGTGAAATGTTGGGTCTCGGTGCTTTGTCCACAATTTCGGCTCCTGTGTTGCTTTCTGCTGGCGTAGTTTCCCTAGCTGGCGCGTTTGGAGTTGGTGTTGGAGAGTTATCTGGTGAAATTATTGATTCACTTTATTCTGTTGTTTCTTCAGGAGAGACAGTATTTGTGAATACCAGCAAAGGAAAAAAATCAATTCCATTTGTAGTTCGTAAAGATTATGTTCAACTGAACGAAAGGGTTTAATGATGACAAAACAATTAAAAAACTGACCATGATCCGAAAAAGGGGACAAATTGAACGCAGAACAAGTCAATAGTAAAAAGGAGTTCAATTAATGTCCAAATACGAAAAAGAATTCAAAGAAGAAGCAGTTAGATTATGCAAGGTAAAAGACGCTAATAAAGCGGAAATAGCAAGGAAACTAGGAGTTGAATACAAAACCTTATGCAATTGGTTTTACGCTTCAGAAAACGATTTACCAGCTGAAGAAAAAGCTGAAATGAAGCGGC
>DUDU01000017.1 GCA_005110395.1 Candidatus Melainabacteria bacterium | reverse complement strand
TACGATAATGCCGTTGCAGAGAGCTTTTTCGGCAAATTAAAAACCGAGTTTGTTAATCACGAAAAATTTATTTCAAGAAAGGAGGCTAAATCGGGTATATTTCAATACATAGAGATTTACTTTAATCGGGAAAGAAAGCATTCAACCTTGAATTATCTGTCCCCTCTTCAATTCGAAGAGTATCACTATATCTCTAAAAAGTTTGTCTCCTAAATCGGATCAACATCACCAGCAGATATTAAATCCATAATTTCTCCAATTCTAAAGTTTGGCCTGAAATAATATTCACCCACTGAATTGATTTAAACACTTTCTATGGATATCCCCAAAGAGAAGAAGCAAAGCCTAAACTCAATTCAATAAATCATCATCAGTGCTTTCATTGCCAAGAACAGCTTGTGAAACTTTGCAGCTAACTATGTTCTAATGCTTGGCTTATCTCTCAGTGTCTTTTCGATTGCTAAGGCTTTTACATGTATTCTTCTCAGCCTTTGAAAGAGGGCTTTGCTATTAGCCGCATTAATAAAGAAAGCATGAGATTTGGGGTATGTGTTCAGGCTTACGTTTGTGAAAAGCTTCAGGAACAAGGAGAGCCAGATGAAACCTTAAATGAAATTGAGTTGAACGAACGGTTACAGTGATGGGTATTTGTTGTGAGTTTGTTTGTGATTCTTCAAATGGAATAGTGCGACCACTTGCATAGCTAACGTTGAAAACAAAATAGAGAATAAGACAGAGTGATTTGATATTCATTGTGTGAGTGAAGTCATCGATGGATAATGTTCTTTCTTAATTACTTCTTCTTCATGTCTAAAAATTTCCATTAGTCTTTTTCCTTCTTTGTGACATTTTTCAATGCATTTTCGTAGAAGTGACTTACCACCCTCGTCTGTAGCGAAAATCAACTCAAAGCCTTGTGGTAGAAATGATGTACCCACATATGGTTTTGTTCGCTTGTTGTACTCATCCAAGTTATCTAGATCGGCATCTACTACAATCCCTATTCTCATTTTCTCTGTATAGTTAGGAAGCTTAAGAATCTGATCAATAGCCAATGCCCAGCCTATATTCTCGGGCTTTTCTTCATGAGTAACCCCCATTCCTGGTAGAGGAAAAAGTTTTATTTCTTTTGAGCTTGTTCTTATGTCTTGAACATCAAGCAAAAAAGGAATTCCAGCTGAAATTTTCGGATTAGGTAGAAACTGGTTTGTATCCATCACACACAGTCCATCAAACTGTTTTAATGCATTAAGCTCATTTCCTTGTAAGGAACTTGGTAGAAGAGGAATTTTATAAGTCGGAGTGTTTTTTTGCTTGAGATCGTTCTGATGTTTAAAATCACCCAATAGATAAGCTCTATTTGGATAAATTTGTATCCTTGTTGTTCGCTCAAAGATACGTACTTCTTCGGTTCTTGGATCTTGTCTAAATTCTAAAGCTGTTGAGTCAACGGGGACATTAAATTCGCACCAAAGGGTTTCATATATAATCCTGTCTTTTTCATTAGGGGCACAACAGTTTTTGAATTTGCGTTTTCTCTGACCACAGCTACATATTGCTTCTAATTGCTCTTTGGTGTAATGTCGCATTGTAACTAGACCTATACCATCAGCATATCTACCAATTGGTTGATAAATCAAATCATTACCAGCTCTTGTATATGTTGAACCCAAAGAAGACTGTATTAGATCCTCTTTGATACGTTCAAAAGGAAATGATCTCAATTCTCTTTTTGTCTTTGGTAAATCATGTCTGTTTAGCATAATCCGCCCCCACACTCTCCTCATAACTCTATCAGAAACTAAACATATTTCATTTCAAGTCTCTTTTTCCCTAGTTACTTTTTTTACTTGAAATCCCTCTCCAGGAAATCTAAACTCAATTCAACCAATCATCATCAGTGCTTTCATTGCCAAGAACAGCCTGTGAAACTTTGCGGCTAACTGTGCGATTTGTATCAAAATACTGAACCCATTCTTCAGGTGCATTAGCACTAGCTCCTTTATGTTCACTATATGATTTTCTGACTTTAAACAAAATCGGAGTTCTTACCGCTACACCCGCCACAATAGCTTGCCCTTTAGAGAGAGATGGCAATTCTTTGAGCAATTCACGTCCTGCACTTTCTACGCCTTTGGCTATGCTGTCTTGATCCGTTGGATTTATTATGCGCATCAAAAACTGAGTCATGCATTGTGACAAAACATTTTGATCGAGCTTTCCTGGCCTTTGCGTAATCAATCCAACTCCAACTCCAAATTTGCGTCCTTCCGCCAAAACCGTTCTCAAAATCTTGGCTGAAATCGATCCGCTATCTCCAGCTGGCGCAAAACGATGTGCTTCTTCCACCAAAACAAAAACTGGATATTCCAAAGCATTATCGGCTCCTGGCTCAGTATCTCCTCTAACGGTTCGCTCTCTAGCGGCATAAACTTTTTTGAGCAAAATAGCTGCCATTACCTGTTGCTCTTCTTCTTCAACCCCCTCTAGTTTCAATACTGTGCATTGTCCAGGTCTAAAGAGCTTTTCCAGTGGTGTTCCAGCATCATCAATAAATATTTTTGGTCTGTCTCCTTTTGGGTTAAATCTTTTTTCTAAGCGCCATTTGAGTGCTTCCAGCGTTGATTTGCTGCTATTGGCTTCTATCTCAGATTCTTCAAGCATATCTTCCAATTCAATTAGCAAATCGCGATAAGTCCATTTCCTGCGAGCTGCACGGGCTTTTTTGTAGGCTCTATCGTGAATTGATTCAAGATAAGTGCTCATCTTCTCTGATAAATCAGGCAATAAAAATCTAATATCACCAAAAGAAAGTTCAAAGATTGAAACCTGAAAGTTATCACCTGGAATCAAAACCTGTACACTGGCTTTATATGGCTGCGAAGAGTTTGTCGCTGCGGGTGCCTGAAATTCTGCTCTAGAACTCAAATCTGACAATGATTGGTATTCACCATGCGGATCTAAAATCAAAATCGCTGCTCGGTTATATGGTCTCATTAATTCTTCAACCAAAACTCTTGCCAAATAGCTCTTGCCTGAGCCTGTCCCTGCTAGGATTGCTAAGTGAGTTGAAACCATTTCTCTAACATTGAGAATGGTGGAAAGATTTGGGCGCAAAAGTAAATGTCCAATTGTTGCTGACCCGACTTCGCCAGCTTGTTTGGAGAAAAGCGCAGGTTTAATAAGTTCATCAGAAGCCAGAAAAACTTTGGTATTTGGATTGGGATTTATGCGCGGATTCACAAAGGCCTCTAATTGAGGATCAAAATAACCTAAAGTATTAGCGGTTAATTCATATTCAATCCCATCAAGTGCATTGTCTAAACCCAAGGCTTCTGCGATTTCCATACCATCAGTTTCTGGATCAGCCAAAAAACTTGCGGGAATATTACGAATGATTTTACGAGAAACAATTGTGATAAAAACATCTTTGTCTTCTCCAGATAGTGAGACTTTATAAACCAAATATTCACCGATTCTTGAAAGTAAATTATCTTTGGTTTGAATTTTGACTTGGCCTTGTTCCTCTCCTGGTCCAATTATTCTTCCGATTGAAATTAATTTTTGACTCGATTTCGAAGGTGATGCAAAGCTCAACTCTGTATTGGAATTTAAGTTCAAGCCTGGCTTTAAATCTGAGCCTAATTTTGATTGTGCCATTGAATTACTTCCTTCTAAAGCTCTTATTGCTTTCAATCACCTAAACATTTATATTAAGATATCAAGAATGTCTTTTCAAAACAAATTGAGCTATTTGCTGCAAATTTTCTTTATATGCTGAATTAGGAAAACTTTCTAATTCGGTTAAAGCCTTTGTGACATATGATTCAGCTAATTGCAAAGTTTTATCAAAGCCGCCTGATGATGATATTAAGGCTTTAGCTTCATTCAAGCTCCCTGGATCAGCAAATCTAGTTTTAATTAATTCTTTTAGTTGTAAATTTACTGTTTCATCTTGCAGAGCATAAATCACTGGTGCCGTAAAAATCCCTTGCATCAAATCCCCCATAGCAGGCTTTCCTAGTTCTTTTGACTCAGAAGTAAAGTCAATTAAATCATCAATTATTTGAAAAGCAATACCTAGATTTTGTCCATAAGAAAACATTTGTTCAACTTGATGATTTGGTAATTGATTGAGTAGGGCAGCACTTTTGGTTGCGGCTGAAAATAAGCTTGCAGTCTTGTTTGTGGATTTTGTAATGTAATTATTTAAATCAATTTTGCTCAAATCAAAACGGCTTTGTGCTTGATTAATTTCACCAATACACAGTTCAGCCAATACTTGGGCATAAATAGAGACTATTTCGGTATTGTTGATTTCGCCGAGCTTAACAGAAGCTTGCGCAAAGAGGAAATCCCCAGTAATAACAGCAACTTTGGTTCCCCATTTTAAATGAATGGTTTCTTGTCCTCTTCTCTGAATCGATTGATCCAATAAATCATCATGGACTAAACTTGCAGTATGAATTAATTCCGTGAGTTCTGCCAATATGAAATGTTGTGGTTTGAGCGAAGCTTTTCCTGAATTTGTAGACTTTAAGCTTTCAGAATCTAAGCTTGTCAAATAACCTACTAACAGAGCTAAAGCAGGCCTAATGCGCTTACCACTGGCTGACATAATAAAAGAAATTATCTCTGCAAGTGGCCCACAAATTTTAGGCAATTCAACCGATAAATTTTTATCAACTATTTCTAAGTCTAAATGAATAGATTCAAATGAAATACCTCTCAAATTAGTTTTATCTTTTATTTCAGAGAGGTCAATTGTCATTTTATGGGTAACTTAGTTTATCGGAGCTTGGTTTGGCTAATACTTTTATGAATAATTACATTTATCTGAAGTCAATAAGCTTTATCTGCAAATAGATTTATAAATTTTAAACCTTTAATGAATGATTGTCCTGAGAGATTCTTATTGAGTAAATTTAAGAGTGAGTTGTTATGAAGGCTAACTATCAAAAAACTATTTACGTACAATTACATCCAATGTATTAGAACTTGAAACTATCAGTGACTGAGCGCTAAAAGTTGATACTTGGCTTGCCCAGAAATTCGGAAATATGCTGAATGAAATACTACCAATTAGCAAGGCTACACAAACAAAATTAATCACCAAATTACCGACAAAGTTACCCGCCGAAAATGAATAATTTTCTTCACGAGCTTTTGCTTTATCCAGTATTTCTGGAAGAGGTTCATCGACAAACATCTTTTTTATTAATGTCGAATAATAAAATAGAGCCACAATGCTTGTAAGAATCAAGGTGGCAGCCATTAGGAGGCTAATCCAAGGATTTACTGCAAAAGGAATTTTGTCTAAGTTGAGCTTGGTAACTAAATCAAAAGGTAAAACAGATGAAAGAGCATTTCCTGATAAGCTCGCATGAACGCTTGCATCAATTAATATAAATTTGGCAATTAACATAAAAGGTAAAATACCTCCAAGATTAGCCAAGCACAGAGCCAAAAATATCGCTAATTTGGGCTTGATTTTAAATAGTCCTTTGAGTGCATCAATATTATCTGGATGAATGGATTTGATATCTCTCTTCACAAGTATGCTTTCAAATTTGATAATGCCAATAAATAAAGCCAAGTTTGTGACTATATACATAATCAAATAAAATAAGCTTTGGCCTAAACTCCAATCAGTGCCGAGAACAGCACCTGTGAGCACATAACCAATTTGCGCAATTGATGAATAAGCCAATAATCGCTTAATTGAACCATTAGATCTAAATATTTGCCTAGCACCAGTTAAATTACCGACAATCATAGAGAGAATAGCGAGTAAAGCAAAAGCGGAATTCCAAAGCATAAAAGTTGCTTGATTAAAAGAAAAAATATTCCAACCAATACGGCAAAAAATACCAAACGCAGCGACCTTAGAAGCAGTAGCCAGAAAAGTGGTTACTGGTAATGAAGCTCCGTTATATACATCAGGAGCCCAAAAATGAAATGGAGCCAGAGACAACTTCACTGCTATGGAACAGACTAATAAAATTAAAGAAATTGTAAAAATCACAAAAGGAAAGATTTGCGCAACTGAACCAAGCATTTTTGCCTGAGCCATTAGAGTAGGGAAAACAGAAAAATTAGTATTTCCAAAACTCAAGCCATAAATCAAAGACAATGCAAAAAGGAAACAAGCAGATGCAATTGCACTATTCAAAAGATATTTAATTGAAGCTTCTCCACTCAAAGAATTACTATTGGGGGAATCATTTTTCAAGAAACCCACTAAAGCAATTGAAGATAAACCTAAAGTTTCTAAAGCTACAAAGAGAAGAATTAAATCATTTGAGCTAACTAGAAAAATCGCTCCCAATGAAGCTCCTAATAATAAAAACTGGAATTCTCCTCTTGAAGTTAATTTGTTTTCATCAGAAGATCTACTGTCCTGAAAAAAATTGGCAACTAAATTAAGAGATAAAAGAACAAGCAAAATCAAACCCTTGAGTAGAAGAGCAAAACTGTCTAAGACAAAAGCTCCATTGAAAGAATAAAAATTTTGTTTAGGGCCGATTTGAAGGAAAAGCAAAATACAAAAGACTAAACCAATCAAGGAAAAGAATGAATTAGAAATAAAAGCAAATTTAACTGCATTCTTGTTTAAGCTCATCAAGAGAGTAATAAACATTGCCAAACAAAGGCATAATTCAGGAAAAATAGAGAATAGATCGGAGTAAATAGTCAGGTCGCCTTTTAAACCAAAGATGGAGAATGACTGAGGATCCTCAATTAAATTTTTTATTATCGATATGTCAAACATTGATTTTTATCTTGGGTGGCTTTGATTGAGTTGCTTATTTTTGTGGCTTACTTTTTTGATTTTGCCATGACTTAGCAATTGAATTTGCTTTGTCAAGCTGAAAAATGGTCTACTTTGATGAGCCTGAGAAAAATACAAAACAAATTAATTGACAGGCTGATCAAGAGATTAAGAATGAAGAGATTCTATCTATAAAATGGCTTTTTTTCCAGCAAGAATGATTGAAGTAGTGTCAATCAAACACCTGATAACTTAAACATTTGTTTACAATAATTTTAGGAAAATAGTTTAAGAAACAAGAATATTCATGACTGGCGCCGCATTAACCAAAGCGATAGAAGAGTATGGAACAGATAGCCTTAAAGCATTGTTAACAACCATTCCTATTATTGGTAGTGTTTTCTCTTACTATGATACAAAACACAGCCTAGCTAGAATAGAAGGATTCATACACTCAATCAAAGATGAGTTAGAACAATTCAAGATTGAATTCAATAGTGAAAGTGACAAGAAATATATAGCAAGCCTTTGGATGAAAATATTTGAAGGTGTTCAAAATGATTTACTAGAAGAAAAATATGAACTATTCAAAAACTGTCTTCTAGGAACTCTGAAGAATCCTCCTCAGAATTCACCTGAATTCAATATTCAACAATTTTTTATTGATTGTTTAAATAAACTAAACCTCCAACACGTTGAAACACTTAAGCGATGGAGCATCATGAAGAAAGCCGCTGGATCCGTATTTCAGAGTGTTGGATTTCTCACACTTGATGAAATTAATGAAAAGCGAGGAGAAAGAACCCTTTTAGAGTCTCAAGTAATAATTCAGGCTTTTTTACCACTAGGATTAGTTCAAGAAAAAACCAATTCATTTGGTGCGAAAGAATATGGATTAACTGAACTAGGAAAAGAATTTTTAAACTTTGTTAAAACCAAGAATTAAACAAAATACACAAAGTTGCTTGTTATATTTTCTTCTTTTATTTTCTAAAATTCACAAAATTCTAGAGCAAAAAATCAAGTCCTGATTTTTAATTGTTAGAACTAGACACATAGCAAAATACTCAACCATTTATCATTTCAATATGGAAGTTTTATTTGTCGTTTCTTGACTGTTTTTCTGAGCTTGTTCACGCATATATATTTGATTTTCCAAGCTTGCATAATTGATTTTATGAATAGTCAGAATTTCTCCAGCCACTCGATCAGCAGGATTGATAGTAGTTTCCAAAACATCTTTGACTTTTGTCTTTAGAAGCTCTTTGGTTGTTTTTACTTTTTCTTTAGATGAAAGCCATTTCTCAGTAATTTCAACCCACTTTTCGGGAGTACAATTTTCTTGTAAAAGCTCAGTGCAAACTTCTTCTCCCGCAATTATATTCGGAAGTCCGATTTGACTGATTTGACGTACAAACAAATATCCACGCCAAAAAATTGGATTTTCTCTATAGCCTAAAATCAGTGGCGTTAGCGCGCAGGCAGCTTCTAACGTTACAGTACCTGAGGTCAGCCAAGCAAAATCAACTGATTGCAAAACAAATAAATTAGTGTTTTTTTCAGCACTTTTGACTTTAATCAAGTCATCTGAAATTTGATGCAATTTGAAAAACTTATCGATTTTTTCTTGGCTTATAGTTGGCGCTTTGATCAGCAAAAATTGAACTTCTGGATTTTTAGCTTTTAAGGCTTTGGCCGATTCAAGCAAAACTGGCAACATAAAATCAATTTCTCGATCCCGCGAACCAGGAAAAATCCCAATCACTGGCTTATCTGGACTTAAACCCATATAGCGAATCACTTCATCTTGATCCAAATCTTTAAGTTGATTAATAACCCAGGCAGAAGGATTTCCAACAAATTTGGCGGAAGTGCCTGCCTCTTGGTGGAGCTTCTCTTCAAAAGGTAAAATCGTTAAAAGTCGATCTACTATTTTTGGAATTTTCCTTATTCGACCCGAATTCCAGGCCCAGACTTGTGGAGCAATATAAAAAATCACTTTACAGTGAGGCACTAATTTTTTGATTTTGGCCGCCAAACGCATATTTAGCCCTGGATAATCGATTAATAAAGCAACATCAGGTTTGCGCTTTTTGATTTCATTAATTAAATTATTTTCCAGCCTCCATAATTGAGGTAATTTTTTGATTACATCAGCGATTCCAATAATTCCCAAATTAGAAGAATCTTGCAAGATTTCAATTCCTTCGTCTTTGAGAGCAGATCCTCCCATCCCCCACATTGATAATTTGAATTTATCTTTCGCTAAAACTTTTAATGAACGAATTACATCTGCACCATGATTGTCACCAGAAGCTTCGCCTGCACTAATAAACAAATTTAGGCTAAATAAATTCAAACTTGGCAAGTGACTTTTTTCCGAATCTTCTTTTTTTGAATGAGAAATCACTTCTTCCGTATCATTAACTTCATAGCCACCTGACTCACTTTGAGCCTCATTTTGAATCTTGCTTGGACTGCCAGCTTGAGTAGTAATGCCTGGGATGTTCTCTAATTGAGGGGTTTCATTTTCTGTCATAAAAGTTATTGACTGTAAGACTTAAAACAAATTTTCTTGAAGTTTATTCAAAATTTCTACGGTCCATTCATGATTGATTTGCCAACTAACTCGATTTGCAATTAATCTAGCAGAATGGCTAGAAATTTTTTCTAATTGAATCAAACCATTTTCTCTAAGAGTTTTTCCAGTGGCAACTAAGTCAACAATTGCTTCAGAAAGACCAGTGATTGGAGCGATTTCAATTGAGCCATAAAGTTCAATAATCTCAACTGGAGAGCCAATTCCTCTGAAAAACTGTCTGGTTAAATGTGGAAATTTTGTGGCTATTCTAGAATAATCGGCAATGTCGGCAACTGTTTTTATTTCACTATCTTTTGGAGCCGCCACGACTAGATCACATTGACCAAATGCAAGATCCGCCAAGATTAAAACATCGGGCAATTTTTCCTGGAGCATATCACTTCCAACTATTCCTAAATCTGCAGCACCGTTTTCCACATATATTGGAACATCATGCTGTCTAACTAAAAGTATTTCAACATTAGGATCAGTGGTTTGCAAAATAAGCTTTTTGTCAGGCATTTCAAATTCAATACCAGCTTTAGCTAAGGCAATTTTTGATCCTTCTATCAAAGCTCCCTTAGGAAGGGCTATCCTGTATTTTTTCTTTAAATGTAATGAATTCATATCTTTCCTATTTGAATCAGCATAATTTCAAGCTTCATTCCTGTCAATCCCACTTTAAAAGTCCAGCTCAAAATTAAGTGTTAAAAATTACCAGTTATTTCAGAATTACAATTGGATGCTTTTTTCTCAATTCCATGGATTCTCTAAGAGACTTAATCAAATCTTCTTGAAGTGGAATCATAACTTTCTTTTCTTCTTTATTCTCAGGATCTTTAGTCGTGTCATGAACTGCATATTTGAGAATAGAATCAACATGAAGAGTAAAACCAATCGCTGATTCAGGATTACCGAAGCAAGCTGTCAAATTATTATATCTGCCACCTCTGCCAACTGGCTTTCCTGAAGCTGGTATTACAACTTCAAGATACAATCCAGTGTAATAATGCGGATCTGGTCTAATCGTGAAATCAATAATGAATTTATCTGGGCCAAATATCTCTTCCAAAGCAATGATTGCAAATAGCTCCTTGTATAAATTCGAATCGGAATCGAGATAATCTAATATTTCGCGTGGTTTGCCCGTGAGGTTGTAGCAAGCTCTTTTGAGATATTGTAATGGACTTTCAGGTGACTTAGACTCAAAGCAAGACTTTAATTCGGATGAACCTTTTTCTTTACTCAATGATTCAATGCATTTCTTTTCAGCCTTGGTAACGGCTTGTTGATATTTTACAAAATCGCCTTCTTCAATCAAAGTATTTAATTCTTCTGATAAATCTGTGCCGAGCTGCTCTTCAACTTTATGAAAAATCTCACCCGCATATTTCCACAAATCAGTGTGACTCAAAACAATTTGATAATCAGTTAAGCCACTCTTAGCCAGTGTCTCAAGTAAAATGCTCAAACATTCCAAATTGGCTTTATCAACCAGATTCTGAGAATTTTCATTATTTTGATTTTCTGATGATTGATCAATAGAAGTAGAACCAATCAATTCAATTCCAGCTTGATAAATTTCTCGCTTTTCATCAGCTAATCTGATTTCTTGTCTAAAAACTTTTGCAAGATAGCAAAGCCTCAAAGGTCTTTCCACTGTTTTCAATCGAGTTGCAGCCAAACGCGCAATAGGCAAAGTCAGATCTGGTCTCAAGGCTAACAGCTTGCCATCACGGTCAATAACCTTAAAGCACTCATTCAAAAATTGCGGACGGCCTTTATCTATTGCCTCCAGGCTTTCTAAGGTAGGCGGCAAAACTGGTTGATAGCCCCATGATTTGAATATTTCAAGAAATGTATGCCTAATTTTCTCTTGCCTGATCAAATCAGTTGGAAGTAAATCTCGGGCGCCAGCAGGTAAAAAGTTGGAAGACATTTAATTGACGAATTTATTTTTAAGTAAGTATTAACACTGGTCTTGAATAGATTAATTATTGTGACACAGTTGATTCTTGATTATTTGGTCGAGGATCAGTTGGTCGAATTTTCATAGCTTAATGTCACGAACTTATTACACAAAACTCCATAATAAAATTTTCTATTAATAAATTCTTTAGTGAAAAATCAATTCAATAGAAAACAATTATTAATATAACTAGATTATTAATCAAAAAAAGATTTATGAATCACTTTAAAATTTTGCTTGTTTAAACAAGAACTCAATGAAGCCAATATTCTTCTGGATTCTTTCAATATTTGTTTTTTTAGTTTTCATAATTTGGTTTAGTTATCCATTTCATGAGACTTTAGCTTTCTCGCAAATTGGACTCATTGGTCTATCGCAAAAGCAAATCAATAATATTCAAATTGCCTCACAAAAAATAAATGGTTTGGTTTTAAAGCCTGGAGAGAAATTCTCTTTCAATAACACAGTTGGTCCACGGACAGAAACGAGAGGATATAAGGCGGCACCTTCTTATTTAGGAAAAGACAGTACTTCTACAATTGCTGGCGGCATTTGTTTGCTTTCTTCGGCTCTGTATCAGACAGCATTAAAATCTGATTTGCAAATTATCGAAAGATTTCCGCATATCAGAACTATTAAATCTGTTCCTCCGGGTTTGGATGCAACTGTTTGGTATGGGGGGGCAGATTTATCATTTCAAAACAATTTACCTTTTCCTCTTTTGATCAAGACTCAGGTAAATGCTTCAAGCTTATTGATTCAAATTAAAGGTAATTCTACAATAAACAAAATCCAATTAGAGCGAGAAGTACATCAAATGAAAGATGGAGAGATTCAAGTCAAAGTTTACAAATCTTATTTAAATAGAGCAAAGAAAAAAGCATCGAAAGACTTAGAAGAAAAAAGAATTTTAATTTCAAGTGATTTATACCGCTGATGAAGTTTTTGCTTCGCTAGCTGATTGCTTGAAAACAAATTTCTCATATACAAACCAAGCAATTATATTGAGAATCAAGACAATTCCCAATATAGAAAATTTATTTAGCTTAGTTGCCATATTACCCAGTCCCAAAACATTACCGCTGAGAGAGACCAAAACAATAAGCAAAACGGGTATAAGAATGATATTTGCCGAGAGATTTTGAGTAAGCCCTTTCAATGAATCTTCTTCTGAGTTGTTGTAAATTACTTTGCCAGCTATTCCTATGCATAGAGAGTTAACAAATGCAGCTATCAATAAACTACCAGTTGCTTCTTCATGTAGAAAATAATTAGAAAGCAATGAAATAGAAATCGCTTTTAGTATGAAAATTGGTGCTATTAAATTCCGCTTAATGCCATATTGAGGAGCTAGCGGGAATAAGAAAATTAACAAAATACCTGCAAATAAAGCTGCACTCACATAAGGATGAACTAAGTTTATGCCAGTCAGATTTGCATTGTATGAATAAAGAAAACCTTGAAGCAGAGCTCGACTGATAGCAAATAAAATGAAAATATCAATTACATTGAGGCATACGAAATTTGTCTCGGATTCTTTTTTAGTTTGATTCATTACACTAAATGGTAAAGCTGAAGCTGCTATTACCAACCAACCAATATTGCCGATCAGCCTAGAAGCTAATAAAGAAGCAATTCCAATCAAAGTTAATCTGATAATTATTTTGATTAAATCTAATTTTCTTTTTGCAATATTGCTAGTACTAAAGGAATTCACTTCAGCTATGAGAGCAGATACAAACATTCCTGCGGAAAAGACGTAAACCCAATTTAGCAATTTATGAGCGAGTAAAATATTTTCAGTAATAAAGAAAAGCGCAAGTCCACCAATTAAAGGTAATGCCAAGAATGTAATTAAATAATTTGTAATTTTTTTGTCAGCTGATTTGCCCATGAGGGCTCCTAAGGACTGCAATATCAGTGCTATTGAAATTGAACCAAGTAAAAATCCATAATGAGTAGGTAAATCAGAACTTTGATTTGTCAGTCCTATCCAATACGATCCAGCAAACCAAATCAAGCTTGGAAGTATATCGAAATAACTCTTAATAGTATTTGTTTGTTCTGTATCTGAACCCAAGGCATCAAAAACTTTCCAGACTATTAATCCAAGTATTGAAGACAGAATTAGTGGATTATTATCAATATCGGGATTTAAGGTGAAATAGCTTAAAAAGCTCAACCCTGCAATTAGAGCACCTTTCACATTATCATTGAGATTAACTTGTCCTAAGAACCAAGGGGAAATCAGAAATACAACAAAATAAGCCAAACCGAGAATCGGAAGGATAGAGAAGAAACCGCCGATTATATAGAGGAGCGGAAATATTATCAGTGCGGGCAAAAGTTTTTTGAAAGAATCAGCATTCAGAGAGAAATTGAATTTATTACTTTGTCCTGAATGATTTTGCGTAAAATTTGCTATGAGAGGAAGGATGAGCGAAATTACGAAAATAGAAAGAATAATCGGCGAAAAAATTGACATAGTTAGAATTTTAAATCTGAATTCAACCTTAAGTTAATAAAATGGTTATTCAGTGAGCTATGCCAAACAGATGTTGCATGCAAGCTACTTAGAAATTAATAATATCTCAAATCAAATTAATTTATGAAAAACTGTTTATTAAAAGCCCTTAGCTAAATCCATGTTGAATAGAGTTATACATAGATGCCGTAAATGCACCCTCAAAACAATTTGGAATTTGTAATTTTGGCAATTCTATATTTTTTTGTATCCCAAGGATTACTTATGCTGACAGAATTTAATAAACAATTCTAGTCATTTCTAGAAAAATATTGATGAAGATGATATATCGATCTTATTTCAGTACTAGGGTTAGCAAAAAGAAAAATCAAGCTTCATTTTATTAACAAGAAAATTTTGTGGCACCTCTTCGAATAAAGAAGTTGACTATGACGTTATGGCGTATTAATGGATTCAAGAATATTCGTTTTATTATTTGATATGTCTCATTTAAAAGTATTGTTTACTGCGTTCTGTGATCTTCTCTATAGCAGACAAAAACAAGTTCCCCTACATCAACCTCTAATCAGTGAATATGACTATTAGCGATCGGATTAATGTGTGTTTGGGGATTGAGAGAGAATAATTGGCAAACGCATTTACAAAATGAAAAGGAATGTTGTATTGCGTGTTGATTTTGCTCTCATTCAGGAAAAGTTATAGAATTCAGATACTAATAAGATAATCCTGATGACAGATAATCTCAATTGGAATAATTTAATATCATTTGGTAGCAATCACTCACAGAATGATGCTTTTGAAGAGTTGATTTGCCAACTTGCAAGAGTTTATTCCGAAGAGAAACAATGCAACAATTTTGTAAGATTTGGCACACCGGACGGAGGAAGAGAATGTCAGTGTGCTTCTGCTGACGGTTTTGAATGGCATTGGCAAGCTAAGTTTTTTCAACACACTTTAACTTCCAATCAATGGGCAAAAATACAAGATTCATTTGAATCAGCTTTCAAGAAACATCCAAAGTTGAAAAAGTATTTTGTTTGTATTCCCAAAAACTTGCCAGATGGCAATACTGAAGGATCCGAATATAAGCAATGGTTACGCCAAATTGAATCCTGGAAACAGTGGGCAAAAAATCAAGACGGTAGAGATATTGAATTTGTTTTATGGGGAGCCTCTGAAATTCAAGATTTTCTCTCTAAAGAGGAGCATGTTGGAAGAAGAAAGTTTTGGTTCGGCGAGATTGAAATTAACTTCGAAAAACTTACCCAGACAATTAAAAATGCAGAAGGCAATGCAGGTGAGAGATATCACAAAGAGTTGAATGTAGAACTTGAAATAAAAGAGATTTTTGAGGGATTAGGTTTAACAGGGAAATTTTTTAATGAGTTTCGAAAAATAATTAAAACAATTCTTCAAGAGAAAGATTTCATTACAAAAATTACTGACAATTATTTATCAGAGTCTCTCGAAAAGATTATTGACGAAAGCAAACAATTATCAGAGAGGGAAAATAACAAAGTAAAGAATCAACCAGTTAGCTTCACTCCTATTAAAGAAAAAATTCGATTCATTATTCAAGAAATAAATCGCTTAGAAGATGAGTATTGGAAGCAAAGAGAAGGTTTAGATATTAAAGATCAAAGACTAATAGATAAGAAAAGAAATTCCCTGAGTTCTATTCGACATAAAATTTATGATTTTGAACGATTTTTAGATTCGTCTAAAGCACAATTAGTAGAGAACCCATGCTTACTATTAGTGGGAGAGGCAATGATCGGTAAAACTCATTTGTTCTGTGATATTGCAAATGACAGAATCAAACAAGGCTTACCAACGATACTTTTTCTTGGTGATCACTTTCAAGAAGCATCTCATCCTGTAGATCAATTAATTCAATTCTTGGATTTAAAAAATACTAGCAGAGGAGAATTCTTCCAGGCATTAGCGACTTTTTCAGAAGCACAAGATAAAAGATTGATAATTATGATTGATGCCATTAATGAGTCCTCTAATACAAGAATATGGACTAATCAGCTTTTGGACATTATTCAAAAAATAAAGCAATATCCGAGTTTAGCAATAGCAATTAGTGTAAGAGATACAGAAGAAAGCATCATTAATCAAAATACTCGAAACGAAATGATTTATGAATTCCATAAAGGATTTCGAGGTAAACAAATAGAAGCTTTAAAAGCATACTGTGGACACTTCGGATTAACAATGCCACAGATACCAGTATTCAATCCAGAGTTTTATAATCCTGGATTTTTGTATATCACTTGTCAAACTTTGAAGAATGAAGGAGAACTAACTTTTATTACTAATAAAGATGGATTGCATAGTCTTTTCCAAAAATATTTATTATCTATAAATGAAAAAATTGCAGAGAAATTAAATATACCCAAACATATAAATTGCATTGATAGAGCTATAAAAAATTTAATGCCTCTATTTATTCAAGAAACTAAAAATGATATTCCCTTAGAAAATGCGCAAGAAGCAATTGTTTCCGCCCTTCACAGTCACATTCGTGACAAATCTGTTGAATATCTTGAGCAACTGATTAAAGAAGGCCTAATGAGAAAGATTCATTCAAGTAGGGTTAATGAAATCCAAATTACATTTTCTTATCAAAGATTTCAAGATTATTTAGTTGTAAAAGAACTTATAGAAAAATACTTGAACAAACAAAACCCGAAAGAGAGTTTTCAAAAAGACTCTCTGCTTTATTTAAATTGTTATCGCTTTATTAGAGATGAGAGAGCTATCAATAGACGAATAATACAAGCTTTATCAATAGTTCTCCCAGAGGAAACAGGCTGTGAATTGATTGAATTAATTTTTGAAACAGGCGATTCAATAGATCTTGAATTCATAGAAGCTTTTTGTGAGAGCTTGATTTGGCGAAGTCAGTCTTCAATCACAGAAGCCACTCATAAATTGTTGAAAAATATTCTTGAGAATACTAATGAAAACATCAGTCAATCAGCTTTGAAAGCTTTACTTCAATTAGCAACTATACCTAATCATCCATTTAATGCTTTGTATCTGCATGATCTTCTTATCCTGCTTTCAATGAATAACAGAGATGAGTATTGGTCTATGTTTATTCAAAGTAATGATGAAGGTTATGGCTATTCAACTCATCGTAATAGGTTCAATGACTTTATTGATTGGATTTGGAATGCAGACTCAGTACCTCAACTCAATGGAGAAGTTAAGCTTCTCACTTCTATTATTCTTGTATGGGCATTTACTTCATCGAATCGCTTTGTTCGGGATAAAGCTACAAAAGCATTAACCACTTTATTAATTAATGATTTAGAAATGGCTTTTCAATTAATAAAACTCTTCGAAACAGTTAATGATGTATATGTAGAAGAAAGATTATTTGCATCTATTTATGGTGCAACTCAAAGAAGCAAAAAGCTTGAACCATTAAAAGAAATTGCAGATTTCATATACTCAAAGTATTTTCAAGAAAGAAAACCAAAGCCACATATTTTGCTGAGAGACTATCTAAGGGGAATAATAGAGTTCTCAGTGTACAAAAAACTAGATATCAATATTGATGAAACTAAAACCAAACCACCTTATATAAGTGAATTTCCATCCATACCCGATGAAAGTATTTTTAAGGAATACAGTGAAAGATTCAAAGAAACAGATAATTGGATTAGTAAAGCGTTGGGGAGAGTACTCCTTTCACTAGAAAATGAATGGACTGGGGATTTTTACAAATATGTTTTAAGTTCATGCTCACACTATTTTTTGGATTGTCCAATTAATGAAGAAAGGCCAAGAGATAAGAAAAAGAAACTCCAAAATGAGTTTGACAAAAGCCTAAACAATAAACAAAAATCACAAATCAAAAAAGTTGATGAAGCTGAAATAGAGATGATTCAATCGATGTTCTTTAGTGAACTATACTGTGAGGAAAAGTTTTCTGAGCCTGCAAAGATTGAAGAAGATGATTCATCAGGTCAGGTTGATAAGCATGTTTTTGTTCCCTCTATGGAAGCTCAAAGTTTTTATGATAGAGAATATTCACAATTAGAAAAATTATTATCTGTAGAACAATTCAATAACTATAAGAAGCTGAAGGAATCTACAAAATATAAGGAATCAGAAGAATTTACGGAAAGGGAATTTAATCGAGATTATGCGGCAAGATGGGTATTGCAGAGAGTATTTGAACTAGGGTGGACTCCTGAGCAATTTGCGTATTTTGATGCTGAATTAAATCAAGGAAATAGTAGAGAAGCAAGAAAAATAGAAAGAATTGGCAAAAAATATCAATGGATTGCCTTTTATGAATTTCTTGCTTACTTATCTGACAATTATCATTTTAAAGGATGGGAAGAAAATCAAGTATATGAGGGCCCATGGCAATTGAGCGATCGAGATATTGATCCATCTTTCACTTTAAAATTACCTGAACATTTTGAAAACCAAGCGGAGATAATTAAAACAAGTTGGTGTAAACCTAATTTCACTGAAGAACAATTGTTTGGAAGTGAAAGTAATGATTTATGGCCTAATAAAAATGATTTTCTCCCTGCTGATAAGCTAATTAGTTTGGTAAATGAAAATGGAAAGAGCTACTTCCTTTTGCAGGGATATTATGAGTGGAAGAAGCTCAAGAGTGATTCGATAATTCAAGATGATTTGTTATCACCTTCTTTCGAGAAAAGAGTTTCATATTTAATAAATAGTATTTTTGTAAAAAAAGATGAAACACAAAAAATACTCAGTTATTTCAAAAACAAGAAATTTACTTTAGATAGGTTTAGTTCCCAGTTACATTATCAAGAGACTTATGAAGAGTTTTTTTGGAGATCAACCTTATCTATGCCTGATTGGAGGGATTTCGAGATTGATAAGGAAAGAGATACAGTTAAAATCTTACCAACTACAGTTGAATACTATTTTGAAGATGGTCATGATTGTTCTGAGAATAGATATTCTGTTCATTTACCTAATAAATTACTTATCAATAATCTAGGACTGTATCAAGGATTAACCCAGGGTGAGTTTTATGATTCATCAAATCAATTAATAGCTTTTGATCCTTTTATTAAAAACTTTGACATTGATGGATTAATAATGGATGCAAAAAAGCTTGTAGAATTTTGTGATTCTGAAAATTTGGACATCCTTTGGTTTGTATTGTCCAGTAAATGGAAAGCATCACCTCAAGTAATTATGGATGTTTACGCTGTTTATTATTTAAAAGAGAGTAGATTGAATGAATTATCTACTTATTGTGAATTTCTCTAAACTATCTTGAACAGGCAATACTTTCACGAAGTTATTAGATTGTTTTTCAAAATCAATTAATAGTACTTCCGCAAATGATCGTGAGTATATTTCAAATGTCTGCTCTTTGATTTGTTCTCTTTCGCACATCTAATTTCTCTTTTTCAGTCAGTATTATTAGATCAATCAGATACTAGTGTTTAATTGTGTAAATTGGCGATAATATTTTTCTCTTGCAATTACTGTTTTTCCAGAATCAAGTGTCAAAAATAAAGAGTTTATAATATCGCCTATTGAGTCAATTAAGCACTGGTTGCACTTTGCTCATTTATCTCTGCATAATACCTTTGCAACAAAAGAATTTCCAAATTCACAGAGAAACTTCTTGATTCTTATCTAAAGCTAAATTACACAACTGATCGGCTTGTTTATTAAAAGCTCTTCTTATATGCTTAATGTGCCATTTACCTTTGGCTTGAGATAAAAGCGAATCCACTTGCAAAAACAATTCTTTTAAAGATAAATCTTTTACTCTATACTCACCTTTGATTTGTTTCACTATCAATTCACTATCAATTTCTATAAATATACTTGCAAAGGGGATTTGCAGAGCTCCTTTTAGTCCTTCTATTAAAGCCAAATACTCAGCTTGATTATTGGTTTTAATACCAATTGGCTTACCTAAACTTTTAAGTATATGACCCGCGTTATCCAAAACGACATAGCCAATTGAAGCTGAGCCTGGATTGCCCCTGCTGGCCCCATCAGAGCGTAATGTTATTTGCAATGCTGAAGTGTTAGTATTCATTTTTTGAGTATGCAGCTGAGTATTGAATAAGAGGTTTTGTTGCGGAGACTTATTTTCTATTTTTGACTTAAGTTTTCTAATTAATAATATGTCTTTAAATTATCCTATAAGTAATTGAAAGGTTATAGGCTTGATTCAGCTCTGAACTAAAGAATCAATTTCTATAACTAATTTCCTGTTTAATTTAATTCACCTTATCAATGAAAGGAGGAGTAAGATCTAATTTATCTAAAATGAATTTCTAGTTTTGAGTGATAAGAGTATTTAATACTTACTCAAAGCTCAATTCAGACCAATTCGAAAAAGTACTATTAGCGCCCAAAGAAATTAATTGTTCTTTAGAGCCTATTCCTTCAATACAAATAATTTTTGCTTTTGCGCCAAGTGCCATTTGAATATCATTCGGAGCATCACCAATCACTAAAGTCTTTTCAGGAGATACACCCAGCTTTTGACATACATTCAGTAATGCTCTAGGGGAAGGCTTTGAAGGGTGAATGTCGCTCCCTTGAATTTCGGAAAATAAATCTTTTACATCAAATCTCTCTAATGTTCTTTCCGCATTAATGGTTGAATCGGATGTAATCAAAGCTAATTTCACCAATTTTGTTTTTCCCAAAGCTTTTATAAATTCAAATGCACCTGGAATAGGAACAGACATCGAAGCAGGATCATTATGGTAAAGCGCCCATTCTACTGATTCATTGGTAAGTTCTAGTGCTTTATGCCATGAATACTTGTCGGGAATATTTGTATGCAAAAGGGTTGCCAAACAATAACTTTGATTTTCAAAACTCAAATTAACAATTGGGCCCGATAAGTCTATATCTCCAGATTCAGGATCCACTCCAGCCGCTCTGAGAAAACGATTTCTCCACGAAAACAATTCGTGTGAATTAGATGATAAACGGTCTGCCAGCCACTGTGCTCTAGATGCGGCCATGTTAAGCCATACTGAATAAAAATCTACAATAGTGCCGTCTTTATCGAAGACAATAAGCTCACAGTCTTCAAGAGATCCACTAGGCCATAATAATTTGATAGACACTAAATTAATTTCAAAGATTAACGTTCAAATATAAAGATCATTAAATATTAACGAATAAATCTAATCAACGCTGTATTGAGAAAGTTTTTATAATCACAAAAAACTCACTTTGAAGTTTAATGGCAGTTCAAATGGATTTAAAGGGGCTACCCTGATTAAAGAAGCTCAGTTCGAAGAATATAAATATTAGTATTTTGTTTCACGCTTTTGACTTTCTGCTATGCAAGTCGATTCTTTAGATAGCCAATTACCGATACTAAATGCCTTTTCTAGTTGGACTAAGTCAGGACTAGATAGAACTGCTGATTTGATGGGTAGTTTGATTAACTTTCCACTTGAACATTCCAATACCGAAATCAGACTTATACCAACTGATAGATTAGTAGAAGATATTGGCATTTCTGGTAAATCTTATTATCCATATGATTGCTTTATTCAAAGTATTGATGGTTCTATACAAGGTTTTTTTCTCTTCACAGGCTCCTCAGAAAACATCTCAATTTTTGTGGAATATCTAAAAAAGAGCTTTATTGATGGCAATTGCAATATGTATATTGATGAAAGATCGGTCATTCAAGAATGGACAAATATTTTTTCTGGGAATATGCTCTCTGAAATTGATTCCACTGGGCAGAGCAAGTCATGGTTAAGCATTCCCGAAGACACTTATGATATGTATGGATCAGTGTTGAGTTTCATTGCATCACAAATGAGCTTAGAAACCGATTTAGTTCTGACTTGCTTTAGCACTTTATCTTCAATTCAAAAAAACACTGAGAGCCTTGAAAATAAGAGTAAAGAAAACGGAATTAAGAGTTCAAATAAAGGCTCCAATAAAGAAACTGCAAGCCTAGATTTTTGGTTTATTGCCAATCCTAATTCAGAAATCTTTCAAACTTTGGCTTCAAATAAGGTTTCTAAACTAAATAAGTTGATTTACTCAGGGGAAGAGGCTTGAATAATGAAAAATCAAACCAAAACTCAAATTACTCTTCACATGGGTCAATGGGCGGTTAGTCGTTCACAAGAAGAATCATTGGTCTCACCCTGCCTAGGCTCATGCGTAGCGCTTTGTCTTTACTCTCTAGAAAACAAGATTGGAGCAATGGCGCATGTTGTTTTGCCAAATAGAAATATAAGCTTGACTGGTAAAAATCTACATCCATATCCAGATGCTCGATATGCAGACGAGGCTCTAACTATATTGCTTGATGAAATATTTAGGATAGTTGGACAAAAAGATATTTCAATAAAAGCAAAACTAGCTGGTGGAGCGCAAATGTTTAAAGGTGCACTTTCTCGTGTGCCTACTTTAGATTCTAATCAATCTTCAAGTACTACTAAAAAGGGATTCCCTCTAATTGGATATAAAAATATTGTGGCAATCAAACAAGAATTGCTCAAAGTTAATATTCAATTGGTAAGTAATGATTTAGGAGGTGATCATGGACGAACTGTTACCTTCGATCCCTTGAGTGGTGAAATGTTGGTTAGAAAAATTGGACAATCACAAGAACTTTTACTTTAATTAAATAAATTTTTCAGCTAATACTTAGTCCATTCACATGAGCAAATAATCTTTCTGAAAATAGATATGAGAAAAAAAACAAATTTTGAATATCAAAAAGAAAGGTTGAAAGGTCCTCTCGGTGGAAATTTTTTGTTGTTCAGAGAATTGGACTTTCAAAAGCTAAAAGAGAAAATTCAAAAAGTTACTGGAATTAAATTGAATGGTTATAGAGATGACTTTCTTCAGCGTCGCCTAATCTATCATTTCACAAAAAACAAGATTAACGGGATTGATGAATATATTGATGAGTTAAGCTTTAATCAGATTCTCATCAAAGATTTAATGGATTGTCTTTCAATTAATCTTTCTTATTTCTTTCGAGATCAAGAAAGTTTTTTATTACTCAAAGAAAAAATATTGCCAGAACTATTTCAGAAATTTCATGAATACGATGAATTAGTAATTTGGAGCCTAGGATGCTCAGTTGGTGCCGAAATACTTTCAGTTGCGTTGACACTTAATTCAATGGGCTTATTGGATAAAGCTAAGTTAATAGCCTTGGACAATGACTCACTAATTTTAGAAAGAGCCCAAAAGGGTTTATATTTTCCACAAGAATTAAAGTTTTTACCAAATGAATATGAGCATTTTTTTTCACCAATTAGTGATGAAAGTTCAAATCAAGAATCAATGCAAATTGATCCTGAGTTGGTGAAAAGAATTCAATTTATTCGACATGATTTAACTCTGGGCTTGCCAAGAAAAGGCATTATGAAAGAGCAAAGTCCTCATCTCATCATTTCTCGCAATGTAATTATTTATTTCAGCCGAGAGACTAAGGAAACTTTATATGAAACTATTTGGAAAAACTTATTGCCGAGCGGAGTTCTATTTATCGGTTCTAATGAATTGATTAGTGGACCAGCAAAAGATAAATTCAAAAAAATAGACAATCAATTTTATTTAAAGCCAAAAGAATTGTGAAAAAGCTCTTATCAATTTATTATTGTCTACCATAATCATCTGAAAGCCTGACTATATCGTCTTCTCCAAAATATGAACCGGTTTGTATTTCGATAAAAATCAATATTTTTTCTTCATCAATGTTTTCGATTCGGTGAGCTGTTTCAGTGGCAATATCGATGTGATCGCCTTCTTGAAGAAGAAACTCTTTCCCCTCTAAAGTAACTAGAGCCGAACCACTCACAACAAACCAATGCTCAGCGCGCTTAAAATGCTTTTGGTAGCTCAATCTTTGTTTTGGCGCAATTTCAATTCTTTTTACTTTAAAGTGATTCTCATCTTCCAATATTTGAAAATTACCCCAGGGTCGATTTTCTTTCTTTGACTTTTCACTCTGTGTTGCAAAAACTTCACCCATCAAATTTGCTTCCATTATGAAGAGCTCTTCGACAATTCATGTGGCTGCTTTTGACTTTCTTTGTTCTCAGTTTTAGCAGCATTCTCATCATCAACTTTTTTCATGAAAGGCTTACCTTTTGAAAAAACTAAACCATTATCTTCGGTATTCATATCTACCTTGATTGTTTCACCAGGCACAAACTCTTTACTAAGTATTTTCTCAGCTAAAGTATTTTCCAATTCCCTTTGAATAACTCTCAATAGTGGACGTGCTCCATCTCTGGAAATAGTATCTGATCCTTCAACTTGAATTCCAACACCAGGTCTATCACTGATTTGGGATTCTTTGCAAAGATAATTTTTGGCTTCTTGAGAAATTTCAAAACCAATATCTTTATCTTCAACTCTCTTTATCAAATTAGCAATCAATAAGTCAAAAATGCGAGTGAGATGATCCATGTTGAGCCTATGGAAAATGATAATTTCATCAACTCTATTTAAGAATTCAGGTCTGAAAGATTTTTTCATCTCTTCCATCAATTTTCCTTGCATTCTCTTATAGCGCTTTTTGGTTTCCATTGCTTCGTCCGAGACAAAACCTAAAGGCTTATCATTTTCAATCGATCTAGAACCAATATTGGTTGTGAGAATAATAATTGTATTTTTGAAACTTATTACTCTTCCCTTCGAATCAGTCAAGCGACCATCATCAAGTATTTGAAGCATGACATTAAATACTTCAGGGTGAGCTTTTTCAATTTCATCAAATAAAACAACCGAATAAGGCCTTCTTCTTACACTTTCAGTTAATTGTCCACCTTCACCGTAACCTACATATCCTGGAGGTGAACCTAAAAGTCTGCTAGTTGTATGCCTTTCCATGAATTCACTCATATCAACTCGGATAATGGCTTCTTCAGAACCAAAGAAAAAAGATGCAAGTGATTTAGCTAATTCGGTTTTACCAACCCCAGTAGGCCCTGCAAAAATGAAATTACCAATTGGTCTATTAGGATTTTTTAAACCAACTCGAGCTCTTCGAATAGCTTGGCTAACAGATTTGATGGCTTGATCTTGTCCAATAACTCTATTGTGAATAGTTTCTTCCATGTGCTGAAGTTTAGAAGATTCAGCCTCGGTTAATTCTCCAACTGGAATACCTGTCCATCTACTTACAACCGTTGCAATATCGCTCTCAGTAACTGTAAGCGCAATTCCTTCTTTATTTGCCTTTTCTCGAACATCTCTTCTGATTTCATCGAGCTTGGCTGTTAATTCACTTTCATTATCACGCAAACTAGCTGCCAATTCAAAATTTTGTTCTCTGATTGCTTGTTCTTTATCTCTGCGAGCTTGATTTAATTGTTTCTCTAAAGCTTTTCCTTCGGGTGTTAAAGTGTTGATTTTGAGTCTGACATAAGAACTGGCCTCATCAATAAGGTCAATCGCTTTATCTGGTAAAAATCTATCAGCAATATAACGCTCAGCAAGAATAGCCGCAGCTTTAAGAGCTCCATCTGAAATAGTTAAATCATGATGCTGTTCATATTTCTCTCTGAGACCACGGAGGATTTCAATTGCATCTTCAACTGAAGGCTCACCAACATTAACTGGTTGGAAACGTCTTTCCAGAGCAGCATCTTTTTCAATATGTTTTCTGTATTCTTCCAAAGTAGTTGCACCAATACAGCGTAATTCTCCTCTAGCTAAGACTGGCTTAAGAATATTTGCGGCATCAATTGCACCTTCAGCAGCTCCAGCCCCAACGAGTGTATGCAATTCATCAATTACCAAAATCACATTATTAGATGATTTGATTTCATCCATAATTTTCTTGAGTCTTTCTTCAAATTCCCCTCTGTACTTGGTTCCAGCCACAAGCAATCCAATATCAAGCTGAATAATTCGTTTGTCAAGAAGTATTTCAGGAACATCTCCATTAATGATTCTTTGAGCTAGGCCCTCAGCAATTGCGGTTTTACCAACACCAGGCTCACCGATTAAAACAGGATTATTTTTGGTTCTTCTACCAAGTATTTGTATAACTCTTTCGATTTCATTTTCACGCCCTACAACTGGGTCTAATCTGCCTTCAGTTGCCGCTTGTGTTAGGTTTGTGCCAAATTCATCCAAGGTTGGGGTTTTAGAGCGTCCTCCTTGAGCCGAACCGCCCACACCTGAACCAACCCCTGCCGTAGCTCCAATTCCTGAAGAAACCGTTCCAGTCTCGCTGAGCATTCGAAGGACATTGCTTCTGACGCGACCGATCTCGATACTTAAGCTCTCTAGGACTTTGGCAGCTACTCCTTCCCCTTCGCGAATCAAGCCAAGAAGCAAATGCTCGGTTCCAATATAATTGTGTCCAAGTTGTCTTGCTTCATCCCAGGCTAATTCCAAAACCCTTTTTGCACGTGGCGTAAAAGGAATTTCTACAGCTACAAAACCTGAGCCACGACCGATAATTTTTTCAACCTCGACTCGCGCATCTTTAAGATTAACGCCCATTTGTTTTAGTGTTTTGGCTGCTATTCCTGTTCCCTCGCCAATTAGGCCCAACAAAATCTGCTCTGTGCCAACAAAGTTGTGACCTAGCCTGCGGGCCTCTTCTTGGGCTAGCATGATAACTTTTATAGCTTTTTCAGTAAATCTTTCAAACATGCTTGCGAATGACCCCTTTGAACATACTTTGAATATTTATCTTAGAACATTGAACTTGCCAATACTTGGCCGGAAATATTTTGCTTACAATATTTATACTTGGTTATACCTGGAAAATATAGTCTTGATATTTTTTTAGGCAACTTAATTAAAACTTGACTGCATGAATTCCCATACATACTTCTACTATGAAATAAGTACCAATTTTGCTCTAGTTTAACATCATTTATTTGCTATTTTCGCTTTGATTCTCCTCAATTAAACCTAGAAAAACATATTCTTATGTAAATCGTCATAAAGCATTCCTTGGGAATTTAATTGTATTTCCAATAAAATAAATTGATCATTTGGGATCTATGTTTTTTTAATTACATAATGCCTTTTTGTTCAGATGTTATTGATTCGCAAAATGTATTTTAGATTTACTCTTGAATTTCTTTCAACCATATGATGATTTTAGAAGTTCCAGTTCAGGTGACTTTAGATTGTAGTAATTCCTTTTCCATTGCAAAAAAAGATTTTACAGAAGTTAGATCTCCTAGAGCTGCATTGTATCTACCTAATTCTGCTTGATAAATTCCATTGTTGTAATAAATAGTTCCAATACTGGAATACTCTTTTATACATTCAATAATTGAGTCAAATTCTTGATTCTCAGAAACAATTGATAGACTCGTATTCAAATCATGAACGGCACCTACCATATCGCCCCATTTGTATTTTGCAATGCCTCTCCAAAAATATGATTCAACAATATTTTCATTCAAGTTAATTGATTTGCTCAAATCAAAAATCGCACTCTTAAAAAAGTTCATTTTTGTTTTCACAAATCCCCTATAAAAATAAACTTTAGGAAAGTTAGATTTTGTTTCAGAAATAATTTTGTCAAATTCATCAGAAGCTTCTTTATATCTACTCAATCTAGCAAGTATTATTGCTTTCCAATATCTTGCTTTGAAATAATTCTTGTCCAAAGCCAAAGCTCTGCTGAGATCTTGCGAAGCTAAATCCCATTCTTTTTGCAAAATCCGAATAATTCCTCTTTCGGTATAAGCTTCTGGTGATTTTGGATCTAGCTCAATAATTTGAGAATAAATGTCAAGTGCTGATTTAAATTGTTTAGATTCGAAAAAGTTCGCAGCCTTTTTAAAATAAGCTTTCAGGAGAATTAAGGAAGGTTGTTTTTGATTAGTCGAAGAATTGAAGATGTTTAACATTTATTTGAGTTTCGGAATTTAACTTTTAGAATTTTCCTGACTATTTATCAACTATTTTCTTCCCTTATAAGATTGAGTATTTATTCAACTTTAGAGCTTAAGCTCATGAAATAAAAGATTTCCCTAAAAATCGAGGATCTAGCTTAAAGGATTGGACAAAGAAAGCTTCTTTGGTCTAATATGTATAATCTTCTTCTTAAAGAAATCAAATAGAAAAGTTAGACTTTAGGTTCTGTATCAAATAACTTGCTCTAAAAGACATTAAAGAAATATCTAGAAATTATTTAGTGTTTTTGACTTTTTCCCAACAAAGTAATAATGTTCAAGTTAAGAAATACAACTAAAATCTAATTCAATACAGAAAATTCCGTAATATCACAGAAAGTTTAATTAATAAGGTTTTTGGTTCATGCCCACCCTCAATCAACTAGTTAGTAAACGTAGACAAGCAAAAACAAAAAAGAGCAAATCTCCCGCTTTAGTGTCCAATCCATCCAGAGCAGGTGTTTGCACAAGAGTCTATACAACAACTCCAAAAAAACCAAATTCGGCTCTTAGAAAAGTTGCCCGTGTAAAGTTAACAAATGGCATAGAAATTACCGCTTACATTCCTGGTGAAGGCCATAATTTGCAAGAGCACTCAGTGGTTCTAGTTCGTGGAGGCCGTGTTAAAGATCTTCCAGGGGTTCGTTATCACATTATCAGAGGAACGCTGGATACATCAGGTGTGAAAGATCGTAAAAGAAGTCGCTCTAAATATGGAGCTAAAAGACCTAAACCTGGTCAAGCAGCAGCCCCAGCTAAGAAAAAATAATTTCAAATAATATTTCAATTAAAGCAAAATAATTTTAAGGAGAATAAATGTCAAGAAAGAGCGTTCATCGCAAGCAAAGAAAGCCTATTTTAGAAAGTAAATTTCACAATCCAATTCTTTCTAAATTTATTAGAGGCCTCATGATCAGCGGCAAATTAAGTACAGCTGAAAAGATTGTTTATGATGCACTTCAAGCCGTTGAAGACAAAGTCAAGCAATCTGGATTAGAAGTATTTCTTCAAGCTTTAGACAATGTTAGACCTTTAGTAAAAGTAAAAGCTCGCCGAGTTGGTGGTTCTACTTATCAAATTCCAATTGAAGTTTCTGATGAAGCTGGTTGGTCATTGGCTATGCGTTGGGTCAGCACTGCAGCTAGAGGTAAAAAGGGTTCTTCTATGGAAGAAAGACTAACTAGAGAAATTCTTGAAGCTTTCGAAAAAAGAGGAGATGCTTTCAGAAAGAAAGAAGAAACCCATAAAATGGCTGAAGCAAACCGTGCTTTCGCTCATTACAGAGTTTGATTTTTCTAGATTTGTAACTCAAACCGCTTTTATATTTGCCAGTGAGCCCTTAGTGAGCTTGTTGGCATTTTTGTTTTTGTTGTTTGAGTAAGTGTTGAGAAACTTGTCTTTTAGTCAATTCTTTCAATCTTGTGTAATCCGATATCATGCTTGAATATTATTCCTTGGTTGTTCTGGAAATTGAATTACATCAGCCTACTCGCGGAATAATCTTGGGCAATAAAATATCTGTAGAGAATCTCTATAAATTTAACTTTTCCACCCCCATCCCACTGAGAGGGGCTCTAAAAGAGGAATTGAAGCTCCACTTTTTAGGAGTTTAGGGGTTTTAGAGGTGCCTTTTAAAGGTTCTAATGCAACAAATTTATTCAACTCATCATCATTAAGATCAAAAGCTCATTAATTCAATCCTTTTATTTCTTATCATGCAAATTTTGACTGATTGGCTCAATCTAAATCCAATTCGCTTTATGGCTTCCATTGTTTTTGCATTATTGGTCGTTTCAAGCTCTATCGTATTTATTCTTGCCAAGCTGAAACCAAGTCAAAACTTCAAAGAGCTGAGCGACCGCATTAATTCGTGGTGGATAATGGCTTTTCTCTTTTTCAGCTCAGTGCTTATTGATTCAAGAGCGGCAATTGTTTTGTTTGCTTTTATTAGTTTTTTAGGAATAAAAGAATATTTCACGCTTATTCATACAAGGCTGGAAGATCATCGCATTTTATTTTGGTCATATTTAGCCATTCCGGTTCAGTATTGGTGGATATATAGCGGCTGGAAGGCTATGTTTTTGATTTTTATTCCGGTTTATGTTTTTCTCTTCAACCCAATTCGTAGGCTTTTCACAGGGCAAACCCAAGGCATGGTGGAATCAATGTCGAAAATTCATTGGGGATTAATGGCCTTTGTCTTTTGTATTAGTCATGTGGCTGGTTTGCTGACACTAAAGCCCAATGCAGTTCTTCCCTCAGGCGGCGCGGCTTTACTAATTTATCTGGTTTTCATGACGCAAATCAATGATGTTTCGCAATATATTTGGGGTAAGCTTTTTGGTAAACATCCGATCGCTCCAAAAGTCAGTCCGAAAAAGACTTGGGAAGGATTTCTTGGAGGATTATGCACCACCATTTTACTGTCTTTGGCGCTTCGCTTTTTAAGTGGGTTTCCAGTGGTTTATGCTTTAGCTTCAGGTCTTTTGATTGGAGTTTTTGGTTTTTTTGGTGATTTGGTAATGTCTGCCGTTAAACGAGATGTTGGAGTGAAAGATGCAAGTAGTTTAATTCCTGGACATGGAGGGATTATCGACCGTATGGATTCACTGGTTTATACGGCGCCAATCTTTTTTCATTTTGTGAGTTATTTCTTTTACCCAGCTGGTGCTGAATGTGCGCTGAGATAGATTCTGTAAAGCTGAAGCACCGATTAATTTGAACGAATAAAATGCATTCACCCAAAATACAAAAACTTTTACAAACAATTTTCTTTCTCATAATTTTTAGGCCTCTTTTGATGCTATTTATAGGCATTAATGTTTTTGGACGCAATAATTTAATCTCTATTCAGCCAGATTGCAAAGATGAAGAGCAAGAACAGAATAAAAAAACGAAGCAATTCATCATAATTTCTAATCACAATAGCCATCTAGACACAGTAGCCATCCTGAGTTTATTTCCAATTAAACAAATACCTTCTATTAGGCCAGTAGCTGCTGCGGATTATTTCTCGGATGGTTCACTTAAAGCTTGGTTTGCAAAGACTTTTTTTAATATTCTTGCAATTCCTCGCTCTGATTTCACAAAGTCAAATAATCCGCTGGTAATTATGGGTAAAGCTCTCAAGGACGGCGAATCGCTTCTGATTTTCCCAGAGGGTAGTCGAGGAGAGCCTGAAGCAATTGCCGATTTTAAACCTGGAGTTGCCCACTTGGTTCAGAAGTTTCCAGAAATTCCCGTTATTCCAATTTTTATGAAAGGAATGGGAAAATCTCTCCCCAAAGGCGAAATGATTTTGATTCCATTTTTCTGCGATATTGTAATTGGCGAACCAGTCAGTTTTATCGGTAATAAAGAAGAAATAACGCTACAGCTAAAAAATGCCGTGTTAGGCTTACAACAAATTATTTTGGAACAAATTGAGCCTGATGAGGGTATTAAGGAATAAGAAGAAATATAAAAAAGTTATTCAATTTAAGATTCGAGAATAGAAATAAATTATTTAAATGCTCAGATTTGATTTAGAAAATATTGGACCAATTAGTAAAGCTTCTGTTGAGGTTGGTGGCCTTACTGTAATAACTGGTACTAATGGAACGGGTAAGTCTTTTGTATCTAAAGCAATTCATACAGTCACACAAGCGTTTCAAGACTGTTCTAGAATGTTTTATTATGATCAAGCTTTTCCTTTGTTTTTTTCTCCCGTTTGGGATTTGTTTGAAATTGAAGGACATAAAGAAAAAGTGGAGGATCCAATGGACAAAATTTTCTTGAATACAAATCTTTTATTGAAGAGTAATTTTGATCACAATGAATATTTACCTTTAATGCAAAAAGAATTTAATGAATTCTATGAGAAATTGAAAAGCGATCCTAAATTATCCTTACCTAAACTGGAAAAATTCAAACTTGACGTTAATAAGAGATTTGAGCATTTTAAACAAGTTAGTTTTTCAGAACAATTCAAGAAAAGATTTGATTTATTACTTGAATTGAATTTCTCCTCACAATTTAATTCTTTTATTGGTTCAAATAGAGCCTCAATTGAAATTTTTTCAGAAAAACAGAAAACTTGTTCCATTCAAATTGAGGGAAATAAAATCACAAATTGTGAATTAGATCGAAAAGATATTAAATATACTGACAATCTGTATATTGATTCCCCCCTTTACATGAGCCTTTTTGGATTCCTCAATAAAATACTTGCAGAAAGTTCATTAAATGGAGAAATTCGAGAAAGAAATCATAGTTTGGGTTTGTCTGGAAATCTCTCCCCTCTTACTGTGAGGAGAGATTTCCCTTTTTATTTGAAAAAGCTATTAGAGAAAGCAACTAGTCAACTCGTTGTAAACGTTGACGATGCTTTGCAAAAAATATTTAACCAGACAGGAATTCTGTTTGGCGGTGAAGTTGAATACAATTCAGATGCAAATGATTTTATTTTAAAGAGAGGAAGTTTGCCCCCAATCAAATCAAAGAATATGGCTTCTGGTATTAAAGCTCTTGGTTTGATTCAATCATTAATTAAAACAAATGGCATTAACAAAAACTCATTACTCATTATTGATGAACCAGAAAATCATCTTCACCCAGAATGGCAAGTTGAGTATGCAAAAGTTTTAGTCAAATTGGTTGAGGCTGGCGTTCCTATTATAGTCAGTTCTCACAGTCCTTATATGCTTCAAGCGTTGAAAACATATTCCAGCAGATCCGAAATAATTAAAGAGAAAACAAGATTTTATTATGGTGAAATGACTGATCAGGGAAGTGTTTTCAAAGATGTGAGTGATAGCACAGAAAAGATTTACAAGAAAATGAACCTTGCAATGGAAGGAATGGCTTTTGATTAATGTCTGTTGAGAATTTCAAAGAACTACTAGAAAAAGTTGGTGCTTCAGAAAGACCATTCAAAGACTGGCTAAGAGAACATAATCAAGATTACTCAGAGCTTCAAGTCAACTCTTTTTACTTTGATGAGGTGAAAAACTTATTCCAACAAAAAATCTACAATGGGCACAATTTTAAGTCTATAGATTATCTCGTCGCAGATTCAACTAAAGGAACGGTTTTTCTTATAGAAGATACTAAGCTTTTTCTTTCTACTGATAAAACTGATGAGAAATTCCAAAAAGCTAAAGAAAATGATTTTCACAAAAAGTTGTTAGATAGCCTCTTGATTTGTTCTGCTCTGGCTGGCTTATATGGACTAAGTAAGTCTCTTGAAAATATTAACTTTAGATACTTATGTGTATTAGATTTGACAGACAAGGATTACTCATACCTTGGAGGTTCTTTAAGAAACATCATCATCGAGAAATGCAAAAAAGATGAATTGAATTTCAAGAGCTTAGAAGTTCATATTGTGCAATCAAGCAATTTTGACTTACTCTTCAATAAGAATAAAAAATGAAAAACACAAATAAAAAAGTTGGAATAATTGGATTGGGGCTGATCGGTGGGTCTTTGGCTCTCAAGCTAGCTTCGCATGGTTTCAATATTGTTTGTATTGTCCGTAATAAATCATCTATTCCAGCAGATCACCCATTTACTCTTGTTTCTGAAGATTATGCTGATTTGCATGATTGTGATTTTGTTTTTATTTGTACTCCGCTTAGTTTAATTGTTGAAACACTTACTAAGATTCAGCCTTATCTAAAGCCTAGTGCAATAGTGACTGATGTCGGTAGCGTCAAAGGTTTTATTTGCGAAGCGGCGGAAGAGATTATGCGTAAAGATTGTACTTTTATTGGTAGTCACCCAATGGCAGGAACTGAAAAGAGTGGCTTTGTAAATGCTTTTTCTAGTTTGTTTGAGGGCAGGCCTTGGGCAATCATGAATCATTCAAATAAAGTAGCTCATGATGAACTCACAAAGCTAATTGAATTGACTGATGCAAAGATTATCTTCTCAGAGCCAAATATTCATGACCAAGCTGTTTCATTAATCAGTCATCTTCCACTGCTTCTCTCAATCGGACTTTTAAATACCGTTGATAATATTCAAGATCCTAATTTGAAAGAAATTTCTTTAGCTTTAGCTTCCAGCGGATATGAAGGAATGGTCAGGCTGGCTAAAGGAAATCAAACGCTTAATAAAGATTTGCTGAATTTGAATTCGCATAATGTGAAAAAAGCCTTTGAGACTTTCACTCATGAATCTGGTGAAATAATCAAGAGGTTAAACTCCGTGTAATGGTTTTGTATTTATTTGAAATATATAGATATAAAACCCTTACTTTTTCTTGAAAGCGGCTTCTAAAATAGCTTGAGGCGTTGCCCAGGAAGTC
>DUDU01000016.1 GCA_005110395.1 Candidatus Melainabacteria bacterium | reverse complement strand
TGTGATTTTGAAAAAGAGCATGAATATTAAGACAGAATTGTCACAAATATTACACTTTTTGAGCAATGTGCTTTTCGAACAAATCCCCATTCAAAGCTTATTCTCAAATTTTGATTACAAAACCAAAGAATCTGATCTTTCAAATCAGCTTTCAATCCTAGATCTTTAATGGGACACTAATGATTGAAGATCAACGTTCTTCGTTAGCAATGAGTGAGGGTAAATTGAAATAAAAAGCAAGAATCGGGATGAGAGGATTCGAACCTCCGACCTCCTGCTCCCAAAGCAGGCGCTCTACCAAGCTAAGCTACATCCCGTAAAACAATTTATACTTCCATTAACGGTTATTCCCGAATGGAATCAATTGCAAACATCAATTTATAAGTAAAAAGTTAATGTTCTAAATTACGTCCAAGAATTATATCTAAAATATCAAATACTTTTTGTATTCAAGCCAAAGGGATTAAACCTTGTTGAATGAATGGCGGGTTATTACTCTAAAACCATATCTGGTAATTCAGTTTGGGCAAAATATATATATTGCTCTTAAATTCAGGAAATATTCCATTCTCCAATTTTGACTTTTCCTCTAATTCAGAAGAATGAAACTGATTAAACTTAATCCTGAATCAATTCAGCACTTGTTGGATGAGAAGGGCAATTATTTACTTGATTTACAAACAGTTCAGAAAGTTGGCCATCCGCCATTTCAACATTGGGTAAAAAAATATTCAATTTCACTTGATCAAGAATTGATTTTACCTGATGTCATTCATGCTTGTTTAATGGGCAAGGTCAAAGGAATCGCGGGATCTCAATATGATTTAAATCATCTATTTCACAATTTTGATTTGTTCCCTATTTCTCAAAATCAAGCTAATGATTTAAGCCTTGAATCTTCAAGTCAATCTCCCAATCAATATGCCAACAATTATCCTAGTCAATTAATTTCTTATATTCCAAAGGCACAATTAAAAGACAAAAAAGTGCTTTGCATTCTATCTCACCCAGCCTGTGGTTTGAGAGATTTGATTTTAATTATGCCTTTTTTGAAAATTTTTGCTGAAGCTCTAAACCTTGAACTCAGCATCATGGTCAATTCTGCGGGAATTAGTTTGTTTGAAGGGCAAAAGTGGCTTGAGACAATTTATCCAGAAATAATGGATTTGTCTGATTTTATGCAATTTGATTATTTTATTGAGCCTTCAGTCTATGAGATGAATTCGGTAATGTGGATCAGGAATTATTTACTCAAAGAATTTGGAGAAAAAGTTTTTCACAATCGCTTTCCATGCCCTGAAATAAAAATATCACCAGAAAAAATCCGTCAAAAGAAAATGGTTTTGGATTCAGTTTTGAAGCGTGACCGAAATAAAAAAGCCTGTCTCTTTAGCTGGGAATCAGGCAGTCAAAGAACTAATTTTTCACGCTTTCTCTGGAAGGCTATTGTGAAGTCATTAATGATTATGGATCATCAAATTGTTGTAATTAATGCTAGTAATGCAAGAGATGATGGATTCGAGTGGCTAATTAGACAAGATGATGTAATTAATGCTTCCGGAGCAGTATCTAGCATCGATGACTTAATTGCTTTAATTGAATATGCTGATTTTGTAATTGGACCAGATTCTACATTAATTCATATTGCTGGCTCATTAAGAAAAAAAACGCTTTGTGTAATTCCAAAAAGTGCCGATGAAATTTACCGCAAATCTTGGCTGCGCGGCTCTTATTGGCCGAAAAAAATGGATAAACTCTATCCAACAGTTAAAGGATTAATAGTTCCTAATGGGCCTTTTCGTGAGATGGAAGCTATAGTCTACAAAGCTATACGCGAAATTTCTTTTGGACATGATCTTGAAATGGTGGATCTCTATAATAATTTACTTTCAAGTCTCAAAAATCAAAAATTGCTTGATGAGGTGGAAAAGATTATGCATAAGCGAAGAGCCGAAATGGGAACAACGTTAAACGCAATAAATAGTTTGAACAATATTGCAAATATAGCCTTTGCTATTAATTCAGAGAAAGTATTTGAAGATTCTCAAACAAAGAATTCAAAAGCAAATAAATGCATTTAACTCTAGCCATTTTTGTCATATATCGAAATCAAGTACTGGATGGAATTAAGGCAATGGTAGATTTCTTAACTTCTTCTTCTATTTCTAGAATAATTCCTTTTAATTTCTGATCAGTTTCAGCTTCTTTACTTATTCTTCTGCAAGAATTGAGAATAGCTGAATTACCTCGGTCAAAGGTGCTTGAAATTTCACCTAGGGTAATCCCTAAAGAACGCACAATATTCATGCAGAGCTGACGCGCATTTTTTACTTCGACTGAATTGTCTCGGCTAAGTATTTGTTTGGGTGAAATATTAAGCTTAGAAGCCACTAAGGTAATTGTTTTGGAAATTATTTCCTGAGAATTTGAATCAATTTTTCGCTCTGATTTTCCTTCAGATTCTTTATTGGTTTTATTCTCAAAAACAGCCTTGGCTTGCTTCTCAGAAGGATTGACTTGATCATTTGCTTGGCTCACCTGAAGGAAAGACGAATCACCTTTTTCTTTTATAACTTGGGCTGAAATTTGCATAATTTGCTCAACTAGCTCAATTGTCAAAGTCTTCCCCGTAAAGCTTGAGTAGGCCTGAATTTTTGTAAGAGCACCATCTAAACGTCGAACATTTTCTGGGAAAGCCAAAGCCAATAAATCAGCAATTTCGGGATTGAGCTTCATTCTGAGTTCATCCGCTTTGCGGCTCAAGATTGCCAAACGAGTTTCATAAGTTGGAGGTTGAATATCAGCAATTAATCCTCCTTCAAAACGACTTCTTAGTCTAGGTTCAAGCTTGGGTATGTCTTTTGGTTGACGATCACTGGTCAGAACGATTTGTCCGCCATGATCTTTGATTTCATTAAAAGTATGAAAGAACTCCTCTTGCGTGGTTTCTTTGCCTTCAATGAATTGAATATCATCAATTAAAAGCAAATCCAAAGTACGGTATTTAGAGCGGAATTCATTCATTTTGCTCTTGCGCATATTACTAATCAAGTCATTTAAGAATTTCTCAGCGGTAATGTAAAGAATGCGGGCTTGTGGATTTTTGCGCTGCATATAATTGCCGATTGCTTGCATTATATGCGTCTTACCAAGACCAACATCGCCATAGACGAAAAAAGGATTATAAGAATTGTTATTGCACCTTTCGCCAATTGCCAGAGCTGCAGCATGACAAAATTGATTGTGACTGCCAACTATAAAATTATCAAATGTGAATTTCGGATTGAGCCCAGAAGCATAACTTGAAGAATAGCTCCCAGAATAAGGTGTCGCATTTTGACTCAATGCATTTTGGTTGACTGTATTTTGATTGGATTTGAGGTTTTGAGAAAAATAATCAGAACTATGCGGATTATTAGCCTGAATTGGTTCTGATCGATCAGTTGAATTATTGCGAAGATTTGATGGGAGGGAATAAGTGATCTCTTCATCTAGTGAAGATAGGGAAGGAATATAATCTTCATTTTGCAAGCGGCTATTGACATTGATTATGACCTCAGCTGGCATACCTAATGCGGTTTCTAACCCTTTAGAAATACTTTTGTAATAATTTTGAATTAAAAGATTGCGACTGAATTCATTACGGACTTCAATATGAGCTTTATTTCCATCCAAATTTACTAAGCAAGCAGACTTAATCCAGGCTTGAAAACTCGCCACAGGAACTTCATCCCGAATAACTTTAAGGGCTGATTTCCAGATTTTGTCTAAATTTGCTTGTGAATCAGTCATTGAAAGAGAAAGTTGAGACTCATTAAATTAGCTAAAGGCAGAATTAGCTAAAAGAACTTAGAAAATAATTTGTCAAGAATAACTATATAAATTGAAAATCTATTTATGCGATCTTTCATTGATCTAGTATTCCTCATTCCCCTTAAGCAAGTAGAGTTCAGAACTCGAAATCACAAAAAATGAATTTATAGAGGAAACCAAATCTCTCCAGTCAAACCAGTTTCGACAGTTGAATTGTTTTTGTAATTTCATCTTCAAAAAAAATTCTCTAGTAAAACAATTCTAAACTAGAGTACGCAAGCTTTGTGCAAATTAAGCGCTGAAAGCCTAAATGAAGAGAAACAAAGAAAAATAAATAATTCTCCTGAGGAGGGATTTGAACCCCCGACCAAGCGGTTAACAGCCGCCCGCTCTACCACTGAGCTACTCAGGAATAACGAGTAGAAATAATAACATCTACTGCACCAAAATTTGAAGACAGTAAAAAACGTAAATGTAATTTCTAATAATTTATTCCATTTTGAAGAAAAAAAATTTCCTTTTAAATCTTTTTTAATTTCGTTTAATCAAAGCTTTTTAGGGAAAACCTTTAAATTCCTTAATAGAGACTTATAAACCAAGTATTACTTTATTTATTAGGTTCTGCATGTTTACAAAAAAATCTATTGGCTCACATAAATATTTTTGCATCAATGCCCCTTTACTAATAATTTTTAAGAAATTTCACAAGAAATAATGCCAGGAAATAATGCTTAGACTGAGAAAAGATTTATCAATAATTCCTCCAAGTCAACCAAACGGCGAGATCAAAATCCTTGATCCGTTTTCGGGTGTTTCTCTAAGCATTAATTCAATGCAAGTTCAAATTTTACGTTTAATTGCCAAAATTCCTCCAATTGAAGCGGCGGGAAAGCTGAATATTCCCGAGAAAGAAGTTCAAGATTTTATTAATTTATTATCAACAAAGAATTTATTAGAAAATTTATCTGGAAATACGATTTCCCCTGATAAGTCTAAAAACAATGAATCATCACTCAATCAATCTTTAAGTAATAATCAACTTCGAAGCACTCGAAATAATTTAGCTTTCAGTAAAACAGCAGAATCACTAGCAAAAGCCGATTCGTTAGACAACCCAGAGTCAATGCTTGTTTCTTCTTCGCCTTCACCCCCCTTCTCAGCACTTTCAGCAATTGAATTAAAGCCTGATTTGGTTTTTGCTGAACAAGGAGATTCTTGCTTAGTCGAAGATCCAAGCACTAATCGTTTCTTTACACTGGGAGAGACAGAAATTGCTTTACTAGAACAATTGAGCCGCCAAGATCTAGCTTCAGTTGAAGCAGAAAGTGGATATTCTCAAGAAGAGCTTGCCGAATTCATTCAAAGTATGTCTCGGAAAGGTTTATTAATCAGACCTTTAAGCCAGATAAATCAAGAACAGGAAAAAGATTCAAGGCCCCAGCCAAGTATTTTAAATTTATTTATTAAACGAATACCCTTGGGAAATCCTGATGAATTTTTAGCAAATATGAATTCGGCTTGGGGATGGCTTTGGCGAGGCCCCTTAATGGGTATTCATTGGGGCATTATTTTATTTGCACTCTATTTATGGGTTGATCAGGGATCTTTATTTCAGGCATATGGTTTGCCAAAGATTTTCTCTGAATTTTGGCTTAATGCACTTTTATTGGTTGGCTTAATTTGCGGCATTATTGCCTTGCATGAATTTGCTCATGGATTGACATTGAAGGCCTTTGGAGGAACTGTTCCTGAAATGGGTGTTTTTCTCCTCTATGGCTTTCCGTCAGCTTATACAAATGTGTCAAGTGCATATCGACTAAAAGAAGTATCCGAGAAAATTTGGGTTGTTATGGCTGGTGTTCTCTTTCAGGCTTGGTTAGGGAGCTTAGCTTATACAATTTGGTGTTTTGCTGAACCCCATAGTTGGATTGCTGATTGGAGTTATCTTTTAGCTTTTGCTTCATGCATAAATTTGGCCATTAATCTCAATCCTCTGATTAAGCTTGATGGTTATTACCTTTTGACTCTTTGGATCAATAAACCAAATCTAAGAGACAAAGCTTGGAATTTTTTAACATCAGGCTTTCAGGGAGCAAAATCTTTTGGCGAAATTATTCTATTTTTCTTTTATGGAATTTTGAGTATGGCTTATACAAGCGTGCTCATTTATTTTGTTTTGAGCCGCATTTGGTCTTTGGGCATGGACAATGCTCCATTCATGACAGTTTTGATTTTGCTGATTGTTTTTCTTGCAACCAAAACTCCTTTGCCAAGAAAAGACTCAGAAATTGCAACAAATGAAGAGTCAAGATCAAGTCACCCTCAATTCAACGGAGACCATATACAAAAACCGCATTCAGCCAATCTAATTAAAGCGAATGCAAATCAAATACCAATTGCTATGTCGATGCAAGGATCCGTGCAGCCCCAAGAAAAACAAAAGAAAAAGCAAAAACCTTTCAAGCTTAATCTATTCCCCCTATTGTTTTTGGGAGCCATAATTACCCTCCTCTTTTTAGAAATTCCTTATCAAATCGGCGGAGAGGTAGAGGTAACACCAGTTGAAAAAAGTCGTGCTTTAGTCTTTTCCCCAATTCAAGGCATTATTGAAAAGGTCTATGTAAGCTCAGGCAATTATGTAAAAGAGGGAGATAAACTTTTTGATGTAATTGATTATCAATTGATGGAACAACTTTCTCAGACTACTGGAAATAATTCATTCATGAATCAACCATCAAGCAATGCTGCGCCAAAACTTGAAAGTCTAAGAAGCCAAGTTGAACAACTCAAAATCCAATCTCAAAAACTTGTAATTAATCTAGAGAAGGCCAAGCTCAAATATCAAAATGATAAAAGGAAAGCTGATACCTATACTAAGCTAGCGGCTGAGGGAGCTTTTCCGCAGAACTTAGCTCAAGATGCGATTTATAATGCGCAAGCTTCTGAACAAGAAATAAAGGGATTAGAATCAGAAATTGAGCTGAACCGAGAAATACAAAAATCCGCACGTTCCGAATATAACTCTCAGAGTGGGCAAATTCAATTTTATAAACAAAAAGCAAATTTACAATCAGTTACTAGTCCAATTGATGGTTATATACTCACAGAAGATACTGATTTGCAAAAAGGTGGTATGGCGCTTACTCAGCAACCAATACTCTCAATTGCTAACTTGAAAGAAGTACAAGTCAAAATCAAAGTACCGCAAGAAGAATTTCCTTCTGTCAAAATTGGACTACCCGTTAAACTCAGTATTAAAGCATATCCAAATCAATCATTCACAGGGGTAGTTTCAGATCTTGCATTGGTAAATGAAAATCCGCAAAAGGCAGATCCAACTGTAGTAAAAGATATATCCAGAAAACGCTGGAATGTAATTATGATTATTCACAATGATGATCTTCTCTTGAAGCCAGGAATGACTGGATATGCATTTATTGATTCAAGTGAAAGAAAGAGAATTTGGCAATTTGTACTCAAAGAAATTCAAAGAGTATTTTCTTTAGAGCGTTTTTCTGTTTTCCGTGATTCATTCGAAAAGGCCAAATTGTTTTGATATAAGATAATTAAATTAGTCATTGTAAAGTAGCGCAAAAATAGTGGCTTCAGTAGATTTACTTACTTTGCTCATTTACGTTGTTGGACAGTATCAAAATTTGCTCTGCTGATTAAATGACTAGAAGTATCAAGTTTTAACTAATACAAATAGGCCAATAAGAATGAATAAAACACCAATAGCTAGTTTTAAAGTCAGCGGTTCATTGAGAAACATAAGTGATAGAAGTACCGTAACAACGATACTGCATTTATCAATCGAAGCAATTACTGATACTTTTCCTTCTTTCATTGCCCAGTAATAAAAAAGCCAAGAAAGAGTTGTTGTTGCCGCTGATAGAATTAGGAGAAATAAAGATTGTCCTTTAAGATTTTTCAATTCATTAAGGCTACCTGAAACAAAAACTGCTAGTGATATAAAAATGAATATAAAAGAAGTTCTAATTCCTAGCGCCAAAGTTGCAGGAATTTCTTTTAAGCCACTTTTTGCAGCCACGGATGTTATACCTGCAAACAAAGCCGAGATTAACGCATATATCATCCACCTATCCATAAAATACCTCAAGAATTTTGATTTTGTGCTGAATCCTCTTCCAGCTTATTCATATTAGTATCTATTAAACCAGCCACGATTTGTTGTATTAAGTTGTAAAAAATAACAGGTATCATTACTAAAGGATGATCAGCCATTGTAAGTGAAGAAAGAACTAAACCTGTTCCATTATTATTCATACCTAAGCCAAACATTAATGAAGTTCTTTCAGCATTAGACACTTTGAGCATTTTTGCTATTAACCAACCTGTACCAAAAGCTATAAAACACAAACTAATCGTGATAAGTAAAACCATGATTAAAAAATCCCAGTCAGGCTTAGCGAACGCCATAGGAAGAGCAATTGAAGCGTTTGAATAGATTAAAAGGAGTAGATTGATAGAGTTGATAATTTTGAGACAAGGTTTGATTTCTTCAACTCTTTTTTCGCCTAATAAAAAATGTGTAAGTATTCCTAGTAACGAAGGTAAAACCACAGAGAAGGATAGAAAAGCACCAACTCCCATTTGAGCTATTTCATGTAGATCTTCAGAATAATCACCGGTTGTCATGAACCCAAAAGAATGCAAAGCCAATGGGGTAGTAAAAGGACTGAGTATTGTAGAGAATACGACCAACCCTAAGCTTAAAGTCAAATTTCCATTTGAGTTCTGTGACCAGGCAGTTGAAGAGCCAGCAATCGGCATAGAACCGATTAAAGCTAGCCCTACTAATAAATTTTGAATTTCAATTGGATTATGCCAATATTTTGTGAAAGGAAGTAAGCACAAAGCAAATAATATTGGCACAGTCAAATTGGCAAGCAACCCAACAAATAAAGCTATTGGATTTTGTATTAGATTTTTAAGTTCATTTGGTTTTATGCCAACACCTGCATTGAATAATAAAAATGAAAGCATAAGAACAGGAAGAGTAATTTCCAATGAACTGCCATCAAACCAAATAAACTTGCCCAAATGAACTTCTCGAATACCTTGTCCCAAAGCCGGAAAGAAAAAAGCTATTACGTGTACCAGTAAAAGTAATGGGAGAAAATAACGATGGACAAAATGATTTATATTTTTCAAGGTAAACTGCATAACAAGATTTGACTGTGATAAAAATGGAACAACTGATCAGAAAGGCAAAGCCAAGTGGACTAGAGATTAGTATGCTTTCCAAACAATATTATAAGCCAGAGAATAATAGATATTACACTGACTAATGTATTCAAAATGTTAAATTTTTCAATTATTGAGTGGGGTAGAGGTTGATGTATTTGTTAATGCTTCATTAGATCTTAGTTGTTTCACTTATAAAAATATCAGCACAATAATAAAGAGTTCATTACTTTCAAGGCATTCTATAATCGATTAGCCTTTAAAGCGAATTCCCCCTCACAAGGGTTTGGGATCAGACCAATGAAACTGGTGAGAGATTTTCAAATGCAACCATATTTTGATTAGCATCTAACAATAAAATTCTGAATCGTTTAAACGTTTAGACACTTATTCATCTACACTTAGTGAATGCAACTTATAGCGAAAAACTTACACAAAAAATTCAAAGACTTTAAGGCAGTTGATTCATTCAGCTTTGAACTCAATGCGGGGGAAGTACTTGGCTTACTTGGTCCAAATGGAGCTGGCAAAACAACTATTATTGGAATGCTATATGGAGCAGTGATTCCTGATGCAGGAGAAATAACTTTAGGTGAATTCAATTTACTCTCAGGGCAAGCTAGCAAGGCCAAGCAATTCATGGGAGTTGTAACGCAAGAAAATAATTTAGATCCAGATTTAACGGTATATCAAAATCTAATTGTCTTTTCTCGATTTTATGGAATAACAGGCAAAAAGGCTGAGGAGCGAGTCAATTATTTACTGAAGCTGACAAATTTAATTCACAAAAAAGATTCAAATGTTGAAGAATTATCTGGAGGTATGAAACGCAAATTAATTTTGGCAAGATCATTAGTAGCTTCGCCTAAATTCATATTTCTTGATGAACCAACCACTGGCTTAGATCCAGATGCAAGGCAAGATTTGTGGAAGTTAGTAAATCATTTGCGTAATGAAGGAGTGAGTATATTATTGACCACTCATTATATGGATGAAGCCGAAAGATTATGCGATCGCATTATATTGTTGCAGAATGGAAAAACCATTGATGCAGGCTCGCCAAGTGAAATGATACTCAAGAAAATTGGAAAAACTGTCATTGAAATATATGGAGTATCTCAAGATCAAGTTCAAGGTGTTGCAGAGAAATACAATCTCTGGTGGAGGGAATTCGCTGATGGTTTTTTGATTGCTTTACCTGATCAGATTAATACTTTATTAGAAGAATTGAAATTATTGAATGCTACTAATATCAAAGAACGTGATGCCAATTTGGAAGATGTATTTCTCAAGTTGACAGGAGAAAAATTAAATTGAATACTATGTTCTTTACTTTATTTCATACTTTTAATTTATTCTCGATTTATGCAGTTTGGCGAAGGCATTTGACGGTTTATCGGGCTACTTGGCTGTCTAATTTTTTGCCTCCAATGACTGAGCCTATTTTTTATTTATTTGGTTTTGGACTTGGCTTAAATCCAATTATTGGGAAAGTAATATATCTCGGTCATGAAATTGAGTATTTGAAATTCATTGCTCCAGGCATGGTGGGAGTAGCAGTATTATTACAATCGTTTTTTGAAGCAGCTTATGGATCTTTTATACGCTTGCAATATCAAAAGACTTGGCAAGCAATACTTACAACCCCGATTGGTTACACAAATTTATTTTTCGGCGAATTATGCTGGGCAGCTACTAAAGGCATAATTGCAGGGTGTGTTACAAGCTTTGTGATAATTATTAGTGGGTTTGCTGCACTCAAAGATTTATTGCTTTTTATACCTTTGATTTTTATTAGTAGTTTTATGTTTGCAGCACTGGGCTTATTGGTAATTGGATTAATAAATAAAATCGATGAAATTAATTTACCAGTATTTTTATTAGTGATTCCGATGTCAGTTATGGCAGGGACCTATTATCCGAGAAGCAATTTGCCTGATGCAATTGAACGCATAGTATCTTTTTTGCCTCTCTCCGCCTTGGTTGATATACTCAGATTCAATATTGCTCCTCACAGCAATTGGTGTTTTGAATTATTGGAAATTATTGCCTGGGTAATATTACTTACTTTCCTGGCTTGGTCTTCCATTCATCGCAAATTGTTTAAAAAGCTTTTGTTCTTCGGGTAAATAATTCTGTATTCTTTGAAAAATATTACTAAAAGAACACCAATCTGTTAAAGCTGATGAGGATATCCTTTTAGCTAAATCTACTTTTTTTATGCACTTGTCTTTGTAAACAATAAGATTCTCAATCGAATGGATATTGTCTTTGTAAACAATAAGATTCTCAATCGAATGGATATTGTCTTTGTAAGTATCTTCTTGATTAATTTTCTTTATATGCTCATGTAATTTGTTTCTAGAATTTTCATTTTTAGGCAAATTAGGATTAATGATTTCACTATAATCATTAATAATATTTACAACAAAGTCTTTATCGAAAAGTTGTTCTATAAATCCAGAGTAGTCTTCATTAATTAAATAGAAATCTTGTTTATTCTTTCTTTTAAAATGGTTTTTTTCAGCTGTATCAGAATCTAAAACAAAGAAGTGAGTTTGATTTTTATTCAGGAAGGAATGAAGGGAATTATAGTGATCAATCTTTGGATTTTTTTCATGGATCAAGTCGTACATCTTTTTCAAGTTACTCACACCTCCATGATGAATAAACCTTAAGAACAAATTTACAAACTCGCCTTTTTGATGAAAATACTTCAACGCATTTTTCAAATAAGTAATATCAGATTCCCCCTCCACATGGATTATTGCAGAATTATAGATTGGGGCAAACAATAATCTCAATTTACTTGTTTCAGTTAAATCAATTTTTTCAACCCACGAATTTTTTTTGCAATAACTCTCTGATAGACACTTGTTAGACAATAAATCCAAAGTCATTGCTAGCTTTTGGGGAGTATATGAATCTTTTCCAAGAATAAATTTCGCGAAATTGATTTTGCCTAAAATAATTCTTTTAAAAGTATCTTCATTTATTCTTTTATATTTATTGACCTGAGAAGATTCTTTCTTAAAATGATTTTCACTGGCTTCTTGAAACCCTTTTGTATAACAAGCAAAAAGCATTGCTCGAATTTTACGTAGGTATTCTTTATCTAAATTAATTTTTCTATTAACTTTTAAGCCTGTTACTTTTTGAGATTGATTCTTTTTCTGAATTCTTGTCTTCTTTGGATTTAATTCAAATCCATTTGCTTTTACAATCGATTGAATTCCCTTGAGGAGAGATTCTTCATTAATGTCAGTTTTATTTGTAGAGAAAGTCAAGTCATCAGCATATCTGGTATAAAAAAGAGCATTGTTCTTAGCAAATTTCACAAATTGACGATCTAATTTATGACAAATAAAATTAGAAATGATTGGTGAACTAGGCGCTCCTTGAGGCAATTTGTTTTTATATGTGACAAGTTGGGCTAATTTCGTTGCAATTTTTTCTGAAAGGGAAAGGTGTTTTATAAAAAAGCCTCGCACACGCCCAAAATTAATTGAGTCGAAAAAATTAGATATATCAACATTAATAAGAAACTTTTTTCTAATATGATTTAACGCATTTTTCTTAATAGAGCTCTTCTTGATAAATGAATAAACGCACTGAGGTCGATTATATATTCTTTGAAGTTCTTTATTCAGCTTTCTTTGAATTGCGGCAATGATTTCATGAGGTATCGTTAATTCTCTTGTAGAACCATTTTTCTTTGCAATGTTTCTGGTTTCATAGTTACCTTGTCTTATCAAAAGGAGTGCATATTCTATTTCTTTCTTGTTTAGAGAATAAAATAAATCAAAAGCTAATAGAGCTGAAAAACCATCTTTCATTGAATTTCTTGTTAGCCTTGTATTTTTACTTTATGTCGCCGTGCCAAGAGAAAACAACCCGAGGAACCTTGAACACTGTTAAAGCATATGATAGATAAGACTAAAATATGTATTCGAAAAGAATCATTGCAGAAACAACAATGAATAGTTAAATGAACAAGGCTAACTTCTAATATTTTACACGCAACTATTTTAAAAGAAAATCATGATAAATATTCGAATTTTTCATCACTCAAAACCCTGAACCATGGAGTATCTTGAACTTCTTTTTTTTGTTTGCCAAGTTACTAAATCTGATGTTTTAATTCCTGCTAAATACAATGGAGACTTTTATTAATAGTATTAGGCTTTGCTGACTTCTCCCAAATTTGCTTTATCCAGATTCTTATTCATCTGTTCATTCATAAGCAAGATTTACAATTCTTTTGTTATAAATGGGTTTTACTTCTGAAGTAATTAAGGAAAAATCAGCAAAATATAGAAGCAATTAAGTAAAAACAAAATCAAGCAGGTCTTTTTTTAATTTGATCTTTATTAGTTAGATTTCTCCCTCAAGTTTTCTATTTAACAAAACTTTGACCCTATGGAGCATTCCCGCCCAATTATCGATCTCAGATAAGGGATTTCCCCATTCTTCACAGGTTGTATCCATTCTCTGTTTATCAATGTCAGAATCTATTTCTGGATCACCTAACTCTTCTCTTTCAAGCTCCAATTCATCTTCTCTATCATTTAATAAATCGATTTCTTCTTGCACCAAAGTAAAATCTTCCAAGCTACATTCAAGCGCTCTTTCTTTTAATCTTAATTTTCGAGATTTGATTTTTCCTAATTCATCTTTGATTTCTTCAATCCTAGTGCTAATTTCATGATTTTCTTTTCTTATTTCTTCCAGTTCTTGTTTTATCTCAGTCAAAATTTTTTTTACTTTAAATACATCTTCGCGATCCAATCGACTCATAACCAAACTTATTCGATCAGCTTTAAGTCCTTTTTTTGATTCCAGTGCTTCCCTAATTTGAGTCAAATATTCTTTGCGCATTGAATTAATGAAATTAGAAATTAATAGTTTTAATTCCCCCTAAAGTTCGAATGTTTCCGGTAGTTTCTCTATATTCATCGCTATTACCTAAAGACAAAGATGTATTCACTGAAAAAACATGTACTCACAAAGCCACTTTTCGCGTCACTTGAAATAAAGACCATTTAGGACTCAGTAATTGCTTTAATCAGAGATTCCTTAAAGCATTAAACGCCCCCCAGCAAATTCAAAAATAAGTCAATTTAATTAAAAGAAGTTTTACAAAACTCTTAGGCAGAAAACCTGCTATACAAAACCCTGTCAAGTGGATGAAATTAGTATCGGCTTATTACGCTATACTGAGAATTCATGATTCAAAAGCTTTTATCCAAAAGTTGCTTAGATAAAAATCTTTTTCATTTTTGATTTAGAAAAAGTCTGGGTTCAATCGATTAAACTTTTTAAAATATCAAGTTTGTAAGTAAGTAATTTACTTTCCGTAATATTGAGTAATTTCTAGAAATCTTTATGGCACCCTTATAAATTGCCAGAAAATTATGAATAGTTCAAATAACAATTCTCATTCAGCACTTAGACAAACGGGTTCAATGTCCAGCATAGTTGTTGATCTGTCGAGCTTTGAAACATGGGAAGATTCAAAGAAAGAATTGAAATCCCTCATTGAATCAAAGAGATCCTTTTGGGGCAAAACTTCCCTTGTTCTAAGGTTTTCTGATTTTGTCTTTTCAGAAGATGAAGCATGCGAGTTAAGAATTTTGGTAGAAGAAACAAGGCTGGTAATTGGCCAAATTCAAACAAATTCAGCTCGTTCATGGAAAATACTTAGAGATAAACACTTTCAGGCAGTTTCTGTCCCGCATACTAAGATTCACAATATTACAGGAACTGGTGTTAGGCTCATTCGGGAAAAAATTGCAGTTGATGATTCAATCAGCCATTCAACCAATAATTCAATTAATTGTGTAAATGAAGAATTGCTCCCTTATAGTCATTCTGTCGCTGAGGCAAATTCAAGTTATTCGCCTGAAAGAAGTTCTTCTCATCATGCTAAAAATTGGGACTCAAAAGAAATAGCTCCTGAAATACAAACAAAAGTACAAACGAGAATAACTGAGTCAAATAATTCATATTTAAGAAATCAATTGCCGAAAAATGCAGTTGAAACTAAAACAGTTTTTGTTGGACTTGAATCAAACTCGACTCTTAGAGCTGGTAGTTCTATTGTTTATGATGGCAATGTTGTGATTTTGGGAGATGTGAATCCAGGATGTCAAATCAAAGCCACAGGTAGTATTATTGTGTACGGCAAATTGTCAGGCAGTGCTCATGCTGGTTTCGGTTGCACTGATGAAGAAAAGCTTCAAACAATTTGTGTGAAAGCTCTTAAAATGGTCGATCCATTACAAATTAGCATTGGAGATTATTCTGCATGCTCATCTGGTGAGATGAATGCAAATCGAAGGCTTTATCCTGAGACCGCAAAAATAATTGACGGTAGAATATGGCGTATTAGTGATTTTGATTAAGGATTTAGAAAGGTTGAGAAATGGCAGCTAAAACATTACTTTTTACATCGGGGAAAGGAGGCGTTGGTAAAACAACTTGCACCGCAAATATTGGCGTAGCACTTGCAGCTCAAGACTCCAATATGAACGTTTGCATGATTGATATGGATATTGGATTGAGAAATCTTGATATTCAATTAGGTCTCGAAAACCGCATTGTTTATAATTTGGTTGATGTAATTGAAGGCTCATGCAAAGTTAGACAAGCCTTGGTTAAAGATAAAAGATTGCCAAATTTAGCTTTATTGCCAGCTGCCCAAACCAGAGATAAAACTTCTGTATCACCTGAGCAAATGGTCAACTTGGTTAATGAGTTGCGCGAAATGTTCGATTTGATTCTAATTGATTGTCCCGCTGGAATTGAACAAGGTTTTCACAATTCAGCGGCTGCTGCTGATGAAGCGATTGTTGTAACCACAGCCGAAATGTCAGCGGTGAGAGATGCAGATCGGGTTATTGGTCTTTTGGAGGCAAATCCACGGAAAATCAATAGCTGGTTGTTAGTCAATAGACTAAGAGCTTCAATGGTCAAAACTCACGATATGATGAGCGTAGATGATGTCATTGAAATTCTCGGAATCAAATTGCTCGGAGTAATTCCTGAAGACGAAAAAATCATTGTTTCTACAAATAAAGGTGAACCGCTTTCGCTTAATGCCACAAAAGTCATTGGTGCTGGGCAAGCCTTTAGAAACGTAGCAATGAGGCTTACGGGTGTTGAGGTTCCACTAATGGATATTTATGGTGAAAGTCAAAATATATTCATTAAGCAATTTAATAAGTTAAAATCCCTTATCAAGTTTAAATAATGGGGGGAGGGTATATGATCGGACTTCTAGGATGGCTCACAGGCCCGCCCAAAGATGTAAGCAGTAGAGAAGAAGCGAAAAAACGACTTCAGCTCACAATTTTTCATGACCGCATGGAGGTTATGGAATTACCTGCTGAAAGGCTTAATGATTTGCGCAATGAATTAATGGAAGTAATTGCCAAATATTTTGAAATTGATATTAACCGAACTGAATGCACGCTTGAACAGGATGATAGGGAAGTAGCTTTTGTGGCTAATATTCCAGTTAAGCGTGTCAGAGCTGGTGGATAATCGTTTTGTAGATGTTTTTATTCGGCCACTTCGTCCTCGATTCATTTCAAGATTGCTTCGTGATTTTGTCTGAAGTTGCTGCATGAGGAATAACTCTCCTCCAGGAGAGAATTTACAAATCTTTTTCAATGAATTTAGAGGTTCTGAAAGATACGCCAAGCTAATCAGCTTTATATTTTTAGCTTTTTATAAACTTGTTCGATTGATTCAGAGAGTTTTGATTGTTTGCAGTTAAAATTTTTTGAAGGTTTATTAACACGTAAATCCCAAACTTGCCCTAGATTTGAGAATAGCGATTTGAAAACAGTTTCTTCAAGCAAAGCCTTACTCAAAAATTTCAAATTCGACAGAATTATTTTAATTGCTGTTTTGGCAATACTCTCTATTAGCCTAATTGCTCAATCTAGCGTGGCGCACGGTCGATTTTTCAGCAAACAGCTTTTATTCATATTACTTGGAATACCCATTTTCTATTTGGGTTATGCCATTCCAACTGATTTACTCAAAAAATCTTGTTGGTTTATTTATGGATTTTCAATTGTACTTTTGCTTTTAGTACTTGTGAAAGGATCTAGTGCTCTGGGTGCTCAACGTTGGATCTCGATTGGTGGTTTTAGTTTGCAGCCTTCAGAGCCGGCCAAAATCGCTTGCATTATTGCTTTAGCCAATTGGTTTCATCTTCATCGGCCAAGGAAAATACTTGATCTAATTGGTTCAGGATTAGTTGTTATGTTGCTTCCTTTTGGGCTTATTTTCATTCAACCAGATTTGGGTACATCACTTGTTTTAGTGGCGGTTTTCTTCTCTATGGCATATTGGTCTGGCGCCAGATTCCATCAGGTTTTAGCTTTGCTAAGCCCACTTTTTGTAGCCATTATTAGTTGTTTAGGGCCAGCAGGGATAAGCTTTCCTAGTTTCACTTTAGGTAAACATTCAATTCATCCCTCATGCTCTATTGCGGGGGCTATTTGCATATCTCTGCTATGTATGTTCTTCTCATTTCGCTATCGCGTCTGGAAAGGGAATAATGCATTGATTAAATCTTTAGGACTTTGCTTATATGGAATAATGAGTTTTTTAATTGCCTTTATTGGTCGACCATTAGCTTGGAGCTTTCTGAAACCATATCAGCAAAAGAGGCTAACAATTTTCCTTGATCCGCAAAGCGATCCACTTGAAGCAGGCTACAACATTATTCAAAGCCTCCTAGCAGTCGGTAGCGGCGGTTTATTCGGGCAAGGCTTCAAACAAGGACATCTCACCCAAGGACAATTCGTTCCAGAGCAGCATACAGACTTTATATTTTCTTCAATTGCAGAAGAATGGGGCTTTGTTGGAACTGGCGTTTTGGTTCTGATTTTCTTGATTGTTTGTGTACGTATTTTTTTTCTTGTACTTCAAATAGAAGATTTATTCTCCAAATTACTGGCGGTCGGTATACTCACTTTTCTTAGCTTTCATGTGTGCGTCAATATCAGCATGAATATTGGCATTATGCCTGTAGTCGGAGTTCCACTGCCATTTATGAGTTATGGAGGAACATCGATGTGGGTTTGTCTTTTTTCAATTGGGATTATTCAACGCATTTATGCTGATCAGATTGCAAATTCAATGTTTAAGTGATATACACATGCGGGTATCTCCGAGGAAAACGGGCAAAGTTTACAATCGAAATTGTGATTGACACTTACACTCACAAATTCAGGCATAAGGGAAAAAATGGCACCTAAAGATATTTGAAATCAATTACCAGAAGAGAGATTTAAGAGAAAATGGATGTACTAATCAAAAGGTACATAAAAAATGCCAAGAAAAAAATGTCCAAAATGCAATTCAACTAAAATTATCAAAAAAGGGATCGCAATCTAAAACCCCGCTTTCAATGCAAGAATTGCAAATCTTGGTTCTCTGACAAGAAGCAAATCAACTACCAGAAGCTTTATTCAGAATATACAATAAACAAACAGACTTATTCAGAGCTTAAAGCTAAATATGG
>DUDU01000015.1 GCA_005110395.1 Candidatus Melainabacteria bacterium | reverse complement strand
TATAATTAACACGTGGTATTAGTGTCAATCTGTGATTTTCAATATTAAGTTCTCCATTAGGAGCAACCACTAAAGTTTTGTCTGAGTTTGGCTGACCAATTCTAGGTGCTCCTTGACAATGTCCACGCTCAACATGGGTGTTAAAACCTATAGCATTTAGTTCAACTATGGCTGGAATAAAAGGAAGATCAAAATTTGTTGATTGATTTGCTTGTTTGGCAACTGTCTGAAGGCTTCGAATTTGTCTTGTCGTTAATCCGAGTGATTCTATAGGTATGACTTAAACATATACAAAAGATTTTAAAGAAAAAAGTAGCATCAGCAAATCAAAAAAAACGTAGTAATCATTTTGATTTGCTGTAATCAGTGATTGGAAGATTGAATTGGTTAATCACATCATAGGCTTTGAGGAACACCATTCTTCAATTCTTGTGTTTCAAGTTTTTCATTAGCTTTATTCTCATTATTGTTTCTTGAATTCTTTTTAGGACTCTCTTTCTTTGGTGCGAAATTTCTTGATGATTTTGATTGACTAGAGCTTGAAGATTGATGAGCCGCTTTATATTTAGCGATTCGTTGAGACCAATCACGATAACCAAACTGTCTAAAAGCTCCGCTGTCAGCTTTAACGGAGGCACTTATAAAAAGCGAAAGAACAATTAAGCAATGCGCAGTAACTAAATTAGCTCTCTCAAAGCGTGATTTCACAATTTCACCTCATTAGTCAAAGTTTTATTATCTACAAATTCAAGAATATTACCAATTGTAGTAGCCGCAATATTGCGCAGAGCTTCCTCTGTCAAAAAGGCCTGATGAGAAGTAACAATCACATTATTAAAACTTAGCAATCTGGCCAACTGATCGTCCACTACAACTTCATTAGAGAGATCTTCGAAAAAATACTTTTCTTCCTCTTCATAAACATCAAGCCCTGCAGCTTTTATCTTGCCTGACTTCAAAGCATCAATCACTGGTTGCGTATCAATCAAGGGTCCGCGACTAGTATTAATCAAAATTACTTTGTCTTTCATGAGCTCAATCGTTTTTTGATTAATCATGTGATAGGTCTCTTTAGAAAGCGGCACATGTAGGCTAATAATGTCACTTTGTTTATATATTTCTTCCAACGCAACATATTCAAAGCCAAGTTCAGATGGCAATTTTGCTTGAGGATAAAGATCAAAAGCCAAAACTTTACAACCAAAACCTTTAATGATTTTGATCATAATTTGTCCGATGCGACCAGTTCCAATTACACCGACTGTTTTGCCGTGCATATCAAAACCGATTAGGCCGTTTAGAGAGAAATTTCCATCTCTTACTCGAGAATATGCTTTATGCACATGGCGATTTAGAGTCATAATGAGCGCAACTGCATGTTCGGCAACCGCATAAGGAGAATATTCTGGCACTCGCACTACTTTGAGACCCACTTCTTGAGCTTTTTTCAGCGAGACATTATTGTAACCAGCACAACGAAGAGCCAGCAATTCAGTGCCGTTTTTAGCTATGTTTTCAATTACTGCATCATTAATACGGTCATTTACAAAAGCACAAATTATTTTTTTGCCATAAGCGAGCGAAACTGTTTTCTCGTTTAGCTTCAGATCAAGAAATTCAAATTCAAGATTAGAAACAGCTGAATTGTTTTTGCTTAATTCTTCTTTTTGTTGATTAAAGAAATCGATGTCATATTGCTTCGCATCGAAGAAAAGAACTTTTTCCATTTTATTTATTTTGAGATTTTAGTAAGTATTAGGAATCGGATTTACAATCTGGCTGGGAACCGGAATTGAAGGTTGTGGATAGCTAGGATAATAATTTTGAGGTTGCTTGGTGGGAAATTTTTCTTCCCGTTCATTCTTCCTTTTATTATCAGACTTTCTATTGTTCAAGTCCTTGTTTTTTCGATTGGCTGATTTACTGAGCAAAGAATCATTATTATTCCTATTTATATTTTTTAATCCTTTTTTTGCTTGTTTTGCTTCTTCTTTCTCAATAATTTCTTGCTGCTTATCTAATCTAAGCTGCGCCGCATTGAGATCTTCTCTTAGCTTTTCATTTTCTTTTTTTGACTCTTTGAATTTTTCTTCTTTTGTATCTTTTGCAAATGGAATCCAAGCTTTGGATGGTGCAATGAAAAAAGTAAAAATTGCCAAATAAAAAGTAAAAAGTAAATTGAGAAATTTCATCTGTGTCTAAAAATTGTGCTGAGAGTTTTCTGTAAATTGAATACTTTAGTCTTTGATTCTATAAAGTAAATCATCATCTGAACACTAAGAGCTTGTTAGTTTTTGTGAATCTTAAACATTTATTTTGTCTTGGCGAGTTAAATGATTTGTTTTGGGTTATTTTGATAAGCAAGATTTGAGTTAACAGCAGAAAGATTTAAAGAAGAGCAAAATGAAAATTAAATTGATGGCATGAGGAACCGTTGCCCGAGTACTTCAGACTGCACCTGAATTGATAAAACTTTACAGAATAACTTTTTTAGTTTAAGGAAACTTCTTGTCTCTAACCTCTTGAGCGAAATCCATAGCTGCTTTATTCATCTCTTTACCAATTTCCGCATATCTTTTTACAAAGCTTAGTTTTTTTTCCGTCATTCCGAAAATATCGTCAGAAACCAAAATCTGTCCATCGCAGTCTAAGCCAGCACCAATGCCAATTGTTGGTATTTTCAAAGATTTAGTTATTTGACTTGCCAGATCCGCGGGAATCATTTCAAGCACAATTGCGATTGCTCCAGCTTCTTCCAGCTTTCGGGCTTGTTCAAAAATGTTTTTGGCGGATGAATCGGTTTTGCCTTGTATTTTGCCTTTGCCGATTGTTCCAGCTGATTGAGGCGTATAACCTAAATGTCCAATCACTGGAATTCCGATCTCTGTCAGCTTTTCAACAATTTCAAGAGTCAATTCACTTGCCCCTTCCAGCTTGACAGCTTGGGCTCCTGCTCTATAAAACTCAGCTGCATTTTTTACTGCTTCTTTGATCGAAACCTGATAAGAAAGAAAAGGCATATCGACTGCCAGCAAAGCTCTTTTGACTCCGCGCGAAACGGCTCTCAAGTGATAAAGCATTTCGGTCATGCCGATTTCATAGGTGTTGTCGAGCCCCAAAAAGACATTGGCTAAACTATCTCCAACCAAAATCATATCGATTCCAGCTTCATCCAAAATTTTGGCGGTTGGAAAATCATAAGCCGTTAAGCAAACAAGTTTTTCTCCTTGCTTTTTCAGTTCAACTAGATTGGAAGCTTGAATTGTTTTATTCATAAGGTCATCTCTATAAATTCAGTTTTTTGTGATTTCGACTTTTTGACTCCCCCTTTTTGCCGTGAGGCAGGAGCTTTGGCTCATTTTCTTGGGCAGGGGCAAGTGAATTGAAGAGGGTGTCGAAATGTTAATCATTCTCTACATTTTTAGATCTTTAAAGATTTAGATCTTGAAATTTTCACAAGTTCAAATAGTTTATTGTATGCACTCAAAATAAGAGCAGACTTATAAGCGAAGATCATCAAAATGAGACAAGATAAATCTACTTCCAAGAAAACTATGTCCTAAAATAATCTTAAGTTATTAATTCCAATATATTCATTATTTATAGTCATTTAAGTTAGTGCTGCTGCACACGAAGTTTAAGACTAACTCTCTGATAAAAATCCTAAAGCCATGCATTCCAAGCCACAAACTCCAAAGACACAAATAAGCCCTAAATACATTTTTATTACTGGAGGTGTTGTTAGTAGCCTTGGTAAGGGAATTATTGCGGCATCGCTAGGGCTGTTGCTCAAAGAAAAAGGTTTTCGCGTCACAATTCAAAAACTTGATCCTTATCTTAATATTGACCCTGGCACCATGAGTCCATATCAGCATGGAGAGGTCTATGTAACCGAAGACGGTGCTGAAACAGATCTTGATTTAGGTCATTATGAGAGATTTATTGATAGAGATTTATTCAAAATCAATAATGTAACAGCGGGACAAATCTATTCGGAAGTACTTAGCAAAGAGCGTAAAGGCGAATATTTGGGTGGAACTGTTCAAATGGTGCCGCATGTTTCTAATCAAATTAAAACCAAAATTTTTGAAGCCGCTTATAAAACCGAATCGGAAATTGTAATCATTGAAGTTGGCGGTACAGTTGGCGATATTGAAAGTTTGATTTTCTTAGAATCTATTCGTCAAATTAGAAAAGATGTTGGCTGGTCAAATGTCGCTTATGTTCATGCAACGCTTATTCCTAATCTCAGAGCTATTGGCGAACTCAAAACCAAACCAACTCAGCATTCAGTTGAATTATTACGCAGTAAAGGCATCAATCCAGACTTTTTGCTTTGCAGATCTGAAAAGGTTCTTAGTAAATCAATTCGTGAGAAGTTATCGCTGTTTACCGATGTGGATATAGATTCAGTCATTGAATGTCGCGATGTAAAATCAATTTATGAAGTGCCACTTAGTCTGGATGAACAAAATTTACCAATTAGGATTTTGGAAAGACTTCAATTAGAAGATAGACCTTCTGATTTGAGCAATTGGCGGGCAATTGTCGAAAAAATAAAAAATCCAACTAAGAAAATCAAAGTTGGTATTGTTGGAAAATATGTCAAATTGGGAGATTCTTATATTAGTGTGATCGAGGCTATTCGTCATGCAGCAGCCGATCAAAGTGCCGAAATTGAAATAAAGTGGATTCTATCTGATGACCTTGATGAAAAGACTGATTTAGAAGATATTTTCAATGGCATAAATGGGATTTTGGTGCCCGGTGGTTTTGGAGATCGTGGTGTAGAAGGCAAAATCAAAGCAATTCAATATGCTCGAGAAAACAAAATTCCTTTCTTGGGACTATGTTTGGGTATGCAATGTGCAGTGATTGAATTCGCCAGAAATGTAGCAGGATTATCAAACGCGCACAGCACTGAATTTGATTCTGGAACTCCTCATCCAGTGATCGACTTCTTGCCTGGACAAACTGCTTCAACTGATAAAGGTGGAACCATGAGACTAGGAAGCTATCCCTGCGAGCTAAAAGAAGGAAGCTTGGCTCAGAAAGCCTATAAAAAAGATTTGATTTATGAAAGACATAGGCACAGATATGAATTCAATAATCTGTTTGAACATAATCTAGCCGAAAAAGGTTTAGTTATATCTGGCAAATCACCTGATGGAAAGCTTGTCGAAATAATTGAATTGCCTGCAAATATTCATCCCTATTTTGTAGCCAGCCAATTTCACCCAGAATACAAATCGCGCCCACAATCAATTCATCCACTCTTCAAAGGATTTGTAGGAGCGATGCTAGTCAGACAACAAGTATCTTCGGATAATTTGTCTAGTCCTGTACTTGCATGAAATCAGCCAATTCAAAGATTAATTCAAGAGCAGATTTACCAAAGAATCCATTAGAGAATATGTCAGAGAATTTATCTGAGACAAAACACAATTCAAAAATTGCTCGATTATTTCACGCTTTTCTTAGGCTCTCTCTTTCAGATAAGTCAGCTCAGGTAGTCAAAATCATATTTGCATTGTTGATTGGTCTCAAATGTTTTTCGCTTATAGGTTTGTATTTTCAGAAAAGTTATTGGGTAGCTTATCATCGTCCCGATTGTGTCGATATAAGCTCTTTTTGGATGACGGCAAATATATTGCGTGAGCATAAAGGTCAACATTTATATAATTACTCTTTTCAGAAAAAGTATTATCAAAATCTCTATAAAAATTATGTTTCCAAATTCAGGATGAGTAAGCCAAATAAGCCAACTTATATAAATGAGACTGAGTATTATGCCCTAACAAGAGATTTCTTCAAAAACGATATTAAACCACCTTTGTATTATTACTATGCACCTAATACTTTATGGTTTGTGTATTTGTTTAGTTTTATGGCCATAGCTCAATCTCAAGTTTTTATTGGCATACTTGGTCTATTTAGTGTGTTGACAGCGGTCTTTTGGGTGATTAAGCATTTTTTAAAAACTAGTTCAAATTTTTGGGATTATTTGTTTTTATTTGGAATTGGAATTGTGTGTTTTCCACCATTCCGCTTCATATTATCCAATGCACAATTTTCACTAATCATTAGTATTTGTTTTTTTTTCTACTATTACTTTCAAAAGAAAAAAAACTTTCTTTTATCAGGCCTATTTCTTTCTCTATGCTTCTTTAAGCCTCAAATGGGTTTACCACTTCTATTACTTCCACTCATAAAGAAAGAATGGCAAACTTTAATTGCATGTGCGGTATTTTTGATTGCGCAATTATTGATTGGATACTTCTTTATTGGTTCGGAAGGTTATATAAGCTACATTCAATCAACTTTTCAATTAATGGGCATTCAAGATCTTGGATTATTTGTACCTCAACCAGGTTCTCCCACCTATCCGATTAATTCAATCATTTCCATTCTCTATAATCAAACTGAATATTGTCAAATGAATATGAAAAATATATTTAGCTTAGGAAATAAGGTCTTTTCTTTTACCGTGCTGACAGTAATATTTCTTCTTGCTAGAAAATGCCATAATGCAACTATTCAACAATCTTCATCGACAAACAAATTACTACAGGAATCAAACTCTGTTGAAAATAAAAATACCTTTGACTTTTTACAAATTGCATTGATAATCATTTCATCGCTTCTGTTGATACCCTATCATCACATTTATGATTACTCAATTCTGATTTCAATATGTTTAATTGCTTTTGATTTTGCTGAGAAATGGTTTTGCAAAGCAATAATTTGGTTTACTTTTATTTGTTCGCTTGGTTCTATGCTTTTGACTTTATTCACAAAACATTTCTCTGTAATTGATACTTACGATTCAGCCAGTGTCTTTTGGCTCTGGATAATATGTTTAGTTACTTTTGCATATTTAGTTGTTTCAATTACGTTTAACAAGCGAGACAAAAATCAAAACTAAGAATTAAGGTAAAAAAATCCCATCAACTCTAAATTTCCAAGATAGAGACTTCTGATTCATCTTCTGGAGCCCATCTTAGGCGGGTAGGGGTTAATAGGCTTCATTTTGTAGAGATTCCCTAAAGTGAAAATCTTTGTCAAAATCTCAGTAACTAACTCATGTTATGCAAAAATAATTTCCTGTTTAGTGAGATTAACTCTCTCCTCAGCTCAAACGAAGCTTCGCCTCCTGCTTGGGCCTGTCTTCGGGTAACTCTCTCTTAACAGAGAAAAGGGAAACACAAATTTCTGGCTCCCCTCTCGCTTTAGGAGAGGGGGTGGGGGAGAGGGCATTTAAATTTTGCGTAAGGTGAGTAACTAAATGTAAAATCGAAAGATTCAAATAAAGCTTTTATTCAAAAAAATTTTTTCTCAAATGCAAATTTCTCTCTCTCAAGACGAAGTCAAATCATTAATTAATGCTAATTACAATGTGATTCCTGTTTGGACAGAGATATTGGCAGATATGGAAACGCCTGTCAGTTGCTATATAAAGGCAAAATCTTATTTTCAGCAAATTCAGAAAGTTGCAAGTCCTTCATTTCTGTTGGAATCAGTTGAAGGTGGAGAAAAGGTTGGTAGATTTTCAATCATTGGGCTAAATCCAGCTGGAATAATTAGCGTGCAAAATGGTAGTACTTCTTTGAGGCCTCTATGGGAAGATTTGGCATTACCACCGATTGGCCAGGATCAAAAAGATCCATTTGAATCTTTATCACAGCTACTAGATAAACTAAAAAGTCCAACGAACTTATCTAATAATTCAGCCGAGGCTTTAGTTTGGCCTAATGCTGGATTGGTTGGAGCACTTAGTTATGATTCTGTTCGTTTTATTGAAAAGATTGAGAAACTCAAAGTTGATAGCAATTTTCCCGAATCAATTTTCTTATTAACAGGTGACTTGATTATTTTTGATAATTTGACCAAAAGTTTAAAGTTAGTTACCAATATTTATGCATACAGTGAAGATGAGACTCAAAGCAGTAAGCTTGATTTGAATATACTCTATGAGAAAGCTATTCAAAGAATTGACAACTTGAAAATCCTCTTAGAAAGCGAACTCAGTAGCCAAGAAAAACGCATAATTCCGCAAATCGTAGCTCAATCTAATAATAAATCATCACAAAAAGACAATATTGAAACCTGGGAAAGTAGCCTGACAAAAAGTAAATTTATTGAAATAGTCGAGGAAGCTAAGGAGAGAATCAGAAGCGGTGATATTTTCCAAATTGTTTTATCTCAACAACTCACAAAGCAGCTTAAAACCTCACAGTCAGAATTTGATTCGCTCTATTTGTATCGGGTCCTCAGAAATTTAAATCCATCTCCATATTTATTTCTTCTCGATTTTATTGACTTTCAATTGATTGGTTCATCTCCCGAAGTAATGGTCAAAACGGATTTTGATATCGATGGTAGTCGTAAGGCTCTTTTGCGTCCAATTGCGGGTACATATCGAAGAGGAAAATCTGATGTGGAAGATCAGAAATTAGCCGAATCACTTAAGAAAGATGAAAAAGAATTAGCCGAACATTTAATGCTTATTGATCTCGCTAGGAATGATTTAGGCCGAGTGGCTATTCCAGGCACTGTTCAGCTCACTGATTTAATGATAGTCGAAAAATATTCTCATGTGCTTCATTTGGTGAGCGAAGTAGAATGCAAATTGAAATCCGAAGTCAATTCAATTGATTTGCTCAAAGCTACATTTCCCGCAGGTACACTTAGCGGAGCCCCAAAAGTAAAGGCTATGGAAATTATTGCTTCTCTAGAACCAGTAGCTAGAGGCTTTTATGGAGGCTGTGTTGGTTATCTTGGTTTTGATGGATCGGTAAACACCGCTATGACGATTAGAACCTTACTTGCCAAAGATGGTGAAATTAGGCTTCAGGTCGGTGCGGGCATTGTATATGATTCAGACCCTGCTAAGGAATATCAAGAAACTTTAAATAAAGGGGCTGCACTTTTGAGAGTTGTAGAAGCAATTTCTTGATTTAAAAAACGAAATGCTCATAAGATTAACTGCCAAACACTGTTGAATTGTGTGAGTTGATGCTTATGTTAGACTGTTGTTTTATGCGATTTTCTTATTAGAAATACTGCATTGTTTTTACTGACATTTTCTCTTCTGACAATATGAATGAGACTATAAACAAAAATAATCAAGAAGAATTTTTTTTAAGTCAAAATGAATAATGAAAGAATGAATATTCCAGATAAACAAAATATTCTGAAGGCTTTATATAAATTAATCAAAAATAAGCCTCAAGGTTATCAATTCAAAGATCAAGAATTAGAAGAATGTGGAATTACGCCTCAAAGATTTAATGGGGTCAGAGATGCGATCGGAAAAGTAAATTCAACAGGAGTTAATATTCTGCTCAAGCCTTTTGTGTGGCTTTTTGGACAAATTGCAAATTTCCTAGATACTTTTGTCAGAATCATTTTGGTATTAGCGGTTTTCTTGTCTGTACTTCTTTATCCATCCATAAGTGAGCAATCCACCGAGCAACTGAAAAACATTGTTTCAGAAGCGGAATTCAATCAAACAAAATATGAAATTTGGCAAGAGGAATTCAAAGCTAATTTATCCAGAATGGGATATAGAATCAAAGATGGTGATGTAGCAAAAGCCATGCCTGATGATATAAAAGAACAACTTGAAGTGGCTAAACATTGGGCGCAATATAAAAATCTATCGGTAAAATCAATTTGGTTATCTGCCCCCAAAGATTTAAATAAAGCCAAAGACTTAACTCAGATTTATGCAAAAACTGCGCAAAATTATAAATTTACTATTCCAACCAATTCATCTGAACCATATATCCGAGCTGGAATCATAATGGTCGCTGTACTGATACTTTATATTATTTTACAGAGCTTAATTATTGCGGGTTTCAAATCAAGCTTTAGAAGAGCCGCCCTCAAAAGAGAATTGAAAAAAGTATTTGCTTGATGATATAAACAATAAAAGCCTAAGTGAAAAATCTCCGCCGTTGAATATCATCATGTTTCTTTCCAGGAGAGATAAAACAAATAACAATGATACAAAAGTCGATAATGGTGTTTTGTATCCGAAAAGAAGACTAAAAGCAAAAATAGCTTCCGTTTGCAATATGAAAAGATATTTGCCAAGGATATGAGTTTTGAAATAAGAGGGTCTGAATATGTCTAGGAATTATTCCTTGATCAGTGTAAAAAGATTTGAGGTCTATTAAGCTAATCGGAGAAAATGCTAGAAAGTATTAGTAATCAATAAGTATTTTGAATAAAGCTAATGATCTAGTATCCATAGAAAATACTTTTGTGAGGGCATCGTAAATAAACAATAATATGAAAATATTTAGGAAGTTGATTTGTTTACTCTTACTTTATTCCTAATAGCTTTTCAATCAGTTTTTAATAATCTTCCAATTGAGGGTATAAACTCTATCTAACTTAATTGAGAGAAGGACAATTAGTTTTTGTTTTTTATGACATTCACAATATTCAAGAAAACCTTGCTGACTCTTGTTTTTTTCAGTTTTATTTATGCCCAAATCTCAAACAATTTGAATTTTGTTATCCCGCAAATTCTTCCTCTAAGTGTTCAAGATAAATTGAATCAAAATAAATTTCTAGCCAATTTTTCTATTTTAGATTACGGGATAAAATATCCATTCACAAAAATTTCTGGATTACTAGCTTGTTGGGCTGCGTATACACCAATTGTTACTTATTCTTGGTCACACGAATTTATTGGCACTTATCAAAATGGTACTCAGATTATTCTTGATTTTCCGCATAAGCAAGATTCTCTTTGGGCTGGAATGATTCACTATTGGGAAACAAAATACTTAGATGCTGTTGGACGCAATAATATATTTGAACTTAGTAATAATGAATTCCTCTGCAGAACCATGGAAAAATCCCAAAATCGCATTGCTTCCATTCAACATTATTGGGTCTTAAAGCAAATTAATACACCAGAACATAAAGAGAGTACTTCTCAAGTTTATGGATTAACATCAAAAATATTGTCTAGTAGTTCTAACTGTTCTAATACTGTATTATGAATAAAAACTTTCTCCAACTCAGCTTGAATTCACTCAATAGATTTTTGTTTAAGAAATCAGATACTCAAGCTTTAGGTATATTCAGAATATTGTTTGGTATTTATCTTCTGATTACAACTGTTTCTGGATATCCGAATTGGGAACAACTTTATGGCACTGATGGGATTTTATCTTCTTCATTTATTAAGAATAATCCCTCAGTAATTCGATTAACAAATTATCCTTTATCGATATTTTTCTTTTTTCAAAATCAAACTTCTCTTTTGATTATTTTCAGCCTAAGTATTCTTGCGAATATTATGTATCTAATAGGTTTCAGGACAAAACTAGCGAGCATTCTTCTACTTTTTATCTTTGCTTCAAGGTCAAATTATTATTTTGCTACTACTAATTCTTATTCAGCCATAGTTAATTTGTATCTTTTTTGCTCATGTTTTGCTCATCTAGGGGGTAGTTTTTCTATTGATAGTCTGTTGAATAAAAATAGAAAAGATCAAATTTACTCAATTTTTGGGCTAAGGATGTTTCAAGTCTCAATTATTATTATGTACTTCTTTATTGGGCTAACTAAGCTCTTGTGTCCTTATTGGCGATCGGGTTTGGCAATATATTATATTTCTCTATGGGAAGGCACATTTAGGCTTCACAATATAGAAATTATTCATAATTTAATTTTTAGTAAAGTAGCTACTTATACAGCTCTTACTGTTGAACTTTCTACTCCATTTTTATTGTGTATAAAAGCTACACGTTTACCAGTGATTATCATTTTAATTTTCTTTCACTCAATGATTGGTTTTGCTTTTTATTCTGAAGCCATTATGTTTGATTTGGCCGTACTATTATCTCTAGCATTATTCATACATAGAAAAGAATATAAAGTACTTTATATCCACTTGAATAAAATACTGACAAGAATTTTATTTAAACCATCACTCAGGCAATAGTGTGAGTGTGATTTCAAGATGAATTTAGATATATCAAACTCAAATTCATTTTTATAAATCTGAGTGTTCATTCTAATTTCCATTCAAGAAACTATTGAAACAATTCAGATGATTAGCACTGAATCAATTCAGTAATTCAAGGCTTGTTAATTTTGAATTACTTTAAGTATCTTTTTTAATCTACTCAACAATATTATTTTTCATAAACTCAAACTGATAGAAAAATGAAAATTAGACAAAGAAGAAATATGTTTTGAATTTAGATATCATTATACTTTCTTAGAGCTACCAGCTCTACAACTATCACAAGTCGCCCTGATTATGCCAGTTCCGTCATTTGTCAAATCAATTTTGTTAATCGATGACCCAACTAAGTACTCTCCTTTTTTTTGTTTTTTTCCAGCTTTTCGAGAATAGAAATCTTTAGCATTGAATTCTCTATAATCCAATTTGAAATAACCACCATAGAACGGAGAATCTTGAGGATTAGGCACTTTGTCGTCTAAATCCTTGAGAATCTCCTCTTCTAGTGGGGTATTGCCATTCCCCTGCATCTGAAGAAGTTCCATCTTGTGATGGTGAACTGGCTCAGCTATTGCTAACAAGTGAAATTAGTATGAGGGAAATGAGCTTAAACATTTTTTATACCTTCTTGTTGTTGCCAGCAACTAGAGCCTTTAAGAATCGAGTAATATGTTCCCACATACCGACTTCCTTATCTAGGCTAGAAGGTAACCATATATCCCAAGACTTACCAACTACTTTTTTACCGTCAATCTTGGTAACTACACCTTCAGCAGAATATGGCTTACCGTAGATTCCGCCACCAAAATCAACTCTTTGATCTATAACTGATTTGCCTACATTGATTTCGACAACACCAAGCCCAACAATTCTATGTAATTCATTGGCTTGACTAATACCATCTTCGTTTTCGTCAGTCCAGAGTAATAGTCTAACTAACTCTTTTCCTTTAATTACGCCATCTTTGTTTTTATCAGCATAATCAGCAAGTGCAAGATAAGCATTTTCGTATTGATGATACTTACCTTTCTTGTGCTTGGAATTGAAGTTAGTAAATTCACCAAACAATTCACCTCCATCATCGATTTTGCCATTTTTGTTAAAGTCAGCTGCAAGGAAACCTTGATCTTTGCCAAATTTAATCCATTTTGATTTTGTATTCTTCTCATTTGGATTGAGAGTAAATTCAACCAATTTATCTGATTTGATTAGATCGGTTCCATTTAAGCTAAGCGCAAGCGGACTATAGTACTTGTCACAATTCTCTACACATTTGCCGTTGTTAGGTTTGCATTCTAGGCATGGTTGACATCCTGGCTGAGGATTATTAGTAGGCTTCAAGGTTTGACCGGGTGGGCAGCTTGATGGGGCTGGAGGGCAGTTGCACGGGGGGGTAGTTGGTGTTATTGGAGTCGTTGTTATAGTTGGTATAGTTGGTGTTATGAAACAATTCCACTTATCACATATTTTGCCAGTACCAGGACCTACTATAAAGCAAGGTGGTTTTAAGCATATAGGAACAATCCAAGTTGTTGGAGTAGTTGGTGTAGTTGGTGTAGTTGGTGTTGTTGGAGTAGTTGGTGTTGATGGAGTTGATGGGGTTGATGGAGTTGATGGAGTTGATGGAGTTGATGGAGTAGTTGGAGTAGTTGGTGTACAGTGTGGGCCAATACAAGGACAATTAGGTGGTTGACAAACAGGAATTGTAGGTGTTGTTGGTGTTGTTGGACAGCTTGGGCCAATACAAGGACAAACTTTTTTAGGGCCGTCTTTAATACATCTTTTACAGCCTGGACCAACACACCCCATACATGATTTAGCTGGTTTCATATTTGACAACCCCAGAGTAGGCTTTTCCAATATGCATACACCTACTCCATCTCCTGTCATCCCTACAACCCCAACAGTGCAGCATTCACCGGCATTTCGTCCAAATTGGGGAGAATTAAGTGCTCTAGTAGAACAGGCTGGAAAATCTCCCTCTCTGGGAAGTGAATAATGTGTATGTTGCGCTCCATTTCTATTTGGTACACCACCAAATTTCCAAGTTACGGTGAACCACTTCTTGCCATACTTACATGTTTTAGTTTCTTCGGAAACTGTTACTTCTCTATCGTTACGGCAATAACTTTCTAACTCTGATGGCTTGACACTCTTACAACAATGAGATTCTTGGCAATCACGGCGATACTTACATTCAACATTAAAATACATTGGGTTGAGCTCAGTATATGAAGTATTAGTCCACCACTGACCTCTAAGGCTTACGCGTGCTTCCTGAATATTTGAATCTTGATCTTTGCAGCTACCGAAAAATCCGCATTTAGGACTTCCTGGATTGCAAATATCACAAACTTGATTGTAAGGGATTATTTGGTCCAAGGCTGTTGCGAGCCTTTTATCTCCTGGATTAGTACCTCCATCACTCTCATTGTATGCTTCTTTTATCTTGTTATGAAATTCTTCAGCATTTTGCCATTTGGCTTCTCCACCGAATATATCGCCACCAAATGGACCTTTCCATTGTTCAATTGGTCTGGCTGTGGTTTTGCAAACAACTTTATTTTTATGGCAACTGCCATCTTTGCGGATGATTATTCCCTTACCTGAACCATCTAAATCTGTTACGTCACCAGCCACTTTTGGTAAAGGTATATTGTCTTTTTTGCATGTACTAACTTCAAAATAATGATCGCAACGTCCAAGAGCAGCGAAAGGAACTCCCTGTCCATCACTTCCATCTCCAGCTCCTTCAACACTGGCTTGTCCATCATAAGTGAATGTAGCTTTGCATGCATATCTTAAACCAACTAAAATCAGCGGATCTATATAACCACAATTGGTAATTGACTCAAGTCCTGCTGGTCTCTTTGACTTTGCTTGACAATATGAGGAAAAACCTGGCTCTCTTTCCTCAGGGGTTTTGTAAGGACATGGTCCCTCGCATAGGTCATCTTTACACAGTCTGCCTCTATTGGCTGGCCATTGATCTATTGTATAAACATCTTTTGCGCTTCCTGCATAAATGGTGCTGGGAATTGGTCTATTGATATGATCACCATAGTTGGCAGTGCTAGGATTACAAACTTCTTTAGGATCTGTTACTGTCCCATTAGCGTTGATACCTTTTAGCAAGCTAGTTTGGGCAACACCACCATCATAATCACACTGGTCATCATTACAAGTTATAAAAGGTCTCACACCAGCTGAATTGAGAGCTCTGTTTAGAGGAAAGCTTCCTTGAGCATCAATTGAACTTGCAGGAGCAGAACCCCTACCTTCTAGATATGCTAATCCAAAATTGTTTGAAGCTACACCTCCCCCCATTCTTTGGACTAAATTAAAAAAGCCTTTTAGAAAAACAGGCCATGCACCAGCATTGTGAACAACGGTATAAAACATAACCTGATTTGTTCCAGCTGAAGTCATATCAGCTCTATCAGTAAAAGCTCTGCATGTACCATAGCCTAAAACATTGCTGGAATTTGTTCCATTGAAAAAACTACCTGGTCTTAGAGCAGCTGCAGGCCCTTCTGCTAATTTGCCCCTAAGATAATCCGTATTTGTGGATGGCTTATTTTTACTAACAATCTCTACTAATGTTTCAATGGTTGTCCCAGATTGACTACCCTTAACTGCGGCAATATAATCATCTTTTACTTTTTGTGGATAACCTGGCGGCATTATTGGCACTGACTCGGCTGCTGCTATACAGCGTTCCTTTACTCCTGCATTTGCTCCATCTCTTAGAGGAATTGCAGTATTGGTTGCGGCCTTTAAAGCAATAGCTCTAGCCGCGGTATTCAGTGATGATTGCAACCAAAATAACATCACAAATTCGACCATCAGCAAAAACACAATTGTGTAAAGGAAAGTCAGAATAGGTATGTGAACTGGTACACCACTGCTACCTTTAGTGTTTCTGATGCTTTTTATGCCATTTGTAATCATGGATGGGTTTCTCTTTTATCTGAAATTTTTGTTTAGGAACTTTTGCAAAAGTGGAAATTTCTTTTTCAATTACTGTTTTCTTTGTACCCGCCAAAAGTTGAGAATTACTTTTTGAACAAAAATTTATTCTTTTTATAGATAAATAAGAGTTAACCCTCAGCAAATTAGGGAAAGCTATTAAGTAAGAAACTAATTCAAATAACTTACGTTATGCAAGTCGCATGATTTTATTTGGTTTCCGAAACAATCCTAAAATGAATCCAGGACGGAATGACAAAAAAGCTCAACCTTGTCATGCTGAGCTCGTCTCAGAAACTACCCCAATAAGCAGGAAATATTTTTTGCGTAAGGTGAGTTAAGCAACCAAACCAAGAAATAAAGACAAATTTAATTGATAGACACAGTTAATAGTGTTTTTTGAAAGAACAATGAATATGCATAACTTAGATGACAAATTAGAAATGAAAAGTTTTTGGCAGATTCAATTAGATGTAGCCGAATGCTTTTCTGAAGGAGATATTAAAACCAAATTCATAGCGCCGTTGCTGCAGTATTTGGGTTATTCTCCCGAAGATTGGAGACAAGAATATGAACGTAGCGAAAATATTCTTGATTTTTTAATTGGTAATTCAAAGGTAGATTCTTTTGAACCTTATTTCTTTATTGAAGTTAAACCGCCAAAATCCAATTTAGCTTTATATAGCAATAAAATCGAATATTGCTTCAAACAAGGCTTTATGCGCAAAGCTCGTTATGGAATTTTGACAAATGGAGCCGAATTAATTATTTATGAGTATTCATTAGAAGGAAAATTCTCTAAAGTTGCAGAATTCAAAAACATTAGAAGTGGATCAACCTTAGATCAAATATCTCATTTGCTAGACAAAGATTTATTTGTAGATAACATTGATAAATCAAAGAAGGCACAAGTTATTACAATCTACAATAATAAAGGTGGTGTCGGAAAAACTACATTGAGTATCAATTTAGCTGCTGCTCTTCAAGAATATGGATACAAAGTTTTATTAATTGATTTGGATGCTCAAGCTAATAGTACTTTTGGACTAGGAGTATACCCACCTAATACACAAGAGCGAAATATAGTAAATCTTTTTGAAGACTATCCAAGAACTTTTTTGGACAAACTTATATGGAAAAATGCAAATGGTAATGGCATTGATCTCATACCTTCCAACATAAATTTATATCAGGCTTTACGTGAGTTTTCTGGTTTTAGTCGAAAGGAGTATATACTCAAAGAATGCATTCATTCACTCAAATCTGAGTCTTATGATTTTATATTCATTGATACTCCTCCTTCCATGGATTTATCATTTGAATTAGCAATTAATGCTGGTGATTACATGTTAGTTCCAAGTGATTTGAAACCATTCTCTATATATGGACTTAGTCACTTATTGCAAGGAAATAAGAATAGAACCAAAATCCTAGGTGTGATTGGAAATAATGTTGATCTTGCCGTGAATGTAACTAAACCTGTTCAAGAAATTAAAAACCAATATGGACTAAAAGTATTTGATCAAATAATTCATAATCGTAATTGTGTTGCTCAATGTACCGGGCAAGGAATTACTATATTTCAAATGGAAAGACAAAGAAAGGGGAATGCAGCTTCAGTTGCAGCGGCAGAATTTCGTTCACTTGCTAGACAAATACTTGGGTCAATTGACTTCAGAAAAACCCCAAAAGATATTACCTCTATTACTGACTCTGTTAGTGATTCATTTGAAGATGAAAATATTCCTGATTTAGTGGATATTAATAGCTACTCGGAAGAACAAGAAGCCATCTATAGTCGGATGAGAGAAAATCGGTATTCCAGTGCCGTAAATCAGGAATTGTTTTCCAGCTTAGATTTATAGAAAGCAATTGAAATTTGTGGCTTATAGGAAAATTTGTTATGAATGCTGATCGATTCTTAACTGCTCAACTTAAGAGCCAAAGGGAGGCAATTATACACAGTTGATAACGGATTCAAAATATACTCATGCCTTAAAACGGGAAGGTATATGAAGATTATAATACTCAAAATGCATAATTCAAAATCAAAATAGGAGTAATAGAACGCAAAAGGAAATCAAAGAAAAGTATGAGTATAGATTTCCAGTTAGAGACATTTATTTCTTGCCAGCGTTTGAATATAATAAGTTGTCCAGCAGTCAGACATAATGAATGAATACCAGTATATGTAAAAAGTAATAAGCTAACTTTTAGTGCATCAGTTCTTTCAGCAATATAAATCGCTAGAGGCTGGAATACAAAAAATAAAATCAAGGTAAGAGCTGAAAGCAAAGTAGAAAACAAAAGTGCTTGTTTATATATTTCAATTTTATTTATGCCTAAAACTTTTTTGTATGAAGAAAAAGCAATGCTCCAAGCTAAAATAGCAACGATAGAACATATACCAAGTGATTCTAATGACAAAGCCCAAATAGATTGATGTACCGTTCCAAATAAGTGCTTGCCTGCTTCTTTGAGTGACTGAAACCAAATATGAATAGTAAAAGCGCTCAGACACAAATTACTCAACCCAAACAAAACAAAAAATACTGAATTCCAAAGCAATGGGATTTGCAATTCACACTCTGCACACCGCAAATAAGGTGGAATCACAAACCAAGTATATCGATGCCAAGCAATTAATCGATAAAAGAAAAGATTAATCGGTTTGAGAAAAGGTATTGAAAGCCAGAATCTAAGAAGTGGCAGTTGATTAATTAATTCCAAAAGCTTGGTAATTGCTTCTACTCCACCTAAAAATTTTTGTCTTTGAAGACCGTCATCAACTAATAAAATTTCTTTTTTGCATCGCTCTAATTCGGAATCAGGATATGCTTTTTCGGCTTGAGCATCCTGAAAAGGCCTTGCATGGAGGTTTTCATTTTCATAGGGCTTTACAAATTCTTTAACTAAGAATCTGCAAATAACGCATTGCCCATCATAGAGAAGAGAATAATGAGAGTTATTAGGTATATCTGAAACTTCGCTATGAGCTTCATTGGTCTCACCCCCCAACCAAGAATGACCTGAAGCTCCCGTCTCACGAAGACTACTTGTAAGGGGGAGTTCAGAATTCATTCTGGCAACTGATTGATTTTCTGATGCAGCTTCTTCTTCATCCCGTGAATTTGATTGAGTCATTTATTTCGCCTCTAGAATTTTTGATTCTGGATTTTTGATTAGTTGATTCTCAATTCTTTGATCTTAATATTCACTTTATTTTATAAGCTCCCCCTTTTAAGGACGTTCGGAGGTATTTCACCTAAATTCAATCAACCTTTAGGAGTATTGTGCTCAAAAACAAAATTGTAATCAAGTAAGTCTAATTCAACCATTAAATGAATTTGTTCAAAACATTTTTGAGCAAGATCCAAGCGGCCTTCACGAATAAGTATTTTCTCTAGAATCTTTTTGAGTTCAATCAAGAACAAAACATCATTAGAAGCATATTCAATTTGTTCTTGAGTAAGCGTGTCACGCCCCCAATCACTTGACTGTTGGTTTTTATTTAAATCTAATCCCAATAATTCTCGTGCTAGTTCACGAAGTCCATGTCTTTCGGTATAAGTTCTAGCAAGTTTGCTGGCAATTTTGGTGCAAAAGACAGGATTGACCATAATTCCCAATTGATACCGTAAGAAAGCCAAATCAGCTCTCCCAAAATGAAAAAGCTTAATTACATTTTCAGCTTCAAGCAATTTTTGGAGATTGGGCGCTTCTTGTTGACCTAATTGAATCTGAACCAATGAAACATTTTTATTTTCATCGCACATTTGCACTAAACACAATCTATCTCTTGGTGGCTTTAGTCCCATCATTTCGCAATCCACTGCCAAGTGTCCGCCATCTCCAGAAGCGCTCAAATGAGTGATTAATCTTTCAGGAGTTAAATCACCTTTACAAATAACTACTTTAGAACCATTAAATCCTGCTGCCATAAATGAAAATTAAAAACGAGAAGTAAATAACCAAAATAAATTAAAGCTCTAATCGAGATAAAAAGCTGTAACTATTTTGTGATTTATTTTTGCGTAATCAAGGGCTTTGAGAAGAGTTTTACTGTCATGATAGAGAAAACATATGACCTGATGAGCCGTATCAATGATTTCGTTATAACAAAGTCTGCTGGCTTCTGCAAAGTCCATTTCTAGCCTTTCGGGATGCTCAGTAATTAATCTAACTTCCTTGAGGCACTGTCTCATATCTTGTGGTTGTTGCTCTATCGTTTGAGGCAAAATCACTTCAAGATAATCGGAAGAATGTTTAATTGCTCCCTGAATAGCTGCTAAATTTACTCCACTGGATCCACCACTTGTAATAACTGTATTCTCGGCTTGAACCAAAGCATAAGAAATTGTTTCAACAATGCGTTGATGAGTGATTGAAAGATTGCGAGTACCTATAATCGAAATTCGCTTCTGCCCCGATTGAATCATTCGAAGCTCATTAGATAATTCGTCAAGAGACAAGGTGTCACTCTTGCTTTCACCCTTTATTAAGTGAGTTGTCACAGCTGGTTTTATATTAAAGTCAACTTGTAAATATTGTGAGGGAAATATTAACATTCCTTGAACATAAGATTTGGTTTTTGTTTTATGACCAATTAAGCTTTATACAAAAATTTGTGCACAGTTCAATCCCACCTTATAAGATGTAGATTTACGCCCCATGGGTTTGTTAAACCAACAAAGCTTGCTGGGAAGCCAGGCTCAAATGGAATTAAAGCCATTCATCGATTGACTAAACTTGTTGTAAACATTTAAATCTATTTGCTTTTAAATGAACTCAATACTTATGTTCAAAAGCAAGAACAGGAACAAATTTGTATGCACACGCTACCCTGGAAGTTTAAGAAATAGATATACAACAATCAAATCTTGTGATCTGTGGAGGCAATTGCGTTTTTCCCTTGAAAAGTATAGATATCATAAAAACTATGGCCCTCAATTTGATTTAAATATTGCAAAATTCAATGAATCTGTTGTCCTATTGGACTTTATAAGCTTGTAATCTTAATTCACTTGTCTTCTCAAGGTTTTCAGGAAATAATTCTTGTCTATGAATCTCTTTAAAAAAATTTTTGGTCAAATATTTGGATCTGGACAAGATTCCGATGAGAGAGCTAATAATGACCAAACTGAAATTGCAAAGATTGAGAACAATAATCCAATTGATGAGGAATATCTTTTTGACCTTGAGGAGAAGCTCATACGCCTTGACTGTGGAATTGAATTTGCCGAATATGTCGTTAAAAAGCTTAAAGAGGAACAATCTTCTTTGACTGTTTCAAAAGCGCAAAAATTGACTTCTGATATTTGTCGAGATGTTCTCAAAAATCCTCCTTTACAGACTGAAGAGAAGAAAATCAGCAACGAAAGTCTATCCGAAATTATTCTCATTGTTGGAGTGAATGGCGCTGGCAAAACAACTTCAATTGGTAAGCTTGCAAATCGATTTATAAATGAAGGTAAAAAAGTTTTAATTGCTCCTTGTGATACTTTCAGAGCGGCGGCTGGTGATCAATTGCAGAGATGGGCGGAAAGGGCTGGAGCTGATTTATATCCAATTCAATCTGGCAAACGAGCTGATACGGTTTTGTATGAAGCCATTCAAAGGGCGCAAACCGAAAATTATGATATTTTGATTGTGGACACCGCAGGCAGATTGCAGAGTAAATCTGAATTGATGGAGGAATTGGCAAAACTCGGAAAAGTATTAGACAAACATACACAACTTGAGACCTTGATTCAGCGGTATTTGGTGATTGATGCAACAACAGGACAAAATGGATATGGGCAAGCAGTCGCTTTTAATGAGGCTACTGAATTGACTGGCATAATTCTTACCAAATTTGATGGCACGGCCAAAGGTGGAATTGTTTTTGCAATTTGCCATAATTTAAAAATTCCGATTTGCTTTATTGGAACGGGCGAAAAGCTAAATGAATTAATTCCATTTGACCCAGAGAGCTTTATGAGAGAAATAATCTCGACCTGATTATGTTAAGATTTTGAAAAATCATAGTTTCTAATTTACTTTTTTTGACATGACCGATCATTCATCTGCGGCCCCGCATATTCAAAGCAAATTATTAGGTCTCACAATTAATTTAGATACATTATTCTTTTCATGGGCTGTAATGATTTTGATTTTGCTCTCAGCCGTTTTGTTCGCTAGCTCTCTCAAAAAGCAAAATGTTGGAGTTGGTCAATTCATTTTTGAATCAATTCACGATCTTTGGGAAGGACAGATTTCATCACAAATTAATTGGAACCCAAATACTTTTGTCTCTTTTATTTCATCTATTTTTACTTTTATCTTAATTGCTTACTGGATAGGGCTTTTCCCATGGAAACTGGGACTTTTTTATAGCTGGTGGCCTCATCTCGATAATGGCCATCCATGGGAAGGTAGTTCAGTCACTTCAGATCTCAATATCACAGCTGGATTTGCAGTAATTTCAACCCTTGGTTACGTTTTAGCTGGTATTGCAAGTGGTGGTTTTTCTTATATTGCTCCATATTTTGGTCTTGGTTATCATCACGGCAAAATCTCATTTAATCCAGTTGGACTGATTGAATGGTTAGATTTAATACTTAGGCCATTAACTCTTTCCTTGCGACTTTTTGCTAATACCTTTGCTGGTGAAGCTTTAACCGTTGCACTTGTTAAATTGGTACCTTTCTTATTGCCAGTTTTGATCTTGGGTTTTGAATTCTGCATTGGTATTTTGCAAGCTTTTATTTTCTCTATGCTAACAACCGTCTATATTGCAATTGCGGTTTCTCATGCGCCAAGTCCAGAAGATAAACATCATGAAGGTGCCCATGCTACCGCTCACTGAAGTAATTCCTAGCTTGTGATAGCTACAATGATTTTTCTGAGCGTAATTACATTTCTTGTTTTTCTCATAATTTGTTGTCTGCCACTCTTTATAAAGCAAAACAATCTCAGTTCAGAAAATGAGTTGTTGAGAATGGAATTAAATGCTCTAAAGAAAAAATTGATGGCTCGCATTATGGTTCAAATTTCAAAGATGGATTTGAATCTAATCAGCAACAATCGTTTAACTCAAGTGATGAAGGCAATTTCAGCCTTGAATTGATTAATAGTGGCAATAATAAAATTGGAATAATCAAAATCATTCGTGAAGTAACTGGATTTAGGACTAAAAGAAAGCAAAGATTTAATAGATTCTATTCCATCAATTGTTTTAAGTGATGTCACAAGTGAAAAGGCAGAATCATTCAAAAAAACAAATAGAAAGCGCTGGTGGAAAAGCCTTGATTAAAACTAATTAGATTGATAAACTTCACCCCCATTTCCCCTGCGAAATCAGGGAGGGAAGTAAGGAATTTCATTTTCTCCAAAGAGAGACGTGCCCGAAGGCTGGCGTAAGCAGGATGCGAAGCTGAGGAGAGTGTTCAACTCAGCTTGGAGGAAATTATTTTTGCGTAACGAGAGTTAAAAGTTTCATTTCTAAAATAGCAATAAGAATCCTAATTTCATTTGGCTGTTATATTTTTAGAGAAACAAATATGCGTTGTTTTAATAGAAAAATAAGGAGTTAATTAATGTTAGATTTTGATGTAGTCAGCTGTTTGGTCAATGAACAAGCACCTGATTTTGAAGATGTTTCTGCTTTGGTCAAGAATGATCCAAAAGCAACTATTTCACTCAAAGATTTTGATGGTAAATGGGTGATTTTGTTTAGTTATCCACTCGACTTTACTTTTGTTTGCCCTACTGAAATCAAAGAATTGATGGCAAAAGCACCTGAATTCGCAAAAATCGGAGTTCAACCAATTCTTATTAGTACCGATAGTGCTTTCACCCACTTAGCTTGGCAAAAAGAAATTGGTGAATGCCCTTATCCATGGATTGCTGATACTAATCATGAAGTTAGCGACGCATTCGGTATTCTCAAAGAAGATCAAGGAATTACCTTTCGTGCAACCATAATCATCGATCCAAAAGGAATTGTTCAATCAGTTCAGATTAACAATTTGCCAGTAGGTCGTAATGTTGATGAAATTCTCCGCACCGTTCAAGCTTTCCAGGAAGCAGCTAAAGGTAAATTGGTTCCATGTAATTGGAAGCCAGGCGATAAAACCTTAAACTAAACTCAAAACACTGATTCTCAGTTTCTGAACCTTGATAAAAAGCTATATGAAAATTTGCAATCAAGGTTCAGCTTTATTTCCCCAACTCTTAAACATTTAATATGAATAATCCATTCCTCAAGGTAATTGCAGGTATAGAAAACCGTGACCTAAACAAAGTTCTTGAAATTGCCAGTGTTGCAGCCGCTCGCCGAGTTGACGCAATCGATATTTGCGATGATGAGACAATAATCAAAGCAGTCAAAGAAAAACTTGCAAACAGTTCAACCAAACTCTTTGTTTCATCTTTGAGTACTGATAAATTACTTCGAGCTCACTCATTAGGTGCCGATTATTTAGAGTTAGGAAATTTTGATCATCTCTACGAGCAAGGTCAGACAATTAGTTTAGACGCTATTGTTTCAATGACCACACAATTAATCAGCCATTTAGGCTCTGGTCAAAATTTATCAGTAACCATTCCTGGCTATCTTTCAGTTAATGAACAATCTGAATTAGCACAAATCCTTGATGAAATGGGTGTTGCTATTTTACAAACTGAAGGCGGAGCAATTTCCAAAGCTAGTTCTTCAGGAGCAATTGGACAAATTGAAAAAGCTAAAGTTACTCTTGCCAATACCCTTGAACTCAAAGCCGCTTGTCCAAATGCATGCATAATGGCAGCTGGTGGCTTGTCTCCTCTCACCATTCCACTCGCGCTTGCAGCTGGTGCTGATGGGATTGGAATAGGCAAGGCAATTTCAAAATTGGGTTCTCAAATTGAAATGATTGCTTTGATTCAAACTATTCAAGAAAAAATGAATTCAAATAAATTTATTTTGGTTTAGTTGAATTCATTCTAATTAACTGAAAAGCCCCCTGGTGATTGCAAATCAGATGCGCAGATTCATTTTCAGGGGGGGGGAGGTTTGTTAAGGTTTGTTTTGTAGAGCTCCCTCAAAGAGAATTTGATAAGTTTCAGTAATCTCTTCACTTGGATTCTTGTCTAATTTATCCTTGCTGGCTTTGTACATTGGATAAGCAAGGTATAAGAATTTAATAGTTTTTTGATAACCGTATTCACGAAGAAAAGAGCAATATGTCGATTGATCACTCATTATTTTTTCAGCGTAGTATGACAGAATTAAAGCTAAATCTTCAAATTCAAGAAGTTTTATATCTATTAAGTTCTGAATTGTTTCTATTCTGTCAAATAGCTCTTCAAAACAGTCTCTAATGAATTTTTTTTTGTCATCAAAATTTAAGTTATCAGTTCTTAGAGATTCTTTAATGTCATTTACCTCAATTACATAATTTTCTTTTCCATCTTTGTAAGTTCTACCTGACCAATCTAACATTTTCAATGCGTCACGAGACTTTTCATTTAAGAAAAGACTTTCTATCATTTCTTTTGCTGTATAAGCTTGCTTGTGACGATTCTCTTTTCTTTTTTCATCCGTGTTTAATTTAAATTGCCAAATTGCCACAATTCCAGCTGTAATACTTAAAATTTTAAGACAAGTATCAACAATATAAGCAGTAATTTCTAGATCCATTTTTCAAATTCCATACAATTACTTTAATAATCATCTTTATGCCCAATGCAACAAATTCCTTACATTTAATCAATATCTGCGTGAGCAATATAAAATAATTGTCTGGAGAATCCCTCTAGAAGGCAGTTTCAAAATTGGGTTCTCAAATTGAAATGATTGCTTTGATTCAAACTATTCAAGAAAAAATGAATGCAAACAAAATTAAATTGCAAGATTCAGTTTTAGTTTGACAAAGTATCTTATTCAATAAAATCAGGTTTTGGGTTTATATAATCTACAGAACCTGATTTTTATTTTGAAGGAAATAGATTATCGCTTAATTGAACTTTCTAACTTTTTCCACGTGCAATAGTAGGAGCCATCATTTGTTCTACGGGAGAATACATATCTGTCAATAGTACGGCTTTATTGTCCAATGACAAAAGTTCTTTCATCTCAGCCTGATTCAAATATTTGCCATTAATAATCATATTTTGTCCAGGAAGAGTATCAATAGATTTACTCCAACTAGTTTCATTCAGTGGTTTATCCGAAGCTATCACTACAAAAGTTATTGTTGAGTCTTGCTTCCAATTTTTTCTTGAGGGGAGTAAATATACATAATCAAAACTTCTCTTAATAGTCTTTAAATATGATCTCAAAAATCGATAATTCCTCATTTTACCGTCTACGACATTAACTACATACAAACCATATGGTTGAAGAGAGGCTTTAACTATATCATTAAACTCTTTGGTAACTAAATGATATGGAATAGAAATATCTCGAAAAGCATCCCCAAAAATTAAATCGTATTTTTTAGAATTTAATTTGTTTGCTTTGAAAACTTTAATTTGTTTGCTGAAAAAAGTACGAGCATCTTCAATATGAGAAAGAATTCTTGATTGAGCCGATAAGCCTAATTCTTTATAGGCAGTTTGTGTAACCAATGGGTCGATTTCAATAACTTCTATTGAAGACTTTGTATCGATAGACTCAACATATCTAGGAAAAGTATATCCACCTCCACCAATAAAAATAGTGTTTAATGCAAGCTTGTTCTTTTGAGCGTAATCAAAAACTTTTGCGTAAACTCGCTCATATTCATAAACCAAAAGACTAGGATTAATTTGTGAATTGTAGCTATGAAGCAGATTATCCAGAAAAAGAATAGAAATCTTTTCATTTGAATCTTTATTTTTATCTAATCCGCAAATATTATTCGTTTTCAATAATCGATTTCCAGTTTTGCAAAGCTCACTCAATGGCGTTGTCAAAACTCTAATGCAAAAATAATTGCTCTCATACTTACAAACACCATTAATCAGATTAGAGGAAACAAAAATTCAAAAAATAAATCCACAAAGTAAAAGACAGCAAATATTGCTGAGAATAGTGAAGAAAAAACTTTTTTTATTTTCTGCACTTTTAGTATCTAGTTTCTGAAAAAAAAAACTCAAAAGTAGACCCAGAAATATCAAAATGCTTGCAATGCCAAAAAGAATTTGATTGACACCAAACCATGAAATCAAGAAAAATCCAGTCAAAAAAGTAGTAATAATACTGCCAATTGTTGAAAGAGCCGAGATTCTTCCAATCGTACTTCCAGCTTGATCGAGATTTGTGATGCACAACTTCATAACAATCGGTGAAATACTACCTAGCAAAGTACAAGGTATAAAAAATAGGGCAATAGTCAGTATCAAAATTTGCGTTATTAAATCGAGCTTTTCGGTTATTTGCGGCAAAAAATAAGTCAATGGAAGAACTGCTAAGCAGCTAATTCCTGTGAAAATAAAAAGTCTGGAAAGTAATTGAATTGAAGCTTTTTGATCGGCAATTAATCCACCCAAATAATTACCTAAACTAATACCGGCTAAAACAATTCCAATTACGCTTGTCCAGGTATAAAGTGAAACACCAACATAGGGAGCAATTATTCGGCCTGCAATCAATTCCAAAACCATGATTAGAGAGCCAGCAATAAAAGCGATTATATATAGGAGGATTTTATGCTCTTTCAATGATGTTCTTACGGATACCGTTTCTTTTTTTAGCAGATTATTGTGGGTCATTAGAATATTAGTAATTGATTTAAACAATTAGTAAATAAATATTTTGCAATATGCAACCAATATAGCTTTCCCTATATTGCAAAACTTGTGACCAAATTTGCGTTTTCAATAAAAACAATGAATGAAAATTTGCAATTTCTTTTCCGTAATATTCATAAAAAGGCTTCAAATTAGCTGCTGTATTCACAAAAAGCATATTTTCTTAAGGGAGCTTCTAAAAACTAAGTTTTTTTAACCCCCGGCTTTCGCCGACCCCTGAAAAGGGGCTCTCAAAGAGAGAACTAAAAGCCCCCTCTCAGGGGGTTGGGGGTTTGAAGAGACTTAATAGAAGTGCCCTTAAGTCTAAATTTCTTCTGCGCATAAAATATTTGCCTGTGACTTTTTGGTTTATTTTGAGTTTAATAAGCTCCAGTATTAACCACTGGCTGCAATCCTTGCTCTGAGATTAAAGCAACCATTAGATTATTGACCATTGAAGCTTTTCTATTATCATCTAACTCAACAATTCCCTGTGAGCTTAAAGAATGAAGGGCTAATTGCACCATTCCAACTGCGCCTTCAACGATTTTCTGTCTGGCAGATATTACTGCTGTTGCTTGTTGCCTTCTCAACATAGCTTGAGCAATTTCAGCAGCATAGGCTAAATGACTTAGACGCGCCTCAATAATTTCTATTCCAGCAACTTCTAGTCGGGCTTGAACCTCATTTTTTAATAAATTAATCAATTCTTCTGATTGATGTCTTAAGGAGGGTATTTTGTCATCATCAGAATCATAAGCGTATCTGCTAGCTAAAGTTCTAATTGCAGTTTCACTTTGAATGGCAACAAAGCTTGAGTAATCTTCGACTTCAAAGAATGCTTTGGCCGAATCAACCACGCGCCAGACAATCACCGCTGCAATTTCAATTGGATTACCGTGAGCATCATTTACTTTTAACTTCTCACTATTAAAGTTATTAACTTTCAGAGAAATAATTTCTTTTGAAGCCAATGGGTTAACCCAAAATAGTCCAGCCTCATTGATAGTTCCGGCATATTGTCCAAAGAAAACAAGAATGCAAGCTTTATTTGGTTTATTAACAACAAAACCAGATGAACAAATAAAAGTTGCAAACGCAAATAAAATACCCAAAATCATGAATATCTTTAGAAAGACAATTGCTAAAAGACCACATACAATAGCTAAAAACAGAAAAGTAAATCCATTTGCTTTCCAAGCTTGATATTCAGTGAGACCATTCATTATTTATTTTGGGCTAAGTATTTATAAATCTAAATAAAGATGTTCCACATAACAAAAATTTTCTACACAAAATAATCTAAATAAAAATTGGAATTTGACTTCTTCTTTATATCTTTTATTTGCCGCTTAATCTAATCAGAATCCAACTAAGACCATATAAACCTGATAAAGCCAGCCCAAGAATACTCATATTAATTGGGTCGGGAGTTGGAGTCAGAAAAGCAGCTAAAACAAAAGCTGACAAAATTGCCTCTTTCCAAAATTTACTTAATTGATAAGAAGTAGTTAGCCCTAGTAAAGCAGCAATATAAAGTAAAACTGGGAGCTGAAAAGAAATTCCAAAAATACAAATAATTGACAAAACTAGTGAAACAAAATAGTCGAGGCTATATTGAGGCTGTACCAAAGATAAATCAACACCAAATCCCAAAATGAAATTCAAGATAGGCTTCAAGGCAATAAAATAAGCAAAAGCCATTGCTCCAAAAAATAAAAATGGAGCTCCAGAAAATAGAATTAGCGCAATCATCTTTTCTTGCTTTTTCAGACCTGGCCAAATAAATGATCCGATTTGAAAAAGTAAAAATGGGCTTGAAAGAATAACTGAGAGAATAAAACTTACATGCAAATAAACAAACAGGAGCTCACCGGGCTTAAGCTGGAAAAATACAGTTCCTTTTGGGGCTAAAGCTTCCAGTCGAATTAATACGGGAGGAGTAAGAAAAAAAGACAAAGCAAAAGCTATAGCAAACAAAACAAAACAAATGAAAAGTCTTTGCCTTAGCTCTTCTAAATGCTCTTCCAATGACCAGTCATAATCTTTTGTCGATTCCAAATGAAAAAATTTTTTTGAGTATTAAAAGCGAAATCTTGAAAAGGATACTAGAAAATTTTCTAAAATATCTGCAAAAGGATGGATGATAAAAATTTGAAACGTGCGAACAAGTTTATGACATTGTGAATTCTTCGAATTTTAAATTTAGCAAATCTTTGAATTCAGTATATTTGTTTAGCAATTGAACGGTAGTTGCTTCTCCATAAAGCATAAAGTCGGAATATTCAGAAGCCAAGTCTAATAAAACTCCTTGAAATTTGTCACCGCCAATGGAATTGGAATTATCAGCAGGTATATTTTGTTCGATTTCTCTTCTTAGTTGATGAACTTTGAGGGATAAGCCATTTCTCAGCTTGGAATTTTCCCATTTTGCGGCTTGTCTTAAAAGTTGAAATTTATTAAAGTGAATTACTTTGCGACTTTGATTATTAAGTTGTATCAATTTGCCATTGGTTTTTCTTGATAACTCTTTGCCTTGAGAACCATCTAATTCGCCTTGTGATTGAAGGTGAGATTGTACTTTGTTTTCTTCTCTACTTGATTTCTTTTCGCAAAAAGATAATATTGTCATTTGTTTAATTTGTTGAGTTTCTTTCGTCTAGAATTCGAATCTTTACTAATTTCAACTTTCCACAATTTGAGAAAAGCTGATTCTCTCAAGCAACAAGCATCAACTATTCTCTTAACAATTGACTTGCTCTTAAGAACATCTTAACACGCTCTTAAATGCTTCTAAAGAAAGCTTTAAAATATTAGGCCTTCAATATCTTATAAGTTTCATAATGAAATATTATAAATGAAATTTTCTTTGGACTTTACAAAAAACAGACAATTCACAAGAAACAAAGAAGATGTTTTGTCTGTCATTAGTAAAACTGTAGATATTAATTAAAGAGAGAATTTCTTCGATTAAGTTTCTCAAATCTGAAAAATTGGTAAAAGTGGCATTTCTAAAATTGAATAATCAGTCGATCAGAAACTCAAGAGGCAATTCGACCAACAATTCGACTGGCTTTCCAAAAGCTGCAACGCATATTGCCTATTTTGACTTAAAGGGAATTTTGACAGTGTGTTTGGGTTTTTTTGTATCTAAGCCCAGTTTTAACCTAAACCTCAGAAAGAAAAACACTGATTTCATTCAACAGAAAAACTTAAGAAAAATAGCTCTGCCTCAAAAAACAAATTTTCACAAAGTCAAATTCACTTTGAATCGATTAAGAATTATTTACGAAAGAGAAATTAAATCTCTCAATCTAGTTTTTATTGAAAAGCCTTATTTAATTCTTTTACTCTTTCTAGGTTTGATACCTGCATTTATCAAAGTGGGGTCTGCTGCGCTTGAACAAAAACAACAGCTAAAAGCCAAACAACAAAATATGCAAATTGACTATGTATTAAGTGATACTGCTTTGGTGAAAGACATTAATGGAATTACATCAGGCAAAGCCAATTTGACAAAGGCCTTAATTAGCTATCAAGAAGCCTTAAAACTTAATCCTGACAGCATCAAGATTAATGCCGAAACCGCAGCTTTGTATCTTTCAAGTGGTGACACAAAATCCGCCAACAAATATATTGAATTTGTTCAAGAATCCTCAAATAAGGGCTCTGCCTTTTACAAGAATTGTCTTAATGGCTATGTAGGCCTTCAGCAAGGTCAATACTTGCAAGCATTTAAAGCTTTTGCAAAAGCCAATACCCTCTTCGAAAAGGAAAATTCAACTACTTTGTTTCCGCAAGAATGGATTGAAGATAATCTTGGAGCCAGCTTAATTGCTATGCAAAAAAATGGAGAGGCCTTTAATTTAGTGAACTCTAATACTATTGGTGATTGCCAAGTAAATCCAGTTATTCATGAAGCCTGTATGCGAAGAATAGCTAACTGGCACAAAACAATAGCTGACATTGAATTTAAGCTCTCAAAGGAGGCTTCTAGCAAAGTGGAAAGAAAAGAGAGGATAGAAAAAGCTTTTTATCATCAAAAAAGACAATTAGTTTTTCTTGGTGAATCACTAAAAAGTTCTTTTAACAGCATTAATGATAATGAAGGCGCATTTAGGCAACAATTAATTAGTCAGCACAAAGCTCTAAAAGCTTTATTAAATATTGAATATTCAAAATACAATCAACAACTTCATTTGTTTAAAGAAAATTTGGACATATATGATTTAACTAAATCAGAAAAAAGATCTAAACCAGTCTAAGCATTCTCGGGAGTTTCCATTAATTCAGACTTTTCATCTACCACCTAAAGTTACTCAGTAAGCCTCATCAGAATGCTCTTCTCACTAGCTTATTCTTGATTCCAGGTCTATTTTCTTTATACAAGCTAGCATTCATCATTTCTTAGCTCCTGCTTTGGAAGTGGTTGGCGCTGCTATAAGCTGGTCGAAGGCAGGTGTTAACATTTGGACTAGTGTGGAAATTTTAATCGTTCCTCCACAAAATCAACTTATGAAATCAATGAGCGAAATATTTTCCAGATGAATTACCTGCTCTGAAGAAGAAACAAGAATTAAATCAAACCTAATTTCATAATTACATTCATTGTGATTTTTTTCATAATGCTCTTGATAGGCTTGAATTGAATGAATGAGTTTTTTTGCTTTACTTTGATTAATAGCATTCAATCCGTCTTCTTCAAAGCATTTAGAATTTCTACCTTTTACTTCAATAAAAACCAAAATATCTTTCTTAGATTCCGACTTCTTGCAGATCAAATCAAGTTCGCCGTATTTTCCAGCATGCCAGTTTCGATCCAATACACAAAAGCCTCGTTGAATCATGTAATCAGTTGCAATATTTTCAAAATTTTGTCCTTTGGCCCAATTCATATCTGAAATTTCGGATTTAAAAATTAAGCAACTTTTCTTCTACCATCAGAAGACCCTAGAGATTTTATAGCAGACTTTGCCATTTGAATTAAACGAATAATTTGATCTCGATATCCAATTGCTTCAGCACATCTAGCCCAATCTTCATCGGATGGCTGACTTTCTGTCGTGAATTTAGTATTTTCTAATGCAAGTGGAGCAATAGCAGCCATGACCCAAATTCTTAGCATCTTCAATATTCGCTGAAGTTCTGGCAATATGATTTCCGTTAAAGTTCTTACATCCCCATTTTTTTTAGCTCTACGGATTTTTAAATTGTAAGCATTAAGTTTTTCTTCAATATCCGAATCTCGTGTGGAGTCAGTATGTCCAAAGGTCAACATATCCAGGGTACCTTGTTCTTTTTGATTCAGAAAATCATCTTTATTTGAAATAGTCCCTTTAATTGTTACAACAACTTCCTGACTAACCTCTTTAGGTATAGGAGGTTTAATCGGTAAATCTGGATCTTGATTAGCTAACTCCAAGGTAAATCTATGCATATCCTCATGAGCCTCAATTGACGAGATCCTCGTGCTTAGTGCTTGATTGCATGCGACCTGCACCATTTCATCATGGGTTAAGTTGACGAGATTACCTCTTTGATCTCTGAGATCGTTGATTATGACTCCATAGGTAATATTGCCTTCTGGGTCTTGGCTTCTAACTACAATCATTGGCGAGCCTTGTTTCTGATAAAACTGCACCCTCTGATTCTGTTCATCAGAAAATGCGTTATTAAGTTCCGGGCTAGCAAATGCAATAATTGAATATCCATCTCTTATCCATCTAGGCGGCGTAGCCGATTTACCACTCATATAAGCTCCCAGAGATGACTGATTTAATCTAGCCTGAGCCGCTCGAACATATTCATTTTGAATTACAAGCTGTTTGTAATTGCTTCTCAATTCTTCCAAAGATGGATCAGTACTAACTACCCTTAAAGACGATCGTCTCTGAGTATTTGTTTGTGTATTTCTTTGAATGTTTTTTTTACTCCTCCTAGAATCATCACCTGCAAGAACAGGAAGATTAGGAGGACCGATATTTCCTATTGAAGTCATATCAGCGATTAGATTTAAAGATTGCTATTATAAAAGTTTTATTATTTGCTTAAGGTTATATTAACATTTTGCGAAATGATAAGCAAATTAAATATATTCAAAGAAAGAAATCAGTAAAGCGAAGAATAAGGATAAAATTATTTTATTCTTTGCTAAAACTCAATAGATAACTGAATAAGGGCATTGGCTGAATCAAAATGGTAACTGCAACAATAAGCCAAGACGAAGACACAATAGTTCAGCAAATTCAAGGCAATCGCAGTTTAATATTAATTTCTTCGCACAAAAATCACTCTTATTATTCATACAAAGCAGCTTTTGATGAAAACAAAGACTTGACTTTAGTGCTTATGCCTTCTTCAGCAAGCATTAATCGAGAAATTGGTTTTTTGCGAAGTATTAACGCTCTAGATCGAGTGGCCGCATTAACCAGTGATTTATTTCCAAATCAAGCCAGAAAGCTCATTTCAGATATAGCTCAGGGCAATTTCAAAATGTTTTTTTTGACTCCTGAAAGCTTTTTGTATTGGTTTTCTTCAGGCTTCAATTCTATGGCCGTGGAACATTACAGGAAATTATCAGAAGATGATTTAGGTAAACAAGTTTTTATCAATTCGCAAATCATTCTTGGCCGCATAAGCCGATTAGTTCTTTTTGATTTTGATCTTATTTCACGCAAGAATACAGTTCATAAGCCTAAATATCTTGAATCAGTTAATTTGTTGAGAGAACTTAAAAAGACTGTCTTGGCAATTTCATCTAATGGCTTGCAAGAAGTAGTTGATGATTTTGCGAAATTTTTCCCAGAAACTCCAATAGTTTACGATTCATTGAGACTTAATAATATTTCCTTAAATTCGCATTTTTGCTTTTCAAGACTAGATAAACAGAAAAAGTTACTTAATCTTATTAATAATAAAAAGCCAACTATTGTTTATGTTTCACAAAATGAAGACTTAGCTGATTTAGTGAATTATCTCAGAGACAAGCTTCCGAATCGTCAAATTAAGGCTTTTCATAAGGGTTTATTACCTGAGCAAAGAGCTGAAGCATTGGATTATTTCTTTAAAGATCCCAATCCAGTCTTTATTACTTGCAGCAATTTAATGGATGGTATTCATCGAGAAGATTTAACTCAATTGATTCATTATTCGCCACCAATTAGCCTTCAAGAGTATTATCGTGAAATTCATGTGTTAACCACACAAAAAGGGAAAAAAGCTGAATCGCATGTTCTTTTTTGTGAAGATGATTTTATTCACCGTAAAACAAAAAGTGCAATTGCAGACCGTGAAAATCTGTTAATTGACACTAATAAACAAAATCACCAATTACTTGATTGGCTTTCTCAAAAAGAAGGTTGTCGCTGGCAGCATTTAGAACAGGGAATGGCATCACAACAAGAAGGAAAATGTGGAATCTGTGATTTATGTATGGGCCAAAAACCTGCTTTCTTTGGTTCAATTTTCTCTATGCTTTTAAAAAATAAATTTCGTTCTTAATTTCAATCATTAAATTTAAAAATCCCGATTTCAGTAAGATGCACAAAAAATCACAAGAGTTATTCGAAAAAGCGAAAAATATATTTCCTGGAGGAGTAAATTCACCAGTTCGAGCTTTTAAATCAGTTGGCTGTTCACCTATATACATTGAGTCATCTTCTGGAGCATACTTATATGATGTTGATGGTAATGAATATATTGATTATATTGGTTCTTGGGGGCCTATGATATGTGGACATACTCACCCAAAAGTTCTTGAAGCCATTAATGAAACGATGCAAAAAGGGATTAGCTTTGGAGCTTGCACAGAGTTAGAAATAGACTTAGCGACTTTGGTACAGCAAATGTTTCCGAGTATTGAAATCATTCGCTTTGTGACTTCTGGTACTGAAGCATGCATGTCAGCTATTCGTCTGGCTAGAGCTTATACAGGCAGACCTAAAATAATCAAATTTGCAGGTTGTTATCATGGGCATTATGATTCATTTTTAGCTCAGGCTGGTTCAGGAGTTGCAACTTTAGGTTTGCCAGATAGTCCAGGTGTTTTGCCAAATTTGGCGAGTGAGACTATTACAGTTGATTACAATAATCTTGAACAATTAGAAAAAGCTTTTTTCCAAAACCCTGATTCAATTGCAGCCGTCATAGTTGAGCCAGTGGTTGGCAATGCAGGTTGTATTTTGCCTAAGCCTGGTTTCCTCGAAGGACTCAGAGATTTATGCGATAAATACCTTTCTTTGTTGGTATTTGATGAGGTGATGACTGGCTTTAGGCTTTCTCTTGGTGGTGCTCAAGAAAAATACGGAATAAAGCCAGACTTAACTACTCTAGGGAAAATCATTGGCGGTGGATTACCAGTTGGGGCTTATGGTGGCCGAGCGGACATTATGAAAATGGTTGCACCCGAAGGGCCAATGTATCAGGCCGGGACATTAGCAGGTAGCCCATTAGGTATGGCCGCGGGGAAAGCTACTCTTGAGCTGATTCAAGAAAAAGGTTTTTATGAAAAGCTCGAACACATTGGGATGACCCTAGAAAAGGGAATACGCCAAATTGCTGACAAATATCAAATTCCCATTGTCCTTAATAGATGCGGTTCTATGCTTTCGGTATTCTTTACCCAAGCTGAGCAGGTTTATGATTACAATTCAGCCAAAACTTCTGACGCACATAGATTTGCTAAATTCTTTCGTTTAATGCTTGAAAGAGGGATTTATTTACCACCAAGTCAATTTGAAGCATGGTTTTTTTCTTCTGCACATAATGAGACTGAAATTGTTAAAACACTAAAAGCCATTGATGAAAGCTTTGAGCAATTGGTACTTGAAAACTAGTATTTGAATATGGTGCATTTGAACATTGGCATTTACAAATTCAGCGAAAGATTTATTTTGCAAGTCAACATATGAGCTTAGGTCTAGCCTTATAATTCCTAATAATAATTAAATCGCTTAACTATTCTGCATAAATATTTACTTTAGAAAAATCAAATGGACTTTAGCCTTATTACCTATCACGTAATGCTTCCAATGCTTGAATATTTCAGGCATATGTTTGGTAATTATGGTTGGGCAATTATTATGGTCACACTGGTGATCAAATTCATTTTATTGCCGCTTTCAATTAAGCAAACTCAATCATCACAAAAAATGCAAACTCAAATGGCCAAGCTAAAGCCGGAAATTGAGCGCATTCAAGAAAAATATAATCAACGTAAGAAAAAATATGAATCAGATCCAGAAAAACTGGAAGAAGTTCACAAAGAATTTCAAGGACAAATGTCTGATTTGTATAAAACAAAAGGAATGGTTAACCCTCTCGGAGGATGCTTACCAACACTTTTGCAGTTCCCGATATTAATTGCTCTATATTGGTCTTTTAGTGGCCCGCCTTTTCAACCTAGCATTGCATATATGAATTTGCAGGCAACAAGTGAAGCTTCCACTAAAGATAAATCTCAAATCAAATTTGTTAAGTCTAATACAAGTAACTTTGTTGATAGTAATGGGAAACTCAATCGTATTTCTATTGAAACTAATATTCCTGAGAAGCTCTTAGTCGGTGAATCGTATGAATTGAAGTTGAAAAGTGTCTTGGGAAAGGGAGAAATACCTAAAGAAGAAATACAATGGCATTTAATGGCAAAAGGACAAAATCCGAGTGTGCCAATTAAGCAGGTTGATAAAAGCAATTGGTCAAATGGATTAATTGATTTTCAAATTGATTCTTCAGATAAAAGTAAGGCCACAATTAAAGCTCTAAAATCAACTGAGAAATTTTCCTTACAAGCGGCTATTCCTGAAGCACGTGGACATCAAAGATTTTTGTTTATTGAAGATTTGGGAAGATTAGGCTTATACAATAAAGAAACCAAAGATATTCATTGGGACATTATTGTTTTGGTAATCCTTATGGGCGCGAGCTTTTGGGCTTCCAACAAATTAATGATGGGCAGTACTCCTACCCAACCATCATTAGACAAAGAACAAGAGGCTATGCAAAAGCAAATGCAAAATCTTATGCCAATTATGTTTTTGGGTATGATGGCTTTCTTGCCTATTCCTGCTGGAGTATTTTTGTATTTTATTGTTAGTAATGTGATTCAACTCCTACAAAGCTTAGTTATGCAAAAATTTCCACCCAAAGATGATGAAATTAATAAAATATCTAATCATGAGAATAAATTGAAAGTAGTTGTTTAAAGAGCTTTTCATGCTGGCCAAACAATAATTGGTTTTGATTAATGAGTATCTCTCATGATGTTTTTGAAAGATACGATTGAAACAAGAGAGTCAAAGAATTCAGTTGTTATGATCAATCCAATGCCCAAAAGCCCTAATGAGAAAAAGTAAATTGTGCCTGAAACGGGCTTTCCATAATAAAAGCGGTGCGCTCCTGAAAAACCAAATATCCATAAATATTGCCATTGGTTTTACTGTACGAATCACTTTAAATTGGGTTATTGGCTTTTTGAATACTATTCATTGAATTAAATTGATTGAAAGAGTGTTTGTCAAATGTTTCAGGGGTTATCCTGAATTTGTTATTACGCAATAGCGTCTTAATTAACTTGAATTACAAAGAAACTACAGGTTTAATACCTGTAGAGTTTCACAACGTTGTGGATAAAAAGAAAGTTTCTCCAGAAGTTATTGGAGAGTAAAGACTAGGTGCTTGAGTGGAATAAGTTAGATGTTAACCCTAACCCAATCCACTCATATGCAAAATTATCACAACAATGCAAAAACTA
>DUDU01000014.1 GCA_005110395.1 Candidatus Melainabacteria bacterium | reverse complement strand
TCCAATAAGTTCTGGAGAAACTTTCTTTTTATCCACAACGTTGTGAAACTCTACAGAGTTTTCAAAATGACTCTCTGGTATCAACATAATTCATGAAAATTATGAGTTTAATAAAAGATCAATATGATTCAAATAAAAAGCAAAAAAAGTCCTCATTAAGCTGTGAAACGCTATAAGAACTTTTTTATTATTACCTTGACAAAATTCAATACAAAATTGAATTTTCCACTATTGTTGAGTTTCAATTTAGCCATTTGAACAGCCGCTGCACTTATCTTTTACACGCACTAAGCTTGAGGAGCACATTTGTCTTTTGGTAGACAGCACATTGTTTGCTTCTGCACCAACAAAGGCTAAACCAGCTACTACGGAACTAATAAGAAAGAACTTAGATTTTATTTGTATTTTTTTCCTGTAAGAATTTTATCTCCGGTTTTGAGGCGGCTGCCTACCAGCTAGTTCTCAACCGTAAAAGATACTGAGGATTTTACAAAATCTTTTTAAGATTAAGCGCCGAAGCGATAACCAAATCCACGAACTGTAACTACATGTTTTCCTTGATCGCCAAGTATTTCTCTCAGCCAGCAAGCATGAACATCAACTGATTTTTCACCAACATTTTCATTTCCCCATACGGCATCAAGAATTTGTCCACGAGTAAAAACTCTTCTTGGATTAAGCATCAAAAGCTTCATCATGCCAAATAATTTTGGAGATAATTGTTTTTCATCTTGAGCAACCCAAACTCTGTGAGCATCCAAATCAATCACAATTTGATCATAAACAATTCTTTTGCTTGGGGTTGAGGCTACCTGCTGGGTACGACGCAAAACACTGCGCATTCTAGCCATTAATTCTTCAGGATTGAAAGGCTTAGTTAAATAATCATCAGCGCCGCCTTCTAGACCTTGAATAATTTCTTCTTTGGCAGTTTTCCCAGTTACCATAATTACAGGTACAGTTTGTTGTGCGGCTCTGAGCTCACGAAGAAAGTCAATCCCTTGCATTACTCCAGGTAAGTTCCAGTCTAGAATAATCAAATCGGCAGGTTGTAAATGGAAAGACTCAAGCGCTTTTTCTGCTTCTGTAAAGCCGGCTACTTGATAACCTTTTTGCTGTAAAAAATATGTTGTTGCTTCTAAAAGAGGAACTTCATCTTCAACTATTATTACGCGTGTTGACATCTGAGCTTAATTAAATTTTGGGTTATTTGGAGTTAATTTCTTAACTATTAATTGAGAAGATTTTAACCTTAACATTCTTAATCTTAAAGGAGTAAAAACCCTAATTTATTGTTCCTTGTTTTTGAGTGACAAGTAAATTAGTTTGTTATTTTGAGACAATCAGATATTCTCTTTTGGAGCTCAAATAAGAAAGGCTTGATTTCCTGAATGGATACAAACTCATTAAAAGCTAAGTTAAACGAATTTGCAAAATGGAAAGAATCTTATTGCAAGGGTTATGAAAAGGGTGAAGCCCAAAGTTTTTTGGATCGATTCTTTCAATGTTTTGGCTATGAAGGGGTAAATTCGGCAGGGGCTGAGTTTGAGAGACTTATTAAAAAGGGTTCTCAGAAAGGCGGTTCGGGCTTTGCGGACTGTATTTTCAAAGATATTGTTTTGATTGAAATGAAAAAGGGCGGCTCTGACTTAACCCACCATTACAATCAATTGCTCACTTATTGGGTCCAATGTACTCCAAAACCTAAATATGCCATTCTTTGCAACTTTGATGAATTTTGGATTTATGATTTTAATATTCAAGTTGATACGCCCGTTCAGAAGCTTAAAACGAGTGAATTAGCAGAGCACCCCGAAGCTTTGCTTTTCATGCTTGGGCAGAGGGCTAGATTTAATCTCAATGTTGTTGAAATAACAGAGACGGTTACTGAGCAAATAAGCGAATTATTTAAGCGTTTAAAAACCCGTCAAAAGTCTCTTGCAATCACTGAAGACCAAGCCCGCCGTTTTGTTTTGCAATGTGTTTTGTGTTTATTTGCCGAAGATATTGATTTGCTTCCAAATGGCTTTTTCGGTGAGATTTTGCATGAATGCAAGGCAAATCCTAAAAAATCTTATGACCTTTTGCGTGGCTTGTTTGAGCAGATGAACAGCAAAGAACCAGCCCGAGGAGGAATGTACAAAGATGTTAGATATTTTAATGGTGGTTTATTCAATGAAATAATTCCTATTCAATTAGCTGAGAGCGACATTGATATTTTAATCACCGCAAGTAGTCAGAACTGGACAGCGGTAAGACCTTCAATCTTTGGAACTGTACTTGAAGCGACAATGAGCAATGAAGATAGGCACGCTCACGGAGTTCACTACACAAGTGAAGTTGATATTTATAAAATTGTTAGACCGACAATAGTTAGATATTGGGATGAACGAATTGAAGAGGCTTTGAGTAATGAAAAGAAAAAAGCTAAAAATTTAAGAACACTTTGGAATGATTTAAGAAAATACAAAATCCTTGATCCAGCATGTGGAAGCGGAAACTTTTTGTATATTGCTTATCAGGAAATGAAGCGTATTGAAAAAGAAATTATTGATAGATTGGCTGAGAACGAAGGACAAGTATTAAAAAGTTTTGTGAGTCCTTATCAGTTCTATGGAATTGATATTAAACCCTTTGCAGTTGAGCTTACAAAGCTTGTTCTGGAAATAGGAAGAACAATTGCAATCAGAAAACTCAATCTGAATCAAGAAGATCCGCTTCCATTGGATAATTTGGATAAGAATATTATTTGTGCTGATGCTCTGTTTTCTGAATGGCCTGAGGCAAACGTTATTATCGGCAATCCTCCTTTTCTTGGCGGAAAAAGATTAAGAACTGAATTAGGTGATGAATATGTTGAAAAAATGTATAAAGCTTTTCCTGAAGTGAAAGGTCAGCCTGATTTTTGTGTTCATTGGTTTAGAAAGGCTCATCAATCAAGTGCCGAAAGAGTGGGGCTTGTTGGAACTAACTCAATTAGTCAAGGGCAGTCGAGAGAAGCTACTTTAAGTTATGTAGTTGAAAATGATGGGATTATTCATGATGCTGTTTCTACTCAAGAATGGAGTGGTGAAGCGGCTGTTCATGTGAGTATAGCGAATTGGATAAAGCCTCTCTCCCCAGCTCTTAAGCCCCCCATCCCAACCTTCCCCCTGAAGGAGGAAGGAGCAAAAATAGGTGCTGCGTACTCCCCTCTCACTTCAGGAGAGGGGCCGGGGGTGAGGGCTATTCAATGTTATCTTGATGACAATCCAGTCAAATTTATCAATTCAAGCCTTAAATCGGAAATTGATGTAACCCAAGCTCATAGACTTGAACAAAATAAGAGTAAATCTTTTGAAGCTTGTCAGCTTGCAGGGAAAGGCTTCATTGTTTCAGAAGAGAAAGCACTGGATTGGATTAAGCAAGATAAACGAAACGAGCAAGTTCTCAAAATAATGATTGATGGAAAAGGCTTAATTGATCCAAATCAAAAGCTTGAATGGGTAATTGATTTCAATGATATGAGCATGGAAGATGCTAGTTTGTTTAAATTACCTTTTGAACATGTGAAAACTTATGTAAAGCCAGAAAGAGATACAAATAATGAACTTTCAAGAAAAGAAAAATGGTGGCAATTTGGACGCAAAAGACCAGAAATGAGAAAAGCTTTTCAGGGATTAAACTTGTACTTTGCCTTGCCCAAAGTCGCTAAATATACAAGTTTTAGAGCAATTGATGTTTCCATACTTCCTTGTGAAGCCAATATGGTTGTGGCTAGTGATGATTATTATATTTTAGGTATTCTCAATTCAAAACTTCACCGTGGCTGGGTAAAAGCTCAATGTTCAACTCTCGAAGACCGTATAAGATACACAAATACAACCTGCTTTGAAACATTTCCTTTTTTGTTTTTACCCCCTAACTCAATTTCTCAGAAGCCCCCCATCCCAACCTTCCCCCTGAAGGAGGAAGGAGCAGAAATAGATACTTCTTCCTCCCCTCTCGCTTTAGGAGAGGGGGCGGGGGTGAGGGCTATTAACACAGTTAGAGAAATCATGAAAGAACTTGATGAGTTTAGGCTTGCAATGATAAAAGAAAGAAATTATGGAATCACCAAACTTTACAATGAATTCTTTAATGAACCTGCCAGCAAATTAAGTAAGTTGCATAAGTCTTTGGATGAGGCTGTTTTGAAAGTATATTCTGAATTCCCCCTTTCAAGGGGGCTAGGGGGTAAGGACGGCTGGAAATATGACCCAAATAAAAATTACAATGAACAGCTTTTCGCTTTGAATAAGGAAATTTACGATAAGGAGACAAACAATTAAATAAGACTTGAAGTTTTTGATAAAACAAATTTCTTGGTTTTAAACAAATTTTCTATTCATTCTCTACTTATTTACTATTTGACCAAAAATTCTGTAAACAATTTTCAGACGGAGGATAAAGAAAGAAGCAAACGCTCGTCTGTATTTATATGTGAAATTTTTGTTTGGTTAATTTTAGCTTTTGCATGATAACTTTATGGCTTCTAGTGCATCCACATACTGACAAATTGTTTTGATTATCAACTTTTGACTATCAAATAATTTTTCAAAATACACTAAAACAATTTATTCCTGAATTTAGTTTTAGAAAGGCTAAAACCATCCAATGAGCTCCTGGCAAGATTTAATAAATATATTAGGATTTCAAGTGATTACTGCTGCAATAATCGGGCTTGGAATCGGAATTGTACTCATTAATTTGGTTCTAAAAAAACCAACTGGCAATGAGAAAATGAATCAAATCGCTGCTGCTATTCAGGAAGGAGCTTTAGCCTATTTAAACAGACAATATACTGTTATTTCTATTGTTGGATTTGTTTTGTTGACCATTCTTTTCTTTGCTCTTGGCTGGGAAAATGCCGTGGGCTTCTTGATTGGCTCACTACTTAGCGGATTAGCTGGCTATATTGGAATGTTTATTTCTGTCAGAGCAAATGTAAGAACCGCTCAAGCGGCAAGTGTAAGTATTCAAGAAGCATTTGATGTTGCTTTCAAAGGTGGAGCTGTAACTGGTCTTTTGGTTGCAAGCTTAGCGCTTTTGGCAGTAACTGGTTTCTTTGTCATCCTTGAATTAGTTGCACCTGGTGAAGAAAGTCTTAGTAAAAATGTACAAGCTTTGGTTAGCTTAGGTTTTGGTGCTAGCTTAATCAGTGTTTTTGCAAGATTAGGTGGAGGAATTTACACCAAAGCCGCTGATGTAGGCGCTGACTTGGTTGGTAAAGTAGAAGCTGGAATTCCAGAAGATGATCCTCGTAATCCAGCTGTAATTGCGGATAATGTCGGTGATAATGTCGGTGATTGTGCTGGTATGGCTGCTGACCTTTTTGAAACATATGTTGTAACCGCAATTGCTGCAATGATTTTGGGTGCTTTGCAATTTGATGCAGGAATCCCCGCTCTTAGAGCAATTGTTTTCCCATTGGCTTTGGGTGGTGTTTCTGTTATTGCTTCATGCATTAGTGTTTTCTTTGTCAAGCTCAATGCAAAAAAAGAAATAATGAAGTCGCTCTATTCTGGACTTATTATTAGTGCTTTGATTTCAGCGGTTGGTTTTTGGTTTGTTACTCAATTCATTATGGGTAGCGTAATTGGAATTGATTACAAAGTTTATTTTTATACTGCATTAATCGGCTTAGCAGTAACTGCTGGTATTGTTTGGATTACGGAATACTATACTTCTACTGCTTTTCGTCCAGTGCGTTCTATCGCCGAAGCTTCTCAAAGTGGACATGGAACCAATGTTATTGCTGGATTAGCCGTTTCAATGGAAGCTACCGCTATTCCAGTTTTGATTATTGTGGTCGGTATTATTTCCTCTTATTTTCTATCTGGAATTTATGGAATAGCCATTGCAGGTGTTGCGATGCTTAGTATGGCTGGAATCATAGTTGCACTTGATAGCTATGGTCCAATTACTGATAATGCTGGTGGTATCGCTGAAATGTCTGGCGCTCCAGATTCAGTCAGAGAAGCGACCGATGCATTGGATGCAGTTGGAAATACAACCAAAGCTGTTACCAAAGGTTATGCAATTGGCTCAGCTGGACTTGCTTGTTTAGTTTTATTTGCTTCATATACTCAAGATTTGACTAAAGCAATTACTGAAACCGCTCCTGATATGGTTAGTAAATTAACTTTCCAGTTAGGTGATCCTTATGTGATTGCTGGACTCTTTATTGGTGGATTGTTACCTTATCTCTTTGGTGCTTTTTCAATGCAAGCTGTAGGTAAGGCTGCTGGAGAAATTGTGAATGAAGTACGTCGCCAATTCAGAGAAATTCCAGGAATTATGGAATATAAGGCTCTTCCCGACTATGCAAAATGCGTTGATATTGTTACGCAAAGTGCCTTGAAACAAATGATTATTCCTGCTCTTTTGCCTATTTTTACACCGATTTTGATTGCGATTTTAGGTGTTCTTTTCCTCAATAAAATGGAACCCTTTGCTTCAGCCAAAATTATTGGAGGAGTTTTGGTTGGTAGTATCGTAACTGGATTATTCTTGGCAATCGCTATGACCAGTGGTGGCGGTGCTTGGGATAATGCTAAAAAATATATTGAAATGGGTAATTTTGGTGGTAAAGGTTCTGAAGCTCACAAAGCAGCAGTTACTGGTGACACAGTTGGTGATCCTTATAAAGATACCGCTGGTCCTGCCATTAACCCAATGATCAAGATTCTGAATATTGTAGCTTTGCTTCTAATCAGGTTTTTGGTCAAAGTGTAGAATCCATCTCATAAAAGATTAGTTTTAAGCCAGTTTTGATTTGTTACTCAAACATTCATCACTGGCTTTTTTATTACCTAAATTATGGTTTATTAAGAGCAAAAAATTCATAGATTCAAGAGCCTCTGTGAGCATGTTAAATCAGAATAGAAGTTGAGGAAGAATCTGATAAAGCCTTTTTACTATTACATCTCTGCTTTTTTAGAAGACATAATTCTCTTCCAGCCAGCTTGCCATTTACTTTTATCTTTCAGTGAGTCAGCCTCAATCCAAACATTTACTGAAGAATTACAAACTGATTGAATTAAAGCTTTAGCGGTTTTTGTTTCATAATTTGCTTCAATGACTTGAAAATGTTTCCAGCCCATAAATGGTTCAATTGAAGTCCATTTTGAACCAAGCAAAAATTTATATTTGGCAGGAATTTTTTGTGGCAAACAGTCATTGCTTAAATTCATAGTTGATGACAAAAATCTTCAAAACAAAATTTCAATGAATTAATTTTAGGCCTTGAAAAAAGAATTGAAATCAAAATCTTTTGGCATTGCTTGATTCAAATCAGAGACAAAATTCTTTTGACTTAATGATGATGCTTTTGGTTTTATGTTTCCAGAAGTATTCAATGAAGCAGCTAGAGAATTATTTTGAGAAGTACTATGAGATGGACCTGAAATATTTGATTTACTTTCTAAGTCTCTGTATGCAGCTTCTACTTTTTTGACATAATCCATTGTTTCTCTATATGGAGGAATTCCATTATGTTTAATAACTGCAGCTGGGCCCGCATTATAGGCAGCTAAAGCCAAGCTGACATTACCCTTGAAAGTTTGCAATTGTTCTTTTAAATATTGCGCCCCGCCCAGAGCATTTTCGTGTGGATCAAAAGGATTTTTAACTCCTAAGCCTGCGGCTGTTTGCGGCATTAATTGCATTAAACCTTGGGCTCCAACTGAGGAAATTGCATTTGAATTGCCTCCAGACTCAGTTCTCACAACCGCTTTTATAAGATTGATATCTAGTCCAGTTTTTTGGCTAGCATTTTGTATGGCATCTTCTACAACCCATTTATTAGAACGATTTGGTAATTTCTCACGGGTTTGTTCCAAAATATTGGCGAATGAGAAATCTTTGTTTGAATCTTTTTTTGAATTGAGTTTGTTTAGATTGGTGATTTGATCAATATAAAGATCATCATTATTTTTCTTTGATGAAATTCCTTTGATGAAATCGCGTGATGAATCAGTAAAATCCAATTCAGACAAATCATGAGGATCTAGATTGAGACTATCAAGTATGGAAGCATCAGTTGGATTTGAGGTTGGAATAGAATTTGACTTATTTGTAGAGTTGCTTTGAAAAGCGGACTTGTTCTTTTGAGGTTTTTCCGTCAGTGTGCTTATACGTGCATCAATAGACTGAATACGTCCTAATATGCGATTGAAGCTGTCAAGATTAGAAAAAGGCATTTCTAAAAAGATTCTGAAGTTGAAATATTGGTTTAAAGTGGAGGCAAACTATCTTTCGATTTGAATTCGAACTCAGCTGCTAATTTCTATATAAATCTCAATTCCCAAATCAAAGCTTTTTGAAACGCCACTTACTCGTTAATTCAAGATATGTTGATCTGATTTTTGTGCTTATCTTTGCTAATTCAGCTTTCTTAAGGTGTTCAGCTATAAAATAATTATTCTTAAATTTATTTGTCCAATAGATTCCAGCAAAAGCCCAAATCGAGATTGTCAGAATATGTCTGAGCCAAAGTCAATAAATCAATTGGATGCAGAAAGTCTTTTACTTATTGAAAAGGCTAAAGAAGCTGCTCAGGGAAGTTATTCACCAATGTCTGGTTTTGCGGTTGGTGCTGCTTTATTAATTGAAGATCAAAACCAAAACAAGCAATTTGTAAAAGGCACTAATTATGAAACGCAAAATTATCGCTCTGTGTGCGCCGAGAAACATGCTTTGCAATCAGCACATTTGAATTTTGGACATAAAAATCAATTTCCCAAATTAATCAAAATTGCAATTTATAGCCCAAATAGCAATGAACCAATTGTGCCTTGTGGAGATTGTAGACAAGCTTTATTTGAGCAAAATCCAGATCTCAATGTTTTGTGTATTGGAGCCAATCAAACTTATAGAGAATTCAAAGTACATGAATTATTGCCTTTTGGTTTTCGTCTGAATCCTGACTCTTCTGAAGAACAATCTAATAAACACAATTGTTCTCACTCTCATCAGGCTTTGCCTCTGTCAAATGTATCAACAGTTGCAAAAAAAGATATTCCAGTTGAACCTATTATTAGTTCTGAAGTAAATATTGAAGTTGTTTCCGAGAAGATTACTCAACAAAATATTGGGAAGAATTCAGATTCAAATATTTTTGCTTCAACTCTTAGAGATTATATTGTTCACCTTCCAGTTATAGAAAATAAGCTTGCAGATTTGGTTGGACTGGAGAGTTTAATTGTGGTTGGAAGTCCTGCGCGCGCGCAAAAATTGTTGAATTATTTCAAGCAAAGATTTAGTAGTGATAGTACTCACGTAAGCAGTAATAACGTCATTGATTGGGGTGTTGCAGACATTTCAAATTATTGCCATATAGTCAGTGGCAACACCGATCGCGAATATAGCTTATTTATTATTCATTGGCCTGATATAGACTTCAAAGTTGGAATTGCTTCGCATGGTATTGGTGCATCTGGAGTGGAAATTGTTTTGAGTGAAGTTAGTGCCTTAATTGCTCTTGCGAACTCAAAATACTTGATAAAACAGAATGCTCAAAATACAAATCAAAGTAAAATACCGCTCAAAGCAGTTATCAGAAGCGGAACACGAGGCACAATTTCTAATGCCAGCTTAGGTACAATTGCAATTACAACTGAAGCTTTCAGTGAACAAGATCAAATTTTGCCGAATTCTGATTTGACTGAAGAATTAGAAAATGCCGCCAAAGAGCTTGGCCTCTCCGTTGAAAAAGGAGCTTGTTTGTCAGCGCAATTTTTCTGGTCAGGACAAGGCCGCACACCATTTCCACTTCTTAGGCAGGACAAGAATAGTTTGGATATAAAAAATAATGCATATTTGCGTTCACTTCAAACCAAAGGTATTAAATGGATTGAAATGGAAGATTATTATTTGCATCATTTTTCTTCAGAGTATGGTGTCGCATCTGCCTCTCTTGGACTAGTTGTTGCGAAAAGATATGATGAACTCACGGATCAATTTTTGTTGAGTTATGACAGCGACACAAAAAAAGATAAAGAATTAGCACCGGCCGAAATAGCTTTATTAAGCTTGAAAAATTTCTTTGATAAGCAGAATAACAAAGCAAATCTTAGAAGCCGAATTGTAAGAGAAATTGAGAACAATGGTGATAGAACAATCTGAGAGAAAGAATAAGAAATTCAAAACATAAAAGCTAAGAATGTTGAGGTTAGGGATTTCACCAAAAAGGGAAAAAAGAATTCATCTAAAAGTTTGATTTTTGTTTTGAGCCACTTATTAACTGATAATGAAAAATTTCTTTTTAAAACATTTTGGGTCTTTATTTTCAATATTGATTTTTAGCTTGTCGCTCTTTCTAATCAGCGATCAAGTGATTGCGAAGAAAAACAGCAGTTTTGATGCAGTGGAAGACATATCCTTTCAGAGTGCATTGGATTCAAATTTAAGCACGGACTCAAAGTCTTATAACGAATTAGGCAAAGAAACAAATGTCTATTATGCCGACAATTATGAAAAACCATTATTGAAAACTCCGCCAGAAAGTGAGAAGCCATATTTTATACCTTTGCTTTTGATTATTTCTTTGGCTTTAGTTGTAGTTATTATGGTGTTAAGTAATGTAGTGATCAATGGCAACAAAAAGAAAAATTCCTATGCAAAGCCAAATAGTGTTGGTAATTCGGGTATTGAACTTATTGACATCGTTAATCTTGATGCAAGTAAAGCTCTTTATCTTATTCAATATGCTGGCAAAAAAGTATTAATGGCTAGTTCATGGAATTCTTTTTCAGTGGTTAGTGAATTTGCTTCAGAAGCCAAAAGTGAAGAAGAAACAATTTTTCCGAAAAGAATTAATAAAATTCCCGCAAATTTATCCAAGTTGGAATCTCCTAATACTTCCGCTAATCTCGATTTCTTAACCAATACTCTAGACGGAGAAATGAATATTGATGGATGGGAGTCGATTGTTAAGGCTAATGTAGCAGAGCTTAAAGAAGAAAAAGTTAAAAATCAAGTTGAGAAAGTTTCTAATATTTCCAATTCAAATGATGAATCTTCAGGCGAAACTATTAATAAGCCTTCATTCACCCTTGAAATAAGTGATTCCAAAGCAAATAGTATTGAGCTTACTAAATCTACGAAGAAGCAAGAAGTAAAGAAAATCAAATCTCTGGAAATTTCAACAGCGGAAGATACTCTTTTTGAAGAAATTGATTTACTTGTAAAAGCTCATGCAAATAATATAAACAAAGAAAAGAATAAAATTGCAGAGAATACTATTCGGGAAAAAAAACAAGAATCAATTCCTAGCTTAATAGGAAAAGAAAAAGGTAGTCAATCTGTTATCAATCAAAATACTCTTGATGATAATGAAAAAAGTAAAGAAACTATTCTTGCAGAAAAAAATCAGAATGAAAGTATAACGGAAGTTACTCAGCAGACTACAAATCTCAGCCTATCTGCGAAATTAGCAAATAATGGATATAAACCTTCATGGTTAAAGAATAAAGAGTCAAAAAGATTAAATACTATTTCTGAAGAAATCAAAAAACTTAATGCTGAAAATTTCACTACTGACAAATCATCTTCTGGAGATATTGTAAATAAACTAGAAGATATTAAAACCGAAAATAGAAAAGCTGAAAATCAATTTTCAAACAAGTATGAAAGCAAATTTGGTCTTGGGAATAATCTCAACAAATCCAAAATGTTTAATACTCTCAATTTTCAAGACCAAAAGACCATTTCGAAATCACCAGAACAACCATTTGAGGCCTCAACTGGCAATTCTAAATTTATTCGCGAAAACCAAGAAATAATTGAGAAATTTAAAGAACTCAAAAAAGAGAATGAAAAGGAAATGGAAAATAGAAGTACTAATTACAATACTCAAAACAATAATAGCCAAACTAGAAAAGCTACTACTACCATCAGAAAAATCTCTATGGTTGAAGATTAGCAGCAATTATTAGTGAGTATCAGGATTCAGAGGATTCGAGCAACATGGGAGAGAAGAAAAATCCTGTCGGGGGTGATCAAAATCTCGATACCAGCCAAATGTGAATACCTCCCAACCTCCTTAAAAGGAGGAACCAAGAAATAAACGTTGATTTTTTAATTGCTCCCCTCCTGTCCATCTTTCAAATCCTCTTCACATGCAGAACATCGATTATCAGGATTTAGAGGATTGAAACAGGATAAGAAAGAAGAAGAAAATATTGTGCATCTTTCTAATCCTCTAAATCTTGTTCAAAATTAAGGATAGTTCCTGAGACAAGCTCAGGATGACAGGGTTGGTTTTTTCGTCATTAAGTCCTAGATTTATTTCAGAATTGTTTCGGAAACTATATAAAGCCTTGCTTATTAAATAATTCATGTTACATAGAATAATTATCTTGTTTGCTGGGATAGTTCCCGAGACAAGCTCAGAATGACAGGATTGGTTTTTTCGTCATTAAGTCCTAGATTTATTTCAGAATTGTTTCGGAAACTATATAAAGTCAAGCCATTTGTACAAGATGAATTGTTAAATATTGCCCTTATTCTTCTCCAAGAAATCGTCAACGGTCATTGGTGAGAAATCTTTTATAACAGTTGAAAAATTAGATGAATACTCAATTGTTGATTTACGAGTTAGCAGATTTGGTGGACTGAATTCACAAATTAATTTCGTAAATTTTTTGCCTAAGTCAAATTGCTTCTTATCGCTTCTGCTCTCATAGTCCATATCAGCGGAATAACCTTTTTCTCTTATTTCTTGCACAAGTTTATAAGCTTGCTCAAAATTCTCTTGGGAGGAGATTACATAAAAATCTAATTTCTGTTCATCAAGATCTTCAGGAATCAGACTAGTTAATCTTTCCATTCCAAGCGCCCAGCCAAAAGCAGGAGTTTGCGGGCCGCCGAATTCCTTGACTAAATCATCATATCTTCCACCTGCACAAATAGTATTTTGCGTTCCGAGAGCTTTATCTGTTGTCTTTATTTCAAAAACAGTTTTGGTGTAATAATCCAAACCACGCACCAAGCTTTCATTAACGGTAAAAGGAATACCAAAGCTTGTGAGCAAAAAGAAAAGTCTTTCTTGGTGAGCAATACAAGCTTCATTTAAATAGGTACAAATTTTTGGAGCCTTCTTTTTATACAATGCCTGATCTTCTGGCACTTTGCAATCAAGTGCTCTGAGAGGATTAGTTTTCATTCTGTTCTGACAATCAGGACAAATTTCCGCTTGATGCTCTTCCAGAAAAGCTCTCATAGCTTCCTGATAATTGATGCGGCTTTCTTGATCCCCTACTGAATTGATTTCAAGAGTCAAATTAGGGATTTTTAGTTTCTGGAATAAATCCCAAGCCAAACTAATTACTTCAAGTTCTATTTCTGGGGTAGCTGATCCATATACTTCAACTCCAAGTTGTGTGAATTGGCGATAACGTCCAGTCTGAGAGCGTTCATAGCGAAACATAGGGCCATAGTACCAAAGCTTGACAGGCTTAGGATTTCTATCCATTCCATTACTCAGAAAAGCTCTGACAACTCCAGCTGTTCCTTCTGGTCGCAATGTAATCGAACGGTCGGAGCGATCATTGAAGGTGTACATTTCCTTGTTGACAATATCACTTGTCTCACCAGCAGCTCGCTGAAAGATTTCAGTTTGTTCAAAAATGGGTGTTCTGATTTCATGAAAGCCAGCTTTTCTCAGCAAGTCTTTGGCGGTATTTTCTACTCTCTGCCATTTCACTGATTCAGAGGGTAATAAATCATATGTTCCGCGGGGTGAATTTTTTGGTCTTTCCATGAATTGAAATATTTCTATGTCGAAAATGTAAATTGAAGTTCAAGCCTTTTCACAACTGATACGGCTATATTTGGGTTTTGAGGATTAACTGATATTTCTCTTACAGCAGTTTCCACCAGGAGATCCATATCTTCCATAAGTATTGCACCTAACAAAACCTCATCTCCGAGAAGAAGAGTACCAATATAACAACTACAAAGTACAAAGTTTCATTTAACCACTAAATTGCCACTTTTGGGTAGGTGTTGTTATAGGGCGTTTTTCTCTGATTTCCTCAATATTTCAATTTCTCCCGTGTAAGTGAAAAGTATTTTTGGAATTAGTCCCTGAAAAATCCAAATGATTCCTAATGTGAAATTTATAAGAAAAACAGATAATTGAGCATTTACAGCTTGCTTTGGATGAAGTCCTTTTTCAATCCAATTTTTCAAACAATCAAAACTCCAAGCAGTTGCCCAAATCATTAATGGCCTGAAAATGAATTTGTCAATCAGATTCCCGAAAAGTCCCCAACGTGTTTCATAGTCATAACCTGTACAAAATTTTATTCCGTCTTTTTCTGGAACATATTTCCAATACCCTGAACCTTGTTTTATTATCGAAATTTTGCTGTTCGATGAAAATTTCAAAACTGAAGTGCTTTCTCCATTGTCTTTGGTTTTAGTTACTACACTTTCTCCAATTCCATTTACCTTAATTCCAAGCCCAATTTGTGTTGAGTATAGAAATTTTTGAGGGTCTGTCGACTCGTCTTTTGGTAAATATGATATTTCAGAAAAACGTAAGTCCCATTGTTCATGAATGGATGGGTCCTGAGTATTTGTCCACAGAGTGTCAAGGTCACATTTTATTTTTGTTTCAATATAAAGAGGTCGTGTTTTCATTTTGGTGTCGTCTTTTAAAATGGGCCATAATCGTTTTGGTCTTGGTGAAGGCGGCGATTTTCACCAATTCACTGTCAAATATACCCACTTTTTTGTTAAACACCTTCTCTCAGCAGTGGTTCTTCCTGTCACCATCGATGCTCTCAATTACTTTGTTTTACTTTATTATTATTTTGACTGTAACTTATTAATTCGTTTATAAAATGTGATAGGAACGTGAATGTCAAAATTAATAAAATAATCGTTGTGTAGCTGCTTTTGTTAACACCGAAAAAAGCAATGTTCCAAATTATAAGAATCCATTGTGCAAAGTAAATGTTTGTAACACCTTTACTCCATTTAAAAAGTAGTTCAAAAATCTTGTTCATAGGCAATTTATCGATGGCGATTTTAGTAATATAAAGCCAAATTATTACAAAGCCACTCATAAACAACATTGCACCTTGTCGACTATGATAGTAGTCGTTGAAGTGATATTCAATATTATTGTACGAAATGGCAACACCAATTAATAGAATCAAAATGCCGCCTATACCAAAGTGCTTAAAAGTCCTATTTTGGTCATTTGTATCTTTCATTGTAACGCCTAGAAACATACCTAGCAGAGGAAAGGAAAGCCAGGGAAATACTGGAAAAGCAATTTTGTTTTCGATAAAGCTAAATCCTATTGGCTGGTCTCCAATAAACAGTTCTAAAATTTGGTCAATGACTGGAATGTTTAATTTTAATCCCCACAGAACCGGTGAAATCATACTAATGAGAAAAGCTGATAATAATATGAAGTACTTATTGATCTTTAATTCTTGAATGATAGCCATTATCATTAATGCAATTCCAGCAAATTGTAAAATATCTACAATGGTAAAAATCGTGTATTCATTCAGTTTTTCTATTGGAAATGTTCTTGCAATATCCATTTTTAAGTAATTAGAAATGGTGAATGGAATAACACCCCTTAGGATATTTAAAACGTAGCCCGACAAAAATATTTTAAAGCCACGCAATAATTTAGGTTTCAATTCTGATTTCCTTGAATAGATAAATGAAAATCCCATCAAAGTCATAAAAACGGGTGCGGCTGGTGGTCCACCAAGAAATTCTATGATTTGTCCGAATAGTGAGTTCTTTACTTCTTTACTTGCAAATACATCGAGTGTATGAACTGCAATCATGAAAAATACTGCCAAACCTCTAGCAAGGTCTATGGATAAAAATCTGTTGTTTGGATGTGCTGTTTTCATCTTTATTATCGGTAGAGTTATACTGCGCTGTGGATAAAAATGGGAGTCTTGGTCAAAATAAAATAAATTTTGTCGAAATTGAAATAATTTGTCGAAATTGAAATAAAATCTTTTGTGATAACTTTTTTATCTTTTTGTGCAAGTTAGATTTATGACAAAAAAAATATTTTTATTATTGTTTTTAATATTATTTTCTCCTCTTAATGATCTTCAAACAAGAGCAGAGTTTTTTTATAGTCCTACCGTTATTATTGTGCCTGCACCAAACGGAAAAGGCAAATCAACAGTTAAAATCAGTAACCCCATGGGCAGAGCCACTAAGGTGCAACTTAGCTTAAGAGAATGGGATATTTTACCTGATAATAAAATGGTTTTCCGACCATACAGTGAAGAAGACAAAAATTCAATTCTAAATTATATTCAAATAAGTCCCAGGCAATTAACGCTTGCACCCAAACAAGAGAAAATTGTACGTATTGCCACTAATATACCCCCTGGTTTTGAGAATAAGGAATATAAACTCACGCTCAATATGCTGGAGTTTAATTCAGATTTTAAAGATATAAAAACAAATGATGCAGATCGAAAATATGGCTTAGTTGTAAACAAAGAAGTAAAAGCAGGTGCTTATATTTGGAAAGGATCGCCTGCTGAGCTGAAAACTAATTTGCAAGTAAAAAAGATTTCGGCAGAAAAAATAAAGACTACTGATAATAAAACTGTTTTTGGTGTCAAATATCAATTAACTTATGAAAATACAGGTAATATTCACGATAGGCGAACAATTGGTATAAGACTTACTAATCCTGAAACTGGAAAGGTTGAAGTCGAATTACAAAAAATTGGTATTCTAGTCGCTTATCCAACAACTACTGAACCTATTACTTTCTCTAGCGCTTTTACTATTCCCAAAGAATCCGATCCAACTGGGAGTATAAATCCAGACAAAAATTATGAAGTTGAGTTTTTCTTGACTGAAAGACAAGTTTACAATTCTGAAGCACTAGATAAAAAAAGACCAAATCCAGTTATTAAGTTAGAAAAAGTAAAAATATAGAAAGTAAAGCTTTGAGCCTATCTTTATGGCATCAGCTAGTTTCTTGATTGTTTAAGATTTGTTTTGGGGTAAATTACTCTATATCAGGGATTTCACAGGAAGTATTTTGAAGCAGTGATTTGTAGTTTTGAAGCGTATAAAAATTGAACATCTTAGTTCAGTCGATATAGTGAATTAATACATAGTTTCAAGTTTTTTACTACTGAGTTGAACTGAGTATATAGCCGCTAATAAAGAATATTCTTACTTACCTCAGATACATCTGTTCATAATAGTTTTGAAGATGCATTTAAGAACTCATCATCTAATTAAAATGAACGACTTGAAGCATTTTTTGCTTTTAGCTTTAGTCCTTTGTGTTTTTCCTTCAGTACTTGGAAAAGAAAGAATAAATAAAGCTGCTAATAAAACACAAAAAATAGAATTAAAAACTACAACACTTTCTCCCTCCAAAGAAGGTCAATCTGATATTAAGTTGAACTCACTAGATAAATTATTGAGTGAATCACAACAAATATCAGAAAGCAAATCCAAATTGTTTCTAGATTTAGATTCTAATACCAATCTGGATATCCAATCACCACCAAAAACTGAAACTGAATCCAAATCCGAAAAAACTACAGCAGTATTAGCAGATGAATCAGAATCAAGTTCTGGAGAAGAAACAGAAATTCAAACCATTAAAGGTAGTTCAGAGGCAATCGAATTAAATCTAGAAACCGTAATTGATTTAACTGAAAAACATAATCTTGATTTCGCACTTGCAAAGAATCAAACCAAACAAGCTAAATTTACTTTCTTTGGTTCTTTTGCTCCATTATTTCCATCTATTACATCTCAATCATCAGTAGAACGATTTGAAGGAGGTGAAATCTTTATTGGTGCTACTCCAGTTAATAATAATAGAACTACATACAGACCAACTCTATCAGGGGATTATCAAATTCAAACGGGTGGGAAAGATATTTTTCGGGCAATTAGTTATAAAAAACATTTGAATGGTGTCAAGTACGAACAGAACCGAATCTATCAAGAAAGTCTTTTAAAAGGCTGCAGCAAGTATTTTATTTGGCTCAAAGATATCGAATCAATTAGATTAGCTCAGCAGGCTGTAATTGAGGCAGAAAATCAGGTCAAACTCAAACAATCTCGCTTTGAAGCAGGTTTTTCAACCAAGCTAGAATTATTACAAGCGCAAAGTGTACTTTCGGAAAATCAAAATCTATTACTAAAAGCTGAAAATGAAAGAGAACTTTCCAAAGTAAACCTGTCAGCAGACTTGGATCTTCCTTTAATCTCAGAGGTAAATTCATCCGACAAACTTCATGAAATTAATCTTATTGATAAAAAAATAACCTTAGCTGAGTTGTTGACAATTGCTAAAAAAAACCGACCCGATCTCAAGGAATTAAAAGCTTTGATTGAAGAAGCTAGAGCTAAATATAAAGAATCAATTGCGGAATTATTTCCAACTATTTCTTTAAGCACATATATACGAGGTATTGGGCAATCACCAAGCGATTTAGACAGAAGTAAACAAGGACAAGTCAGTCTCAATATGAATTTGTTGCGGAATATGGGTACAGGCGCTTTGAGCAATATTGCTGTTTCTCGGGAAATGATAAAAGAAGCCATACTCAGAAAAGAAAAGCAAATGAATGAAGCCGAAAAGCAGTTGGCATCCGCATACTATGATTTTAATTTGTATAGGCAGCAACTGAGCGTCACTAAGCAAAGAATAGAAACTAATCAGGAAGCTTATAAAATGGCACTTTCTCGAATCAATAATGGAGTGGGTATTAATCTTGATGCGGTGAAAGCACAAACTGATTTGGTGAAAAGTCAAATTGAATATGTAACCGCTGTGATGAATTACAACAATTCACAATTGAAACTGCTTTATGAAACTGGACAATTAAGCCCACAAAAGGTTCTAGCTAATTATCCTGAAACTGAAATATCAAAGATTCAATAATTGGCAATTGGCTTTTGTGTAAACTGGTAGATATTGTGCAATAAAGCTGCGTGAATCCATATTGATACAATACTTCAATATATTTATTTTTCCCTAATTATTTTATGGTTGGAGCTATTGGTGATATTTCAAACATTAGACTTCTTGCCAACTCTAGTTCTTCTACCTTTTCATCGGCTGGTCAAGGTTTAATATCACCTTTAATCAATTCATTCTTGAAAGCAGAAGAGCGCATTGCAAATGTTCCTCTTTGGTCTCGTTTATTACTGGAATGGTTTGGAGAAGCTCTGCCAACAGCTCTGACAAATTCAGTATTAACTTGCAATCAAAACTCAACATTAACCAGCTCAAATCTACTGATTAGTTAAACCTCTTTGTGTCATGCTTCGATTGCATTTTTGTATCAGTATTACTAGGACAGGGCAAATCTTCTTTTTTTGAGCCGATTATCAATGTGTCGCTGTTCACGGTTCTTGGTATATTACTTCCGCTGGGCATTCTCAAAAATCTTTTTGTAGCTCCGCATGCGCCTTACACTAAATGGCTAAAATCAGAACATGAATTTAGCCACAATCAGTCTTTACTCATTCCATTTAAATATCTTGATGAAACCAAGTTAAACCAGTGAATCAAACAAAGCTGAGCTGAGTAGTTTTCTGGGAATTTTGGTTTTGAAATCTGCAACTGTTTCTTTACTCATAATCTTAATTCCCTGTTTTGTTAATAATCTTGCGAAACTTTAGAATTGATAACTTCCACTCTTACACAAACAGCATAATAAATTTTTATTTCAATTTGGTTAAAACCCTAATATCAATTAATTAATCATAGTAAGAAAGAATCAGTTTTATTGGCAATTAAAATCATCTGTGGGAAGCTTGGAATGGGTGATTTTTACCTCTTTGAGGGCTCCTTGACAAATAAGTTATTATCCAATAAGGTTTGAATATCGTTTTGCTTTTGAAAGACATTACCAGTAATTGAATAGAAGGAACTTAACGGTTCTGTATTGTAAGTATTAAACGTTATTGAAGGTGAAGTAATAATATTAAATCCTTTCTTTAGAGCACCTAAAGCAGTCTCGTATACGCAGGCTTCTTCATTAAGTCCAGCTAGTATAATATCAGTTACTCCTTGTTTCTTTAAATCTTCTGCAATTTTTGTGCTATCAAATGCCCCATCGGTTGATTTCCGATAGTAAGAAAAGTTCTTAGAATTATTAATAAGATTATTCTCACGAAAAGAAATTCCTTCTAAACCTTCAATCAATGATTTCTCAGTGTTAGCTTTTGCATCAACATCGTATTCGACTAACGAAATTTGGTTTTTTTTGAAATTTGCATGAATTAACCTTTTCACGTTCTGAACTTTTTGATCTTGTTCTTTTTTATTAAATTGAGTAAATTCTTTCTGGATATCAATAACTACAATTGATGTTGATCCGATTTAGGAGACAAACTTTTTAGAGATATAGTGATACTCTTCGAATTGAAGAGGGGACAGATAATTCAAGGTTGAATGCTTT
>DUDU01000013.1 GCA_005110395.1 Candidatus Melainabacteria bacterium | reverse complement strand
TTTCAAGCGACAAGGGAATAAGAAAAGGGATTTATTCTCTCTATGAGGTTCAAATGACCTAAGGGGCTGGACAAATTCACCTTTTCTCTTCATCCTTAATATTCAGTTTACCCTTAACCGAATATCTATTTCTAAGATACTAGGGGCTGGGGGAGAGGGCTTTTAAACTTTACGTAAGGTGAGTTACTCAAATAAATTCAAAATACTTTGCGCCTTTAAATGAGTTTCTTCAATTTCAAAATCGGGATTTGAATCATAAACAATTCCTCCTCCAGTATTGAGCAAAGCCTGATTTCCATTAACCATTAAACTGCGTATCAAAATTGAAAATTCCAGATCACCTTTTCCGTCGATGTAACCCAAAGCACCGGTATAAGCCGAGCGGGAATATTTTTCTAAACTTCGAATAATTTGCATAACCCTAATTTTTGGAGCACCTGTTACAGAACCACTTGGAAAAGTCGCTCTCAACAAATCAAATGGATTAATATTGTCTTTCAATTCACAACTGACTTCTGAAATTAAATGATGCACATTGGAAAAAGTATTTAATTCTGCAAAGCTTTCAACCGTGACAGACCCAGCCTGAGCAACTTTACCTAAATCATTTCTTTCCAAATCAACAACCATCAAATGCTCAGCCATTTCTTTAGGACTTCTCATAAGCTCTTCGATTGATGCATTATCTTTATTTGAATCTTCATATCGCCTTCTAGTGCCTTTAATTGGGAAGGTTGAAACTTTATTTCCACTTTTACGAAGAAAACATTCAGGGGAATTGCTGAGAATCATTCTCTTAGCATCCAAAGGCAAACAAGCAGAATAAGGTTCTTTTGCTTTGGCTTCAAATATATGGGCTAATTCACACATTGAAATCTCAGAAGACAACTCAATGAGAGAGGGTCTAGACAAATTGATCTCATATAAATCACCTTTTTCTATATGCGCTAAAGCTTGCTCAATAATCAATTTATATTCAGAATCAATTATTAAATCTTCGAAATTTTCTATAATTTTTTTTTGAGTTTCCACTCCAATAGAGCCATTTTGAGCAATATCAACGGAATTTTTATTGGCGAAAGTAAAATGTCGATAAGCTGTAAATTGAAGAGTTGGGAAAGGAAAAATTGTTTGCCTAAAATCCTGCACTTTAGGCTCTAAAAAGCCAGCAAAGTCATATCCAATAAATCCAACTAAGACCGAATCTGTATCTTTAATATTCTCTTTCCAAAAACTCTCTAAAAGTTCAAAAGCATTTTCATCAGTTTCTAGATCGATTTCTAATTGATTGATTGCAAAACCTTGAGCATTAAATTTGTCAGAAATAAAAGCTTGCTTCTTCTCTAGGGCTACTTCTAGGCTTATTTGCCAAAAGGGTTCACTTGGTCTAAACGATTGCTTGTGATTCGATTTAAAATTTAACCAAGGCTTGAACATTTTTCGAAGCGCGGACAGTAATTGAATATCTATTGCTAAAAAGAATTGGCAAGTACATAAGATTAGCGATATTTGGTTTATTGCACCAAAAGAAAGCTTAGAACAATGAATATTTAAAGAAAAAAAAATCAAAAATGGAACTATGAGTTGTAAATTTGACGCATTGTAATAGGGCTCAGAAATAAAAATGAACTTAATAAAAACAGTTAGCATAAAAATAATAGGTTTTGATATAGACGGAACTTTAACTGATGGCTCAATCTATATTGGTGAGCGAGGAGAGGCTCTCAAAGTCTTTAATGTCAGAGATGGATATGGAATAAAAGCAGCCCAAAAAGCGGGATTTGAGATTTTTTTCATTACTGGCCGCAAAGCTTCTGAAGCCACAAAACAGCGAATGCATGATTTAAAAATAGATCTCAGTTTTCTCAAAGATGCTGTAACTGACAAAGTCACTTGTGCAGAAGAAATACTGAAAGAGCGGAATTTGACTTTTGATAATTTTGCTTTTATGGGTGATGATTTGCCTGATTTACATTTGCTAAAAAGGTCTGGTTATTCAGGTTGTCCAGCGGATGCTCATTCTCAAATCTTAAAATCAGTATCTTTTGTCTCAGCCTACTCAGGTGGTAAAGGTGCGGCTAGGGAATTTGTAGAGACAATTCTTTTAATGAATGGAAATTGACTTTTCTGTACTCTCAATTGCTAAAAAATGGGGAAATTTTCCAGAACCAAATTTTTCTAAGAGTAAATCAAAAAAATCTTAGAGGGTTTGAAAAGAAATTTTACAAGAAAGTTTTGACTAAACTGCCGTTAAAGAAAAATCGAGAGAGGCCACACCCAAAGCTGCCAAATAAGCACCTTCTATTTTTGACTCTATGCACCAATCGCCTGTCAAAATCAAAGAATTATCATTGGATGCAATATATGGTTTGCCAGCTACATTGGTGGCTTGTGAGTATTTCCATTTTTTTAATTGCTTTTCAATTGGATTTTTGACCCAGTCACCAAGACCTAAAGCAAGCTCTGAAATTATTTTGTCTAAAATCACATTTTCATCTTCTTCAAAGTTTTTCTCTGAGAAACCAGGCTGGCAATGAATGACCAAGATTGCTTGAGTAATTGGCTGATTTACCCTTTTTGAAGAATCATTGGCTACCCAAGAAATAATATTGCCTGAATGCCAGAAAATACCTTTGAATTTATTTAGGGTTTCAGCTGCTATTTCAGGAGAGAAAGTAAGAATTGCGCTTAAGCAAGAGGTATAAGTAATTCTTTCGAGTCTGGCTTTGGTTTCAGCGCTTAAGTAGTCAGCGAATAGATCAAGACTTTGGGGTAGTGGAGCAGTAGAAACAATGGTCTTAGTATGAATTTCTTCACCTGCTTCGGTTTTCAAATGCCATTTATCGCTATGACGTTTAGCCTCAACGATAAGAGTATTAGTCTTAACTGGTAAACCTTTGGCCAAATCTTTGGCAATTGAAGTCATGCCTTGAGGGCAAATATATCTCGTTTTTTGGCCTTTTTCTGGAGCAATGCGATCGCCATACCAAACACTTAATTTATTTGTCCAAAGTTTCACTAATCCCTTTTCAAGCCAGGCTTCAATTAAAGCTTTGAATTCTTGATCTTGAGCTGTGAAATATTGCGTTCCGTGATCGACAACTTGTTCATTAAGTCTTCTGGTTGCGGCTCTTCCGCCTAGACCCGCTGACTTTTCACAAACTTGAAATTTGAGATTTGGTTTTTCAAATTTGATTTCATTGGCTAGCACTAGACCGCATATTCCAGCGCCAATAATTACCAAATCATAGTTGTCAGAATTCATGAAAACAGATTTATTTATAGATATTTAGATATAAAGAATATAGGAATTTCTTTGCCTTTGCAGCTCTTTTCAAAACATTTATTTTCAGGATTTTCTGCACAGTATCTGAATAAGCTCATGAATAGATTTGTTTTTAGCTTCTTTCGATAATTTCACGAAAAAGTTTTTTGTGATGCATCATAATTTATGCCTTCAAGACAATGAGATAAAAGTTTAAAAGTAAATGTCAAATCTTCAAGATGAAAGCCTCAGTAAGCGTTCAACCAAATGCAAAGAAAAATGAAATAGTTGAATACTGTGATCAAAAGCTAAAAGCCAGAATTCAAGCAAGTCCAATTGAAAATAAAGCTAATTTAAAATTGATTAGCTTTTTCTCAGAAATTTTGGGCATTGCAAAATCAAATATAGCTGTCATTTCTGGAAAAACCAGCAAAAACAAAGTTCTTGAAATTGAAAATCTCGATCTAAATAGGTTTAATGAGATTATTCAAAAGAGTTTGGTGATGGATAATGTTTATTCAATTAAAAAATCAAATAATGAAATTGTTTCCAAGAAATTAATTCATTAGTAAGCCAGATGTCAGAACCGCTTTATTTAAAATATCGTCCGCAAAAGTTATCCGAATTGGTTGGACAGGAAGTGATTGCACGTACACTGACCAATGCAATCAAGATCAATAAAGTTTCTCATGCCTATTTCTTTACTGGTCCACGTGGTTGCGGAAAAACTTCAACCGCCAGAATAATAGCCAAATCGCTCAATTGCAAAAACGGCCCAACTCTTGACCCATGTGGCGTTTGCGAAAATTGTATTGAAATTGCTCAAGGTATTTCTCCAGATGTAACCGAAATGGATGCGGCTAGCCATCGTAGCGTGGAAGATGCCGCTCAAGTGATTGAAAGATCTCATTTGGCTCCACAGACCGCCCAGCACAAAATCTATATACTTGACGAAGTTCATATGTTGAGCAAAGAGGCTTTTAATGCACTTCTTAAAACCATTGAAGAGCCTCCTCCAAATGTGATTTTCATTTTGGCCACAACGGAAGAACATAAAGTTCCCTCAACTATTGTCAGCCGTTGCCAGAAATTCTCATTCCGACCAATTGATTCTCAACCGCTAATTGAAAGACTCAAAAGTATTAGCGAGAAAGAAAATATTCTTCTAACTGAGGGTTGTTATAAATTAATCGCAAAACAAAGCCGAGGTGGTTTGCGTGATGCCTTGAGCTTGCTCGATCAAATTAGTGTGCTTGCTTCTCCTGGGGAAACTGTCAATGAAAAGTTGATTTTGGATTTATTTGGTTCTATTTCAGAAGAAGCTTTGAATCAATTACTTGATTTGATGTGTCAGCGAAATTATGCTGAAGCGCTGAGTATTGTTGATTCTTTTCTCAAAGATGGCATTGATCCACTTCAATTGATTCGAAATTTAATTGAATTTGCGGTAGACAAATTGGAAGCCAATCTAGAAAAAACTAATTTAGTTAATAAAACCGAAAAATCAAATTCAGTTATTGCTTCTGCGGATATTCATAGATTAGCTGAAATTATTGATGGCTTGAATAAATCAGAATATTCTTTGCGTAATGCCAGTCAGCCAACGCTTAGATTAAAAAGTTTAATTCTTTCCATTTGTGTTTTGTCTTCTTCTGATGATTCACTCCAAGAGCAAAATGCAAATCCTCAACCTGCAAATCAAGATTTAAGCCAATTGATGAAGAGACTGGAATTCTTGGAGAATCAAATAAAAACTCTTCAAAAGAGAGAAAGCCAATCAATAGAAAATCATCAAAGTAATAGACAGAGCGGTATTGAATCTAATCATCCTTCATCTTTTTCTCAGTCATCTTCTGGACAATCCCCGAAAATATCATCAACACAAAAACCATCTCAAGAAGCTCAAACTCAGTTTCAAGAAAAAAACAATTTTGAGGTAGGACAAAGTTCTACAGTACAAAGCTCCAAAGTTATTTCAGAAGAGGGAAATTCACAGCAGAGTCAAAGCCACAGCAAGGCATCCGCATCCCAAACTGCACCTCGATCTCAAGCCCAGAGCGGCTTAATAAACATATTACTTGCTAATCTTACAAATAATCCTATCAAAGCCCTGATTCCAATCAGCAAAGTATTTGTGATTTCAGAAACAAGTAATTCAGCCGTATTAGGAGTACCGCAAAAAACTTTTTATGACAAGCTCAATGATTCCAAGAAAATCAAAATAATTGAAGATACTCTTTCTGAGGCTTTATCAAAAAATTATGCAATCAAAATAGAATTAGCTGAAGGAGCGGTATTGCCTCAAGCTTCAAATCATCAAGAAAGTACACATAGTTCTAATTATCAAGAATCTAGAAGCCATACTCGAAATAACACTCAGAATAATACTCAGTCTTCGACTAAGCAAACTGAAGTGATTAATTCACTGGATGGAAATCAGCCTAATTCTCAATATGAAGAGGATGAAAATCTTGATATTAGCGAAGTAAGTTCTAGAACTTTGAGGAGAGATTCTAATCCTTCCAGCGAGAGTGAATCAAGCGAAAATCTATCGAACAATAATCTACCAAATAATTCACTCACTGAAAAAAAAAACAGCACTTTAACGATTAATAGACTTAATGAAGAAGTGGATGTAAGTATTACAGGAAAAACAAATCAGTATAATCCTGCAATCACCGATTCCATATCGCAGTCCAAATCTAATGAAATATTAGACATGGCAAAACATATACTCGGGGCCAGAATAATTAAAAAGAATTAGAATACTTTGCTCTTTAAATCTTTTACTAAATAAGCTTTTTCTTGCTGTCTCTCAGCTTCTGGACAATTGACGTAACAGTTTCTATAATTTGCGGAATTTCTTCTTCTTTATTATGCAAACCTAAAGAAATGCGAATGGAGTTAAATGCATAAGAAATACAATCAGGATAAATTGCGGCAATAACGCGGGAAGGCTCAATACTTCCTTCAGCGCAGGCAGAGCCAGAACTAATACACAACCCTTTTAAGTCCATATGCAAAACCATAGTATCGCCTTCAATATCTTGCAGTGAAATATTTACGTTACCAGGTACTCGCTTATTGAGATCTTTGGGGCCATTTAGATGTGTACCATCTATTTGCAAAAGTTCATCAATTAATTTTTGCTGCATTGCATTTAATCGAATTGCTTCGGCTTCTAATTCCTGAGTTCTTAATTCAATTGCTTTGCCAATACCAACTATACCTGGCAAATTTTCAGTACCTGGCTTTAATCCACATTCTTGTGTCCCACCGAATAGAAGAGGCTCAATCAATACTCTTTGTCTGATAAATAAAATACCAATACCTTTGGGGCCATATATTTTGTGACCAGAAATAGAGAGCAAATCAATATTACTTTTCTTTACATCAATGGGTACTTTACCTGCAGACTGAACGGCATCTGTGTGAAAAATCACATTATTATCTCTACATAGTTTGCCGATTGAGTCAATGTCTTGAATAGTTCCAACTTCATTATTGGCGTGCATAATCGAAACTAAAAGAGTATTAGGTTTAATGCTTGCTTTCAATTCATCAAGATTTACAAAACCTTCATTATCGACTTTAAGCCAAGTAACTTCATAGCCCTCTCCTTCCAAGCGCTTCATTGGTTGGTAAACCGCTGAGTGTTCAATGACAGAAGTAATCAAATGATTCTTAGTAGGATTGTTTTTTTTTCCAGATTGAATTGAACCGTAAATAGCAATATTGTTTGATTCAGTGCCGCCACTGGTAAAGAACACTTCATCGGGAGTGCAATTTAAAAGGGTTGCTACTTGTTTGCGGGCTTGATCTAATAATTGTTTGGCTTTGCGACCTGCTTTGTGAAGGCTTGAAGCATTGCCATAGTCTTCCGCAAAAACGGGAACCATAGTCTCAATTACTTCTTGTCTAGTACAGGTAGTTGCAGCATTATCGCAGTATATAAAATTCGCCATTATTTAATAAGTTTCTTTAGGGGGATTTATAAAAACAAACTTTTCAACACCCAAACCTTTGGAATGAATTATGCATCCTGCCTTACGTCATCAAAGAAAAGAAGGAGCTCCAAAAGAGGATTTGAAAGTCCCCTCTCAGGGGATTTAGGGGTTTGTCTGTGTTCTTTTCTGAGTTTCTTTATTTAAATCAAAATATGTATAGTGAATATTTTACAGCCTTGCGTTTGAACAAGATTGAGAGGATTGAAAAGATGCGCAAGATTTCTTTTCTTTTAAGCTTTCTCTGTACTGACTGATTGATTTGGGATTACCTCGGGAAACATAAATCTGCAGTTTCTCTGCTGGTGTTTCCCAGATAGGTTTATTAGTAAGAAAGGGTTCTAGATATTGATATTCAAAAGAGGAGTTAAATTGTATTTGTATAAAGTTATTTAAACTTATTTGATTCTTATTATCAAAATTCGGCCCAAGAATTATTTCTGGAATAATTTCAGTTAGTTGGCCGTTTTGAAGGATATTGAGAGGAATATAATCCACAATGTTTTTGTTAACAAATTTAGTTTCTAGAGTTGGTGTACGAGTATAGTCCTGCCACCAGTAACTTGATATCAAAAGCTTTATTTCATTTTCTTCAGCATAAAAAGGGGCTTTACAACAATCTAAACTCTTAGGATCATAATTCATTATTTGTAACGCATCAAATTCATCCATTGCTATAAGTGGTGGTGACCATTTCAATTTTTCATCTTTTAAAATTTCCTGCAACTTGCTTGTCTTAAAACCTATCGAAACACCTCTTCCCTTATCTCCATATGCCTCCCAAATCAACCTTGAATCAAATTTATTGGAAAAAGAAGTAAAGTATCGTTGTTTCTTTCCATTTCCTTTACCTTTATGGTGACATTGTCCTTCTAGTGGATCGTTAGCATTCCATGGCGCAGACAAATGTAATTGTCGAGTTTTAAGTATGTTGTAGAAACTCTCATAGCTTGTATAGTGATAAATTATTTCTGGCAAAATTGTGTGCAGATAGCTTTCTATCACTCTAGCGTCAGATTCTTTTGCAGAACTATTTGGAAGACATTGAATATTTAAATAAATGTATTCAATTTCATTCTTATAAGTATCTTTAATTTGTTTAGGTAAGCAATCAAGCTCTGACTTCATAAGATTGCAGATAGATCTTATATAGTCATTTTCTGTATTTCTTTCTGTTTGAGCTTGGATTTTAAAAAGCAGCAACTTTACTAGATTAAAAGCACTACTTAATATTTCTGAATCACTTCTCACTAGCTCACCTCAATTCTATTTATAGAAAAACCTTCTCACTCATATCTAGGCTGACG
>DUDU01000012.1 GCA_005110395.1 Candidatus Melainabacteria bacterium | reverse complement strand
CTTCTCTCCAATGATCTCATCTCCTTTTCTACTTGTCGATCTGTATTAATCCAATACCTTGATTTTCCGTGGCTCCAAAAGGAAACAAAACCTTAAGGAAATATAAAGAAAGCGGTCAAAAGTTTAAATATTCAATCTTCACTAAATAGTAAGTAAAAATTCATTCCCAACTATTACACAACCAATAAATTCAAACCTTCAATCTGAGCTTGGGGAAGCTTGCGCTTGTATTTATCAGACTCTGAACAATTGAACAAAGAAATATTTATCTGTTTTTCAATATATCTAGATACGACTCAAAAACACTCAACTTAAACATTTGCTTGTTCTTTTTCAATTTAAAAATTGCAACACCTCATTGAAAGTTTTTGCCAAAACTCAAGATCCCTCACCCCCAGCCCATCTCCTAGAGTGAGAGGGGAGCCAGAAACTTGTGCCTGCTTTGTTCTCCCATGTCAGGGGGAGATGTCCGAAGGACAGAGGGGGTTAACTCAGTATTTAGGTAGCCATTCTAAGTCTTGCTTCTCGATAAGGTTTTAGAATTGTTCAAATCTAGAAATGCATCTCTCTGGCAACACCTCTTTTACTTTGACCTTAACATTTTTCGTATTGAGGTATTGCGTTAACTTCCTGAAGGGAATACTCCACAATACAATCTCGAAATACTTTAAATAGAAAAATAAAATCTGCATTCGAGAACAAACCAATAGCAATACTTTTTACTCCATAAATATTTTTACGAGGAAAAATATGTAGAGCGAAGCATTAACCATCTAAAATTGAGTAATTAAAATTTCATCAAGTTAAAAAATTCCTATGAGTAATTCAAATAAATTAACAAAAATCTATAGCGCTAATCTTCTAGCCGAGGATCTCAAATTTGGAATTGTAATTAGCCGTTGGCACGATCTTGTAAATAGCAAGCTTCTCGAAGGAGCAATTGATTGCATAGTTCGTCATGGCGGGAATGAAAAAAATATTGAAATTGCTTATGTACCAGGTTCTTTTGAAATTCCTTTGATCGCAAAGAAGCTGGCTGAGAGTGGCAAATACAATGCAATTATTTGTATTGGAACAGTTATTCGTGGGCAAACTTTACATTTCGATTTAATCGCGCAAGAAGCCGTTAAAGGAATTTCACATATTAGCCTTCAGACTGGCGTTCCGATTGCTTTGGGAATTTTGACAACTGATAATTTGGATCAAGCTTTTGAAAGAGCTGGCAGCAAGCAAGGGAACAAAGGAGCTGAAGCTGCCCTATCGGCAATTGAAATGGCAAATCTGTTAAAAAGTTTATAGGTGAAATTTGGCGCAATGAATGAGCAAAATACAAATACAGTGAATACAGAAGTTCAAAAAATAATTGAGGTAATTGCTAAATTCAAATCAGACTTGCTCTGGGATGACATTGTTGGGGTTTTTGAAATGACTCCTAAAGGAACTAAAGATTTACTTGAGAAACAATATATTGCTGCTTTAAAGGCTGCTAGTGAAAAATACAAAATTGACTTAACAGAATTACAAGAAAAAGTCGAAGATTTGGCTTACACTAGCATCAATGGACTAACCTATTCAGACGCTGATATAAAAGCCAGATTGAAAGAATATGGAATTGAACAAAACAATTAATCCGTTAAATCATGAGGCCCTAACAAAGCAAACCTCAACTAATTTACAATCAATTAGTCCCAGCTTGGTTGAGCTAAATAAGCTTATTGCAGAATTTATTGAATTCAAACAACTTAAACCAAACTCTCAGAGAGCCTATCGGGTTGATTTATTTTATTTTACACAATTCTATGTCACAGAAAAAATTGATTTAATCAAAATTCCTAAATCTAAAGTTTTGATTTGGCTCCAACAATATTCAGGACGCGCGGCCAATCGCCGTGGAGTCAATACAAGGCAATTTATGCTCTGGCTAAAGGAATACAAAGGTTTTCTTGTAAATCCTGAATGGCAATTATCCTGGAAATTTACTGATCCGAAGCCGCAAAAGCCTGATCGAGCAGCTGAGCTAGAAGAAGAAGATGTTCAACAATTACTACATTCCAAGTCAATTGATTTAAACAAAAGAGCAATTATTGGTCTATTTATTTCATCTGGAGCTTCTTTAGAAGAAATGGCTGAATTGAGATGGGAAAATCTGCATTTGGGAAAATTACCACATTTGACTATCGGAGAGAGAGGCCGAGAAAGAGTCATACCGATGGAAGATGAAGTCGCTGAATTAGTTCGTGAACTAAAGCAATATACAATTCAAAATAACGAAATGAATGAAAAGGGTTTTGTCTTTCTAGAAAAAAAATCCAATGAATCAATAAAAGCCTCATATATGGCCATGATTATCCGACGTTCTGCAGAGAGAGTATTGGACAGGCAAATCTCTCCAACTCAGCTTCATGAGTATGCAAAACAGCGCCTAATAAAAAGGTTTGAGCAAATTGATTTTACGCTTGAATTGCTTGGTAAAAAAAATGCAACTTCTTTAATTAGAATTGATGAAGAAAAAATAGATTTAAAAAAACTGAAAGATATTCATGCATCTGCCTTTGCAGAGTGATTTTCACAAAAAGCTCTTCCCTGAATCATTTTGAATATCTTAATTAGCCCAATATTCCAATCAATATTCGAGTGAGTCAATGAGTCAGTTATCTGAATTTCAAATTGTATATGCAACGTGCGATCAGATCTATAAAGCGGAAGAAATTAGCCGAATTTTACTAGAAAAGCGCTTGATTGCCTGTGCCAATATTATCAACAATGTAAAATCGCTCTATTGGTGGAATGGCTCAATTAATGAGAGTGCAGAAATAATCATAATAGCTAAAACCAAAACCTCATTAATTCAGAGTGTGATAGATGAAATTAAAAGTATTCACAATTATTCATGTCCTTGCATCATCTGCTTGCCAATTCTCGACATCAGTGAAGATTATGCAATTTGGTTAAATGCGCAAATCGATTAATAGTCAATATATTCAAAAAAATCGGGATTGGAGAGACAAATATCGAATCATTTTAGTTGATTTTAAGGATTACAAAAATCCTGCGTTACAATTGGTTGCATAAGGTTTTCCAGCTTATTCAGCATAAAGATTTTGTAAATGAAAGGAATTATTAAAGAGCTAACTCCCGCTAAATTGTTTGGAGGATTGGCAAAAGACATTCTCATCAAAATCATAGGGAGGGATGGGCTTGGATCAGATAATAATTTCTACAAGAGTATTCAAGATAAAAAGAGTAAGCCAAAAGAAATTTTCAAAGCCTATCAAGAATTAAAGATTGATAAAGAGAAAAAAGCAGACTTGGACTTTACATTGGCTCTTATCAACGATTTTAATGATGATTCTGAAGAAATAAATAGTGAACTAAAAAAGCAGTTAGTGGATTTGGGGATTCCACAAAGTGATAAATATACAAATTTAGATATGGCAGGTCTCATTTATTTGAAAGACAAGAAAAAGTTTCGTTAAATTCAATCATTTTTACAGTGCAATTCAAAGGCAAATTACAAAGAATTCAAAGCGATCAAAGAAACAACATTTGATATTTCAGAAGTCAATATTAAAGAGTTTGAAAAACAATGCAAACAATATTTTTCAGATAATAATCTAGGAAATAATCTAGGAAATAATCTTGAACTTCATTATTTCTCTGTAGAAAATTTGCACTGTTTTGTTTTATGGGGTGAAAAGCATCTTCAAATAGTTAATGAATTCTCAAATGGTGAATTGAAACAACCAAGAAAAAGACCAGTCGTCAATCATTCGATTAAGTTTTTCTCTAATACAAATAGATTGAAAATCAAAACTATTCAAGATCAAAATCTTTTTGCGTTTTTCAAACGAACCTTTGCTCAAGCTTTTTCGGATAATCCTAACTGTTTGGATCACAATGAATGTCAGAAAGGAATAGATTTAAGCATTTTGAAAGCAAAAGAATATACATTGGAGAGCGATCTTTCTTTGGGCATTGAATCAGCTCAAACTGCAATGTTTTCAAATTGATATAGCCTTTTTGAAAAGGGTAATGCGAAGGAGTGATTTTTTGCATGTCTTTGATATACCAAACACGTTCAAGAGCATCTGCAAAGCACCTAATATGAATACAACTATGTTTCGTAAGTAAACCATTGTGATAAAAGGTCATAAGGTACTTTTCACCTTCCGCAGGCCTACCTTTTTTTAAATCCAAGTCGGTTAAACCCAGCGTAAATAATTTATAATCGAGTGTGCCGCGTTTGAAATCCAATAATTGAGGTATTTCTCCTTTTTTCACTTCCAATACTTCGCAGTGGTATTGATTGCCCCAACCCACGTCTAGCCAATTTTTAATTTGAATAATGGCTTGAAATTCTTTGTTCTCTTTTATTTCTGTTATCTGTGCAAAAGAAATACTACTTATCAAAAAAAAGATAAATAGTTGAATACTAATCTTTCGTAATATTCCAATCTGCTTTATAAACTTCATAAATTTCAGGTTTATTTTTTAAGTATTGAATAAAGTTTTGCTTTTCCTCTTCCGAAGGAAAAATGACATGGTATTTTTCACCTGTTTTGTAAAAATATGCTTTTCTCTTACTACTATCCATACCTTCCCAAAAAGGGTAGTCGGTATATTGCATTACTTTATACGAAGCATTTTGATTTGAAGCACTTTTAGAGGAAGGCGTTGATAACAATTCATCAGGCTCTTCAACTTCGTTTTTCTTAAAAACTACTACCAAACTAATACTTTTTTCCAGCTCTGGTAATTGTAGCTGGGTGAGGGTTGGTTCAATGACTACTATGTCTTGTCCATTTCTTTTTTCAGTATAAATTCCTGTGATTTTCATTCTTTTACCTATAAATTTTTCTTTCAAATTCCAATTTTCTAAACCTTCAAGATAATAAAACTTTCTATCATCTGTAAGTAAGCCATAGCCACTTGGGGTAGATTTCCCAATATTACTTTCATTAATGGTTTGCAACTTTCCTATTATTGTAGTTGCTTGTTCATAAAGTTGTCTTTCGGGTCTAAATAATAGGTTTATTTCCCCATCCAATCCTTGTGTTAATTCTCCTTTTTCGTTGCGGGTAGACCAATCACTATTTGGGGTGAGGAGGGTGCCTTTCACCTTTACTTTTTTACCAATTTCTTCATCTGTCCAAGGTTTCCAAAGACCATTATCCTCAATATAGTAAACCTCTCCATTTTCAGTATGGATAATATCGCCCAATTTGGCTCTTCGAGCAGTACCTATGATTTCTTGGGGTTTTAAGAATTGGTAAATTTTGTCATAAACCTGAAAAGGCGTAATTTTCACATTATCAGGTAAATGAATTTGATTATACTTACCCCCGATTCCTGCAAAGTCGGCTACTTTCAAACCAAAATATTGAGCATTGGCATAGTAATACTCCCAGGTATTTTCGTCATAATCAATATTTTCTAACTCTATCTTCCTCCAGGGTTGGTGCAAAGTAAAACGAATAAAAGGTGTAATTTTTTTGCCCACTTTTTTGTAATATTCAGGTGAAGACACTTGTTCACCAAGACTAATAGGAGCATTAACAAGATTTACTCCTGTTTCCCATACTTGATATTTTGCTCGCAAGGTAAATTTTTCAGGAAATTCTTTTTTATCTTTTTCTGTTTGTATTAATTCCCAATCGCTAGGTAAAGCTTTTTCAATTGCTTGAATCACTGAATCTACTCGAATATCTTGTGATAACTTACCATTTTCTCTCAAATTAGGTAAATAAAACAGTTCATTTTCATGTCCTTCTTTGTTTGATGTGATTGGAATATTATTCATGAAAGAGTAGGCAGAGGCTTCTTCTTCATTAATAAATACTTTTTTTACTTCATATATAGCTGTCCGCTGCAATTCGCCTTTCCATTTTAAAACAAGTACTTGTACTGCCATATTATGTTCATCTTTATTTTTTGCACACCCTCGGATGAGAGCATAGCGGTAAATAGGGGGAGGATTGCGGTCATCGCGTTGGTATTTGGCATTAATAGCAATTTTGTGAATAAATAAACAAGGTATTGGTTCAGAATGTTCAGTTGGAGCATTAGCATTTTGTGCTTGACTACTTATAGGCCTAAGGCCTAATACGATTCCAAAACCGAAGAAAAAGATTAAAAGTAAATAAACTGGATTTTTCACAACTCTCCTTGTCTGTTAAGTTCTTTGATTACTGCGTCCCAAGACATGTTTTTAATTAATTAAAATTGCTCCAAATAATTTCTTCAGTTTAACAATCTTATTTTCAATTAACTAAAGCTTGCCTCTAAGGTTTAAAAATTTTCAGGTAAAAGCTCAATTTAGTAATCATCGTTAAAATTAAGCCTATGCAAATGAAAGAAAAAAATGAATTCATGAAAGAAGCCATCAGACTGGCTAAAGACAATGTGCACAATGGACTAGGCGGGCCATTTGGTTGCGTGATTGTAAAAGATGGACAAATTATTGCAAAAGGCAGTAATTTGGTAACTTCAAGCAATGACCCAACTGCACATTCAGAAGTAGTTGCTATTCGGGAAGCTTGCAAAAAACTTGGACATTTTCAGTTGAGCCTAATAGAGCCAGGCTCTAATCGAAAAATAACGAGACGTGATGAATTCTTGAAAAAAGTTTCTAAAGCCATTCCTTGGGAGCTTTTTTTGAGAGTTATTTCGGTTAAATATGAAATTAAAAGCATTGGTAGGCCAAAAACTGACTTGAAATTAATGCTCGGAATTATGATTCTTCAGTATTTGTATAATCTTTCAGATTCAGGAATGGAAGATGCTATTCATGATTCCTTTTCTTTCCAAAGCTTTTTGGGGCTTAATCCATCAACTAATTCAGTTCC
>DUDU01000011.1 GCA_005110395.1 Candidatus Melainabacteria bacterium | reverse complement strand
TCTATGGAGGCACTGATTCTCATTCGTCAAACACAATCAACCTTAAAACAAATGGAGTTTACCTTACAGCAGGAGTTAGCAACCCAGAAAACGCAATTCTTAAATACAGCTTTGCGGTTGACTTAAACAAAGACGGTGATTTTATAGATGCTGGAGAAACAATAGGTACGACAACATCAACAACCAATGCTGGTGCAATGTGGCTAAACACATCAAGCCTAAGTACAGGAAGCTACAATACGCAAGTCTCAATTAGTGATTTAAATAACAAAGCGTTAGGAACAACAAGCAGTTCGTTTACCGTGAGTCCGATTATTCCATGGGATTTAAGAGGATTAGATGCAATTGATTCAGATGGTATTTTCCAAGGAACAGATTCGAATATTACAAACTTAATAAGCCAAGGAACTAGCTTCATTCAACTAACAGCCGGGGTTGAGAATGTTGACGAACAACAACTAACCTATACTTTCTCTATCGATGCAAACAGAGACGGAGACTTTAATGATGCAGGAGAAACAATCGGAACTATTATTAATTCGACAGGAACAAGCACTTCAGTAAACTACTCGACTCAACTCCTTTCGCCTGGAACATACAATACAAAAGTTTCAGTTAAAGATGGAAGCAATTTAATAAGAGAAACACAAGATACTTTTACAATACAAGCAAATCCATTTACGCTAAAAGGGCTTGATTCTTCAGATGCAGATTTTGTATACGGAGGAACAGACACAAATACCAACAATATAATTGCGCAAGGTTCAAGAAGCACAATTATGACGGTTGGAGTGGACAACTCAAGCGGACTTCCTCTTTCATACCAATTCCAAATTGATTCGAACAACGACGGTACTTTTGAAAACATTGGATCAGTGGTTAGGTCGGCAAATGCAACGGGAGCGTATACCACCTATGACCCAGTTAATTTAGCGGCAGGCACCTACAATACCAAAGTTATTATTACTGATATTAATGGTTTACAAAGAATAGCTCATGATACGTTGACAGTTAGTAATAATGTGGCACCTTGGAGTGTTAGCGGTTTAGATTCAATTGATTCAGATGGAGTTTATGGTGGCACTGATTCTAATATTACAAACTTTATTACTCAAGGAACTTCCCAAGTTACACTCACAGCAGGTGTAAATAATCCTCGGGGTATTCCGTTAACCTATCAATTCCAAATTGATTCAAATAACGATGGTATTTTCGAAAATATCTCAGGCGCAACAACTAACTTGATTTATACTAATGCTTCAGTTAATTTCAATAGTAGTTCTTTAACGGCTGGAATATATCAAACTAAAGTAATAATTACTGATAATAACGGTTTAACTCAACAACAAGATGGAACAATTAAAGTTACTGAAAAAACTTGGTCTGTTAATGGTTTAGATGCATTTGATAATCAATCTTTATATGCAGATGCTAATGATCCAAGTGCTTTTAATATAGCCATTAAATCTGCTCTGCCCGAAACTGACCATATACATATGACAGTAGGTGTTAACAATCCAACTAACTCGCTACTAACTTACCAATTCCAAATTGATAGTAATAATGATGGCGTTTTTGAAACTTTCCGTACCGTTCAAGACTCAGGTAATAATGTAAGAGCATTATATGACCCAAGAGGCTTAGCTGATGGAAACTACAATGTGCGAGTTGTGATTTCTGATGTTAATGGAATTAGTCGCGAAACTTATGATGTACTCACGGTTGCTTCAACGAATCCTAATCCTATTACTCCAGGAAGCTGGTCAGTAACTGGCTTAGATTCAATTGATTCAGACGGAATATATGGTGGCCTAGATAGCAATTTAACAAATACTGTAACAGAAGGAATTAATTCAATTACTTTAACCGCGGGTGTAAATAATCCTTCTGGCAATATTTTAAAATACCAGTTTATGATTGATTCCGATAATAATAGTACCTACGAAAATATTCAAGATATTCAAAAGTCAGCTTCTACTAATGGGCTTGCAATTAAATACGATCCCTCAGGTTTAGCGGCTGGTACTTATAATACAAAGGTTATAGTTACCGATTCGAATGGGATTTCATACGACAAATTTGGAAGCTTCACAATTGAAGTACCTCCTTCAACTGGCTTAGACAGCATTGATTCTGACGGAGTATATGGTGGAGCTGATTCAAATACAAGTAACACTATTCAACAAGGTACCACTCAAATAAGACTAGCTGCTGGCATCAATAATCCTTACGGAGCTTCTATGAAGTATGAATTCCAAATTGATTCCAATAAAGATGGAACTTTTGAAACCTTTAATACAATTTATACAACAGACAAAGCCGGTGCTTCAGCTAACTATGATCCTAGCCTTTTACAAGGAGGAACATACAATACAAGAGTTGTAATCTCCGATGCTAATAATGTTATTCAAACAGAAAATAGCCAGCTCATAATTACTCCTAATATTGTTAAATACCCTTGGAGTATTCAAGGTATAGATTCAATTGATATTGATGCTGTTTATGGTGGCTTGGATTCCAATTCCACAAATACAATTGGAGTTGGTACTCAGTTTATTACTATGACAGCTGGTGTTTACAACCCTTATTCTCAAGCTTTAATTTACACCTTCCAAATCGATAGTAATAATGATGGGGTCTTTGAAAGCGTTGGCCAGTCAGCTTCTAACACAGGAAGTGCTTATATAATCCATGATGTAAGAAACCTTGCAGCTGGTTCTTACAATACCAAAGTTCAAATTGCAGATGCCTTTGGAAATAATAAGCAAGAATCTTTCGGAACACTTATTGTAAGTAATGGTAGTACTAATGCTTCCTCTGCTTGGTCAGCGACTGATATTGATTCAATCGACGCAGACGGAATATTTGGAGGTACTGATTCAAACGTTACAAATACAATTTCTCAGGGCACCGCAGATATTAGGTTAACTGCCGGAGTGGAAAACCCATACAAACTAGCATTAACTTATCGCTTCCAAGCAGATTTAAATAATGATGGAAACTTTGAAGATATTCAAACAATCTCTTCAGTTAACACTTATGGAGCCTATATTGATTTAAGAACTATAGATTTAGCACCCAATACCTACAATACAAGAGTAATTATTAGTGATGTCAAGGGTACTAGCTATACAGTCAATGACAATTTTGTTGTTCAGGCAAAAACCTGGAGCTTAAACGGTCTCGATTCAATTGATTCAGACAGCGTATTTGGTGGTGCAGATTCTAATTCAATTAATACAATTGATCTTGGTACATCTCAAATCAATATGGTTGTTGGTGTAAGCAATACTCAGGGAGCCAACCTTACTTACAAATTTGAAGTTGACCTAAATAAAAATGGCATCTTTGATGGTGGATCTGAAGTAGTTGGTATCGCAAACTCTTCTAGTAATATCATTCCAAATTGGATGTTAAATACCGCTAACTTGTCAGCTGGAAACTACTCAACTAGAGTAACAGTCACTGACGTAAATAATCTTAGTTACTCAGTTACAGATTCCTTTAAAGTGACAGCTCCAGCGATTCAGGGTTTTGATTCTATTGACTCAGACCGTGCATTTGGTGGTGTAGATTCTAACTTGAATAATGAAATTGCGGTTGGCAGCACCTTGCTGAGCATGACAGTTGGGGTAAGTAACACCAATAATGCAGTTCTAATTTATTACTTTAATATAGACCTTAATAATGATGGTGATTTTAGCGATGCTGGCGAAAACGTTGATGCTTCAAGCTCAAGTTCAAGCCTTGACACTTTCTTCGATTACAACCCAGACCTTCTTGTTGTTAACACTTACAATACTCGAGTTGTAATAACTGACTCTAACGGAGTTTTAACTGGGAGTGTCGATAATTCTTTCAGAATAATTTAGACATCTAGGGAAAAAGAACTAAAAGATTTATGTTGCTTGGTTCTATCAAACTAGGTAAAGAGCTTGTAATTGCCGCAAGCGCCTAGGCAATCAATTTATTACAGCTTAAGAGCGTTGAATTGATTGCCTATTTAGCGAATCATCGTCGAAAGCACCCTCTCCAGAAGAACAGTTTCAAAGATTCAAAACTTGACGATGAGAAAATAAGCTTTTTTAATTGATTCATTGAAAATACATGATAATAATGTTTCAATCCAACATCTACGGTAACAATCTCTCGGGCTGATGAACTAAATGAAAAGCAAAGAGAATGGACTCAACGAACTATTAAGTCTATGAGTTTGGATGAGAAGATCGGTCAACTAATTATGCCAGCTATTGTTGCAAGTTCTCCCACTGGCAAGGCATTACAAGAAATCGAAGCAAATATTCAAGATTATCATGTTGGCTCTTACCATTTTCTTTTGGACGCCAAAACATTACACAATAAAGCAGACATTACCTCATTAATTGAGCGAATGCAAGAACAAAGTAAGCTTCCTCTTTTGCTTGCTTCTGATTTTGAAGGCGGGGTTGGTTTTTATTTTAAAGATGCCACTCGTTTTCCACGTGCAATGGCAATTGCGGCCACTAATAATTTGTCTTATTCTCGCGCAATCGGAAAAGCAGTTGCCCGTGAATGCAAACAGATGGGAATACACATAAATTTTTACCCGACAGCTGATGTCAATAACAATCCGCAAAACCCAATTATCAACATACGCTCTTTTGGTCAAAATGCTGATTCCGTAGGTGATATGGCTTTAGCTTACATGCAAGGTTTTCAGGAAGAGGGCTTAATTGCAACCGCTAAACATTTCCCTGGTCACGGCAACGTCAACTGTGATTCTCACCTCAGTCTTCCAGTAATTGATTTGAGTCTTGTTGATTTGCAAAAAATTGAATTACAACCTTTTCGCAAATTAATTGACAATGGTCTCAGAGCAGTTATGAGCGCACACATTGTATTGCCTCAAATCGAAGACAACAATTTGCCCGCAACTCTTTCGCACAAGCTCTTAACGGAAATTCTTCGTAAGCAATTAAATTTTAACGGGCTCATTTTCACTGATGCCATGATGATGAACAGCATTTCAAAAAATCATCCTAACGGGCAAGCTTCGGTTTTGGCCCTTAAAGCTGGAGCCGATATTATTTTGTTTCCTCCTAGCGTGAAAGAGACTTTTGAAGCGCTCAAAGAGGCTGTGAAAAATGGTGATCTTTCGGAAGAGCGTATAAACAAATCTGTTGAACGTATCCTAAAGGAAAAAGCGCGCCTAAATTTATTCATTAGTACTTTTCCAACCGTTCAAAAGGCATCAGAAGAAAAACACAATTTTGCACTAGCCGATTTAGTAATGGAACACGCCATTACCTTGTATAAAAATGAAAACAACTTTTTGCCATTGAAATTAAAGCCAAATAATAAAGTTTTACTAATAAATATTTTAGATAAAGCTGATGGCTGGCGAGAAGGGAAGCCTGGTCAAACTCTAGAAAAAGAAATTGCTTTTCGTCATCCAAGTGTAAAAGCTTTTGAACTAACGGGAGAGAGCACAGACAAAGAATTTGAAAATGCAACCAAACTGACTCAGATTTCTGACACTATAATTATTGCTACTCACGTTCAGGTTTCCGCTTTTAAAGGGTCTATTAGTCTTTCAGAAAAAGAAGTGAACTATATAAACTCTCTTTCGAAAAGGCATAAGCAAATAGTTTTTATTTTATTTGGTAATCCTTATTTATTAACTTCATTCCCGTTTCTACACAATAGCATTTCAACTTATGAGTGTTATCCTGGCGCCGAGAAAGCCTCTACTAAAGCACTATTTGGAGAAATGAACTTTGTTGGAAAACTTCCTGTTGAAATAAAATAATCAATGACTAGTGTTTAATTGAACAAACTAGCGATAGCATTTTTTATTTGAGAACCTTTGACTTCCCAATTCTTCTGTGCTTTAAAAGCTGCCATTTTGTAAGGTTTTTCTTGATAATATTCCAAACCAAATTTCAACTTGATTAAGCCAGCTTTCCGAAGTCGGCGCATAGCGAAGCTGCGCATGAGGATTTTCCTTCAACAATTCTTCATCTTTCTTGTGTGAACAATAGACCTATTGCGAAATAAGGGGAAACTGAAAAGCCTCTTTGGGAAAGAGTATTAGAGAATAAATCAGGCTAGCAACATTTCTAAAATCCTGATTATGATTTTCCCTTTTGAAGAGGTAAGTCTGATTTAAGATTGAATATTTTTTGATCTTGGAAATCGCATATTCTACCGTTACTCTTTCAAGCAGAATCCGGTGATACAATTCCCGAAAAATACTCTCCGTAAAGACACTTAAGCTGCATCAACATGAATTACTCAATGATTCCTTTCGAAGATGCTTTACTCTTATCTACATGCTTCTTTCTTATTTCGCAGTTTATTATTCAATAGTCCATGTTTCATTACCTTTTAAAAGCTTATTGAGATTGCCTTTTCCTTTTAATTCCTGAATATGCTTGATTTGATCATGCACTTCATCTTCATACTTGGGAATTTCAACCGATCTAATAACTCCAAGTGCGGCGGGAAGATTCAAATCACCAATTAAAAAATGCAATGATGGATTCGGGACATTTTCATCATGAACCAAAATATCTTGCTCTGTTATTCCATCAACCCCAATTTCTACAACTTCAACACTATAGGTTTGAGCATTAAGACGAATTCCTTTTTTATTATCTTTACCAAAAAGCATTGGCTTTCCATGGATTAAGCGAAGCTGATTATCATCACGATTTGCTGGGGCTGTGACTGGAGCATGTATCTTGTCATTAAAAATCACACAATTTTGCAAAATCTCTACAAAAGCAGTTCCATTATGCTCAGAGGCTCTCTTGAAAGTTTCTTGCATGTGCTTTGGATCAGTGTCTATAGTTCTAGCTATAAATGTTGCGCCAGCACCGATTGCCACAGAAACCGCATTGAAGGTACGATCGAGTGAACCATAAGGAGTAGATTTGGCTTTAGTACCAACATTTGAAGTAGGTGAATATTGCCCCTTAGTCAAGCCATAAATTTTGTTATTGAAAAGAAGAATTTTGAGGCCAATATTACGACGAATTGCGTGAATAAAATGATTTCCACCAATTGAAAGTCCATCGCCATCACCAGTAATTACCCAAACTGACAGATCTGGATTTGCAAGCTTGAGACCAGTTGCAACGGCTGGAGCACGTCCATGAATAGTGTGAAACCCATACGTATTCATGTAGTGAGGGAAACGGGAACTACAGCCAATTCCAGAAATAAAAACAATTTTTTCTTTTGGAACGCCAATCTCAGGCATAACGCTCTGAACTGATGACAAAACCGAGTAATCTCCGCATCCTGGGCACCAGCGCACTTCTTGATTGCTGACAAAATCTTTTTTCGTTAAAGTTCCTTGGCTCATTAGATTAATTTAAAAATTTGACGTTTTATATTTTTTTACTTTGTAATTCGCAAAAGTCTCTAAATTATAGTGGAAAAATTTACATTCTCAGTGAATATATTTGCCTTAATCTTTGCAAGGTGAAAGCTTGAGAAAAAGTTAATTTCGGGAATTTATTTTCTTTTGGCGGCAAATAAATAAAAAACGCCACCACTAAGAATAGAGAGGAATGAAAGCCCTGACTGAATCGGCGCACTGGCAATTTGACTCAAAATCAAATAAATAGCAGCTAGCAAAAATACAATTGGAATAAAGGGAAATAAAGGCATTTTATAAGGTCTATGCGCATTGGGTTGTGCGATGCGAAGATGAATCAGAATTCCTGCGCATAAAACATAGAAAATCCAAGCGCTAAAACTGAAATAACTAAGTAGGCTTTCAAAATTGCCGATTAAAATCAGTGCTATTGCCCAAAACCCTTGCACAATAAGTGAATGTACGGGTGCTTTGGTCTTCTCATTTAGTTTAGCAAGTGATCCGAAAAACAAACCATCACGCCCAGCTGCAAAGAAAATGCGTGCTCCTGATAAAAGAGAACCATTGGTTGCGCCACCAGCCGAGATCGCAATCAATATCCCTAAGATCAAAGATAACGGGAAATATTTAAGCCAAGTCGCTTTGTCACTGAGAGTATTAATTGCAGATAATGCAACGGCTTTTGTGCTTGAGAGTTCGGTAGGACTAAGCGTAAGAAAATAAAACAAATTTAGACTCAGATAAATCACAGCAGCGGAAGAAATACCAATAATTAAGCCTTTGGGTAAGGTTTTCTGAATATCAATAGATTCTTCATTCACACGGCTTAAATTATTCCAGCCATCATAAGCCCACAAACAAGCGATTAAAGCTCCGCCGAATTTTGCAATATCACTGGCTAAACTTGTTTTAAGATTCAAGGAAGTTTGAGTATATTCGGCTCCAAAAAAGTTCTTTGTAAATTCAATCCAATTTAAGTGTTGAAAACAAATAATTCCAATTATCAATAGAAGCACAATTCCCATTACTTTCAGAATAGTCAAAATGTTTTGAATTTTGCTTCCAAGCTTGATTCCATAGCAGTTGATAATTGTCAAAATCAAGACTAAGAGAGTGGCAACAATTTTTGATGTAGACTCAGCCTGGCTATTACTTGGGACGCCATTCACCCAAAGAACCTTGACAAGATAATTTGCGCTGACGCCAGCCATTATGGCGATTGACCCAGTACCTAAAACCAATAATTGCACCCAAGCGAAAAGAAAAGCCCAGAATTTTCCATATTTCTGCCCCATGCCATGTTTGAGATATTCGTATTCGGCACCAGCTTTTGGAAACATGCAGCCGAGTTCGGCATAACAAAGAGCACCAGCAATTGAGATCAGTGCAGCAACTGACCAAGCAATTAGGGAAAGAAAAGGTGATTGCTTTAATAAATTGAAAACCGCAGATGGGCTGACAAAGATACCAGAGCCAATCACAGAGCCCAAAACAATACAAATAGAATCATTTAAAGAAAGACTTTTTTGAAGCTGAGGGCGATTGTTTGACTCTAATGTTAATTTGTTTTCTTGCATATATTAAAGTCTTTGTTGCTAGGCCAATTTAAAGTGACTAGTTGAGGCAAGTCTTTAGATGAGGCTCTATGTAAAAGTTTAGGTGAGTCAACAATTGGAAATTTGTTCGGTATTCTGCTGAAGCTCAAGTTCATCTTTTTCTCACTCTAAAAATAAGTGCAAAGAAATTACCTCTTCTAAATTCATCATGATCTCATTCATAGCTTCGCTTTGTGAATAGCAAACAGAAGAACTGGCACCTCGGCCCCGCAAGGACCTTCTTTTGCTTTATGAAATATTGTCTTTAATTTAATCAACAAATTTCCTTTTTTAATTAATGACATCCTAGCTACAAATAAATTATAGGCTTTAAATGGACTCTGTTATGCTTACAAATACTTTATTACTCAGTTTCTAAACTTCATAAGTATGCATAACGCACAAAAAGTATCGATTTCTATTTTGGCTCTTTTATGGACAATTGGCTCTATTAGATTACTTTTCAGTGGATCATTTTTGCTTCTTGGCTCAGTTGGAACAATTGCACCGTGGATCGTTGTTTTGTGTTCTGTACTTGCTGCCGTCATTGGTTTTGCAAAAGGCAAATTTTTATTGAGTAAAACAGCTAGTCGTTCAATTACCAATTCTCACAGCTTGGAAAATAATACTCAAAACCTCTTTCTTGGCTGGGCTCGCATTATGGGTGTTCGAGGCTTGATAATGATTTCTCTTATGCTTGCTTTGGGCTTTTTCTTGGCAGGCCCATTCAGTCCGCTCGATGGATTCGGGAGAGGCTTGTTGCGAATTGCAATTGGTACCGCCCTCTTAATCGGTTCATTCAGCCTTTGGTCTGGAATCCGCTCTAACAATGAAGCTCTTAGTTAATAGGATCTCCCTGAACTCAAATTGACTTAAAATATATTCAGCGTAGCGAACCATGTTTGGGTCTGATGCTAATATTTAGCTAATCCTAGTTATAGCTTTGACTGATTCTCTTAGATACGTGTTTTACTCTAGCTCAAATTGCAATACTAAGTTGAAATGCTAAGTAAAATGAAGCTTAATCGACTCTAAAATACATCAAATTTCCACTTCACAATTAAGAGGTTTCTCAATGGATCAATTACCACCTGAAATGTCTCAACCTTTTGTTTTCAAATTCCCAATGGGCGATTCCACGGATTCAAATGGAATTGATTTGAAGTGGATTAGTGAAAAACAAAAAGAAACGAATGAGTTGTTTGATGAATTTTCTGAGAGTTATAGAGAATATATAAAATCTGATAAACATCCAATTGAATTACTCAAAGCCCATTTCCAAATTATTCAAGCTTTATCGAATTATCAAATCGCTTTGATTGAGCAACAAAAGAAAAGACAAGGACATATACAAAGTGAAACCGACATTCATGAAATGATGAGTCAATTGGATAATATTACAAAGATGTTTCGTGGTGATATTAAGTAGTTGACTATTCCTAAAGAACCTCTATTAATAAAAGAGGGGCTCTGAATTTTTGCAAAATCTAAAATCTGTTTATTATCATTCCCGCTTTTTCTGCTTCCAAATAGCCAATCACTTCGAAATAATTTTTTGTTTTTTGAACAGAATGTAATTTCAGTAAATCAGCAGAAATTCCAATTTTAGTTTTATTTGATTCAATTGAGTAGGCTTTCAATTCAGGGTTTCTACTCATTCCTGCCGACAAAAAGCTTTGTCCTAACCAGCAATCACTAGGGCCAATAAAGGCTTTCAATTCATTAATTGTTAAATCAGAGGCAATAGCTTGATCAATAGGAATTAGTTGAGGTGCTCTTTGAAGTCCTCGGAATACTGAGGGCAAGAAACTAAAGCTGGCAATTTCGGGTGAAACACGTGAATCAATGCTGGAATACTCCAAAGGTGGATCATCCAGCAGATCCTGAAATGACTTCGGAATAACAGGAGAGCCTTTAGTTTTTTCTTCCAGTTTAGAACAAGCATTACCCCCCCCTTTTTTTTCAAGAGGGAACTTAAGCCTAGGTGTTAGTTCTTGAATCGTGCTTTCCGCAAAAGTTGGCGCGTGAGCGCATGGAATCAAAAAATGATTGGTAATAATGTGTGAGCAAATGGCTTCAAGTCCTGCAATTGGATCTGCTCCCAATCCATAATCATAATTGCTGTTATTCCCCACTAGCCCAGAATGAGCTAAAGCTTCCGCCTCACGGCAACTTGAAAGAGGGAATGATGAATTCGACTCTTCATATTCTGGACAAAGAGTCAATATTGCAATTGCGCTAGCACCTTTTTCAATTAATTTTTTGGCGGCTTCAATAAGGGTTAAAGGATTGTCTATTTTTCCGCTCGAATAGCTTCCAGGTAAAACCTCTATGGCTTGATTCAATGGTTCATTTGTAATTTCATAATCCAGGAAATCAATACCCCAAATTGTTTGGGCAGCTTTAACAACTTCTAGCTCTTTTCGAATTAATTCTTCAGGAATGTTTTTGTCAATAATCAGGCCAATTTGGTTTTTCCTGACGGGTCTCAATGAGATTTGCCCTTGCATAAACATATCAATCGCAAAACCTTCGACATAAAGCATATTCTCTGCAATATTCTGCCAAGCGCCGCCATTGACCACATTCGGATTAACTATTAAATAATCAAATTGTTGAGCTAAGAGATTTGCAATTGGATTTGCATCTCCGCCAAAACCACCAATAGAACATCCAAGCCCAGTAGGAATAATCAAAGCTCCTAAATTTTTTTGACTTCCTCTATTTACATTGTTCAACAATGAACTCAAAATGGGAGGATGGGGATTATCCTTTTTAGGGCTTTGTTTTCCTGATAAAACAACTTCAACTGAAAGCATTTGAGTTTTATTATCAAATCCTACTCCACCCCAACGAATAATTTTTCCACCAACAATTCCTTCTAAGAAAGTAGCGAATTTTGGGAGATTGGCAATAGCTTCTGAGAGCGATATTTGAATTAGCATACTGGTGAATAGTGATTAAGGAAATAGATTTTCATGAACTCTTAAAAGCAAATCCTATCTTTGAAACTTTAAGTAATTTCCATTTGAGAATTGAAAAGACAAGAAATTGACGTTGTAAAAATGTTTTCACCTAACGGACAAAGTCAACATTAGCCTTGGAATCAAATAATCAAATCAATTCCAATTGGCTTGAATCAGGATCTTTATTCAGGAATTGCGGAATTTTATAGCCTAAATATTCATAAGCCTTAGCAGTTGCTTTGCGCCCCTTGGGAGTTCTCTCAAGAAAACCACACTGCATTAAAAACGGTTCATAATAATCTTCGATTGTCTTTGAATCTTCACTAATAGTTGCAGCCAATGTATCTAAACCAACTGGACCGCCATTGTATTTTTGCGTAATAGCTTCCAGTAAAGCTCGATCAGTATTATCCAACCCCAATGGATCAATTTGAAATAAAGTCAAAGCTTCTTCGGTTAATTCTTCACAGGCCAGCTCAGCATCGCGATGAGAAATATAATCTCTGACCAAGCGGCACAATCTATTGGTTATACGAGGAGTTCCTCTGGATCTTCTGGCAATTAATCTGGATGCTTTTTCATTTAATTGAAAATTGAGTATGCCTGCCGATCTAAGTGCGATTTCCGACAATTCATCTTCCGAATAAAATTCCATTTTGTGAATTTGAACAAAACGATCACGCATTGGAGCTGATATATTTCCAAGCTTGGTAGTGGCTCCGACTAATATGAATTTTGGCAAAGGTAAACGAGTAACTCTAGCTGAAACGCCTTTGCCAGTCGACAAGTCCAAGCAATAATCTTCCATAGCAGGATAGAGCAATTCCTCCGTCACCTTATTGAGCCTGTGGATTTCATCAATAAAGAGGACATCACCCTCCTGAAGAGACATTAGAACGCCAATTATGTCTTTCGGCTTATCAAGCGAAGGCGCAGAAAAAATGTGAGCCTTAGAACCTATTAAACCGGCCAACAAAAAAGCACATGTTGTTTTGCCGAGTCCTGGAGGGCCATAGAGCATAATATGTCCAATGCTGGTTCTCTCCCCCCGCTTAATAGCTGCCGCAATCCCTATTTTGAGTATTTGTTTTAGTCTTGGTTGTCCAATATATTCTTCCAGGCTTGCAGGCCTGAGACTACCCTCAATTTGAATTTCCTCTACTACTGGAGCCGTGCTAACTAAAGAATCTTTGGTGCTTTTTTTTTGTTTGGTTAAATTATTAGCATTATTTACTAATCCAGAATTTGTTCGATTTTCAAATGGGATTTCTACCGAAATAATGACTTCATTGTTTTTACTTTCAGCTAGGCTTGTAAATCGAGAAGGTTCAATAGGACTCATATTTTTCGGCTTATATTTTTCATTAAGTACTAATGGCAGACATGTTTTTTCTTATTCTATTTATCACTAATTAATACACCGCCAATTGAGTAGTCACTTTTCTTCATGTCCGAAAGAATTATTCTCACTTGTTCTGGCTCAGTTTGAATAGTTCTGCAAATGACTTCAGTAACTTCTTTAACTAAATTGCGTTTTTGCTCTTCACTTCGGCCTTCTAATAAGTATATTTCAACAATTGGCATTATTTTTATCCTAATTTCTTAATAAGTCAATTCTAAACGCTGAGTCCAAAATTTTAGGGTAAAACCTCTAAAGATTTATATATCCCTAGATTATGGATACTAGATCAAATGAATGAGGAAAAATATGATGTGGCTATCAGCATTCTTTTCCTTAATATCTTGTGAATAGTATTTTTGCAAGATTCAAAGATTCAACAATTTCAACAGGGAGCTCTCTCTATGATTACACAAGTCACTACTTGTAATTCAAATCCTCTTTTGAATTGGTATCAAAAACTGGGTTCATTCTGCATTGGCAAATTTAATGGCAAATTAGACTTTTTGCATAGCCTTGGAATTATTGGACTCTCTTTTATCTTTTTATCTGTATCAAATTCTGTTTCTGCAGAGCCCTCTTTTAATGCTTTGCCTGGCGGTATTCACGATACAGTCGGTATTTCTAGCGTCAACGTGACTGGAAGTACAATGAATGTAAATGCAGATGCAAGTCGTTCAATTGCAAATTGGCAAACTTTTAATGTTGGAAGCAATGCAACCGTTAATTTTAATCTTCCATCAAGTAGTTCAGCCATTCTTAACCGTGTAACTGGTGGATCTGTAAGTGAAATATTCGGAAAGGTAAACTCAAACGGACAGGTATTCATTACTAACCCTTCGGGAATATTGTTTGGTTCGAGTTCCCAGGTTAATGTTGGCTCTTTAACCGCCAGTACTTTAAACATTAACGACCAGGACTTTTCAAATAGCAAGTATATTTTTAGTACCTCCCCCGCCTCCTTAACAGGAGGAGCTGTTATTAATTTGGGCAATATTAATGCCACTGGTTCAATTAACTTACTTGGTTCAGCAGTTCATAATCAGGGTAATCTTTTGGCACCAAATATCAATTTAGCAGTAGGAGAAAAAATAACTTTAAATATTGCGGATGGAATTACTTCTCAAGTACAAATAGATGAAGCTTTAAAACAAAAAGTAGATGGTGTAAATGA
>DUDU01000010.1 GCA_005110395.1 Candidatus Melainabacteria bacterium | reverse complement strand
TAGAAAATTAGTTTTTATTCAAAGAAAAGAAATGTTGCTAAAAAAAGGTTTTGAAATTGAGCAATACACTGGTTTGCCGAATGGTCAAATCTTGCCACTTTCTGCTCTTATAAGTCAAAGCCTCAAGGGTTTCACGATTGAGCCTGATCAGCGCAATGTTGAGTATATAACCCCAGCTTTGGAATCATATGATGAATTACTTTGTCATCTAATTAGCGGACGTATGCAGCTCAGAGAATTTCTCAGAAGTCAAAACACAGAATGGACAATTGTCCCAAGCAGCTCTCTGGCAATGCCTTTTGAAAAAGAATTTATTATGAGCAAGCCAGAAGATGAATATCATCAACATATTCGCAGCAGGCATGGACTCAGCGTCATCACAACTAGCATTCACTACAATCTTGGAATTGAAGACAAAGAAGAGTTAATCCGCTTAGTCAATCTCATTCGGACTGAGGCATCTTTGCTTTTAGCATTGGCTGCAAATTCTCCCTTTTATGATGGAAAAGTTACTGGCAATCAATCACATCGTTGGGCCACTTTCCCGAAAGTACCAGATTATATTCCTTTCTTTGATTCGCATGCACATTTTATTTCATGGACAGAGCGAATGATTGAAGAAAAACAAATGTTTAATGTTCGTCACTTTTGGGGGGCAGTGAGACCAAATGGTATTAACAGGCCAACTGATGTTAATAGGCTTGAAGTGAGAATTGCTGATATCAGCACGGATTGGAATTTAATTTTGGGTTTAATGGCTTGGTTAGAACTCAGAGTCAAATATTTCATGGATAGACCTGATTTGAAATTATCTAGTCATGAAGATACTTTCTTGCAAATGGCAGATGATAATGAAATGAATGCAGCTATTCAAGGACTAGGAGGACATTTCTCAGATTGGCTTTACGAAGAAGAAACTTCACATTTTGCGGCCGTTCAAAGAAGATTAGATGATATGCGTGATGATGCAGAATCCTTGGGAATAGAATCTCAACTTGCGTCTATTGAAAAAGTGTTGACTGAAGGAAATGAATCATCGCAGAAATTAGAAAAACTCAATGATGGATATTCGATTCCTGAGATTATGGAGGAATGGGTTCAAGAGAGCTTAGAGCATGATCTCAAAACCGAAGAGAAGTGCAAAGAAATTGACTGGGTTAATTAAGGGCAGCTCTATTAAGTCTCTTCAAACCACCACCCCCCTGAGAGAGGGCTTTTAGCTTTCTCTTTGAGAGCCCCTTTTCAGGGGTCGGCGAAAGCCGGGGGTTGAAAAAGCTTAGTTTTTAGAAGCTCCCTTAATACAATCACATTGAAAACGAATTTAATTTCTTAATGCAAGTCAACTTCCCCAGAAGAATCTTCTAGAAGCTCTAATACAATTTTGCCAATTAACCTTAGTTCAAAATTTATTACATGCAGAATGTATCAAAATGCAGAACTAAAAAGACCCAAGATAGGCCACTAACAAATATAAAGAGAATTAGCTATGGAGAATTAGCTATGGAGAATTAGTTATGGATAATTGATTAACTTAATTCGCCAAAAAAATCAGCTAAAAATAAATTCCATCAGGTAGAAACTCGCATAATCATTCTCTACCTGATGGAATTTTAATTGTTTTAATCTCTTTCGACTTATCCGTTTAGGCTCCAAATCAACTTGAAGTCCAGCCAAGATGTGAGAGCAGAAGGGTCCAGTACTTACAGCACGCAACGCTTTCTAGTCAATTTTGCATAACTGCTATAAGCTATCAATATGGCTACAAAGCAACATATTTTCTTAACTTTTTGATGACATTCAACTATTTTGTCTTCACTCATTTCGCCCCCTTATTAAGCTTTTTTTTGGACGAGTTCTTAACAGTCCCTTAATAACTAATGCTCATATTTCTCTCAAGTAGATATTTACAAGAGATCGTAATTACTTACTTGTTATGAAAAAATAATAAAATGTTACTTTATCTATAGCCTGATCTACAAAATCATAATGAAAAATAAAGAATCTTGCAAAATTGCAATTATCGGTCTTTCATGCTTCTATCCTGGTGCTAAATCACCTGTTGAATTGTGGGAAAATGTGCTCGCTCGAAAAAGGCAATTTAGACAAATGCCGGATGTTAGACTTCCTAATAGTGAATATTACGATTCAGATCCAAGCGCTCCAGATAAGACATATCAGAAAAAAGCCGCTGTAATTGATGGATATTCCTTTGATTGGTTAGGAAAAAGAATTCCAAAAAAATCTTATGAAAGCACAGATATCGTTCACTGGTTGGCCTTAGATACATCTTTGCAGGCGGTTGCTGATGCTGGTTATACCAAAGAGCAATTACCTTCCGAGAAAATGGGCGTAATTATCGGCAATACCCTCACAGGTGAATTCACCCGTGCAAACTATATGCGTCAACGCTGGCCTTATATAAGGAAAGTTCTCAAAAAATCGCTAGAACAAAAAGGCTTGCTTCATCATTTTGATGATTTAGAGAGCACAATGGAGAAATACTACAAGTCTGTGTTTTCTTCTATGACGGAAGATAGTCTTGCTGGTGGACTTGCAAACACAATTGCTGGTCGAATTTGCAACTTTCTTGATTTGCACGGTGGGGGATATATTGTTGATGGAGCATGTTCTTCTTCTCTACTTGCAATCTGCACAGCGGCAAATGCCTTAGAATCTGGACAAATGGATATGGCGATTGCGGGCGGCGTTGATATAAGTCTTGATACTTTTGAATTAATTGGCTTTGCAAAAACCGGTGCATTGACCAAAGATGAAATGAGAGTTTATGACAAAAATGGAGCGGGATTCCTTCCTGGCGAAGGCTGTGGCGCTGTCATAATGAAAAGACTGGAAGATGCTGAAAAAGATGGAGATCAAATTTACGCCATATTAAATGGGTGGGGAATTTCTTCAGATGGCAAAGGTGGGATAACTGCCCCAAGCGCAATTGGCCAATCTAGAGCTCTGAGAAGGGCATATGACAAAGTCGATTTTGATACAAGCAAACTCGATTTCATTGAAGGTCATGGAACTGGCACCACTGTCGGAGATAAAACTGAATTAGAAGGAATATCGCTGGCATTAAATAAAGAGAAAACTTTACCGGCTCGTAATTGTGGAGTTACTTCATTTAAATCAATAGTTGGACACACTAAAGCTGCCGCAGGAATTGGTGCTTTCATCAAGACTGTTATTTCACTTAATAGAAGAATATTGCCACCAACCGCCGGGCTTAAAGATCCAAATCCGATTTTCGCTGATACCGCTAAGTCTTTATATCCAATTCTTCATGGAGAAATCAGAAAAGCAGAAGATATTCTCTATGCAGGGGTCTCTGCCATGGGCTTTGGCGGAATAAACAGCCATGTTCTTTTGCAATCTGGACATGCTCCATTTTCCAAACTTAAACCTTCTATTGAAGAAAAAAAACTTTTAGTTTCCAATCAAGAGTCTGAGATTTTCTTTTTATCTGCAAATGACAAGGATGAGCTAATTGCCGAGATTGAACGAGTAAGTCTTGATGCGGCAGGTATGAGCTATGCAGAACTTGCTGACTTTGCTTATGCGATTAACAACAATGCTGATTTGCAAAAGCCGATCAGAGCATCAATTGTTGCAATAAATCCATTTGACCTGGAGAAAAAACTTAATGTCCTGAAAAGTGCTATTACCGCCCAGCCACCTTACAAAGGAGAGCCTATTAAGTCTTTGGATGCTAATAGTATTTTCTTTGGATACAAAAAAGATGATTTGCGCATTGGTGCTTTATATCCAGGACAAGGATCTCAAAAGCTAAACATGGGCAACAAGCTTGTTCAACGCTTTGATTGGGCGAGCGAATTGGTAGAGCATGCAAAAGGGATTTTTGCCAAGGAAAATACTCATGGAGTGGCTGAATCAGTTTTTAAGCAGATCGATAGAGTTAAAGATAAAGCCGAAGAAAATGAATGGAGAAATCATCTCAAACAGACTGATATAGCGCAGCCAGCCATAATCTTAAACTCTCTGATTTGGCAACTATATCTTGAACAACTTGGCTTAAAATTTGCAGGTGGGACAGGGCACAGCTTAGGCGAATTGATGTCTTTCTACGCAGCTGGCTTTTACGATGAGAAGACTTTATTGCGCTTTGCAGCCTTTAGAGGCAAATCTATGTCTAATGGTTCCACCGAGGGAAAAGCTCAAGTTGGCTCTATGGCTAGTTTGATTTGCTCTGCAGAAAAAGCAAAAGAATTGATCAAAAAAGCACCTGGATACTCAACCGTCGCCAATATCAATGGGCCCGAGCAAACTGTGATTAGCGGCGAAAGAGAGAGTATCAAATATATTGTTGAACTAGCCAAGCAAGAGCAAATTATGGCGGTGGAATTGCCAGTATCAGGAGCATTCCACTCGGACCTCGTAAACGAAACCGCAGAAACTATAAAACATTTTGAGCTACTCAAAGAACATAAGGAAAAGAAAAAAGATTTTGCTTTGATCAGCAGCGTAAGTGGTAATGAAATTCATGATTATACTGATTTGAACACCTACTTTGCCGATCAAGCAATTGGGCAAGTAAATTTTGTTTCAGCAATTAATAGTATAAAGGAAAAATGCGATGTATTAATTGAAATTGGCCCTGGCAAAGTATTATCTGGCTTAGTCAACAATATTGCATCCGATATTAAATGCTATCCGGTTGAAGCTAATAGTGAAGATGATTTATCTTTTAATACAATGCTTGCTTCACTCTTTGTATTAGGTGCGGATATAAAGGCAAAAGAAATATACAAAAATCGCCTAATCAGAGAATTTAAACCAGCTCGTGATAAAGAATTTATAGTCAATCCAGTAGAGCGTCCTTTCCCCGCTGAACTGGACATATTATCTACAAGCCCCATTGACAATGAATATAATCTCCCTTCCCACAATAATTCTCAGATTGGTATAAGTGGCGATTTCAATACAAGAATAAATGATGAAATTGCTAATACTTTGCATTTGCCTTTCTTTGATATGCAGGCTTATTTAAAGGAAAGAGGAGACTTTCTGAGAGAAATTATTTTGACTGATTTGAAATATCTCAGATCCTCAGATAAACAAATTACATACTCCAAAAATATTAATGACTCAGATATTCAAACAAAGGGTACTGAAGAAAAAAACAATGGAACTCAGAATAACGGAAATGCAAAACATGTCATATCTCAGGTTGTAAAGCTTGAAACAAAGGCAATTGCGAATGAATTGAGAATGCAAGAGAATTCAATAATAAAAGCTGAAATTAATACTACTCCCCAAAAACTTATATCCCTAGAAAATCTTGATAGAAGTATAGACTCAACAAACAAAACGATTAGCAAAAATGAAATTCGAACAACTCTATATGCATTAGTTGCAGAGAAGACTGGATTTCCCACTGAAGGGCTGAAGCCAGAATATAGACTATTAGACGATTTGAATATGGACAGTATTAAAGCTGGTTCAATGCTAGGTGAATTATTTAGAAAATATCAATTACAAAGCAAATTGGATGCAGCGGGTTATGCAAATAATTCTTTGGAACAGATTGTAGAAATAGTAGCGGAAAATCACGCCTTATTAAATACAAATACTACAGTGGAAGAGCCTAATCAATCCTCAGCTTACGAAAATACTGCGGCACAGACTCAAGCAAATGCTCAAACTATTTCCAGTACTGAAAAACTAAAAGTAGAAACTGCAATTTCCATTCAAAACACTTTGATTGAAACCATTTCTTCAGCAACCGGATTTCCGTCTGAAGGAATTAAATCTGAGTATAGATTATTAGATGATTTGAACATGGACAGCATTAAAGCGGGCTCTGTGCTGGGTCAAGTGGCAAAACAATATGGACTTCAAGGTAAGTTTGAAACATCAACTTTTGCAAATGCAAGTATTGCTGACATCACAGAAAACATTTCTTCTCTGTTAGAGGATACAGTTTCGACTAACTCAATTGAACACACTGATAATACTTCTACGAATACACCCATAAGAAACGAAGCAAATGCAACAACTCAAACAATCACTGAAATCAATCAACCAGTAGCTCAAGAAGAATTAGCAGTACAAAGTTATTCTGTAGAATTAATTGAAGAATCAATTAGCAATAATTTCTCTCTCACATACTTAGATAAAAATGTTGGCATTGTTTTCAGTGAATCAAGTGAAGAGAAAGCTCAAAATATTAGTAAATCTTTAATAGAACAAATTGCTCCAGATATTTATTCTCAACGCACCAAATTACCCTCTATTGAATTGATAGATATTAGAGATATATCAAATAAGAATTTAAAGTCATTTGACAAATTACTGATTTTAGTACCTAACACCCCAGATAAAGGAAAAATAGAAGAACTCGATTTCTCATTATTAAAAGAAACCGTAAACTTACTTTCTACAATTGCCAGTAATACCGCTAAATTTGAAAATGATTTGGTATTCATACAAAGCGGAGACGGATATTTTTCGCGAAATAATATTTCAAATCATATATTGAAAAACTACAGCTTGAATAATTACAGTGCTGTATCTTTTGCGGCCAGCATACATTTTGAAAGACTAGAGAACAAAATCCGTGTTATTGAATTTCACGACAAACTCAATATCGATGAAATTACGAAATTAATATTCTCAGAAATAGAAGATGAAAATGACAAATACATTGCCGCGGCTTATGATAGTGATGGTGCCAGAAGAAGAATGATCTATGGACCAGCAGAAGAACTGAGAGTGAAAAGAAATGCTTTGCAATTAACCTCCAATGATGTGATTTTAGTAACAGGTGGCGGCAAAGGTATTACAGCAGAATGTGCATTGGCTCTAGCAAGCAAACACAATTGCAAAATGGCTTTAGTTGGCAGTTCACCTTTGTCAGATGAAGTAAGAAATATTCTTTCACAATACTCACAAAAGAGTCTTTCCGCTCAATATTATTCATGTGATATTACCAATATACAAGAAGTCTATATATTGATTGATCAAATCAAATCAGAATTAGGCAATGTTACTGGTATAGTTCACGGCGCGGCAGTAAATAAACCTCGCCTCGCTGGATCTGTAAATGGAGAAGAAGCATATAAAGAAATTTCACCTAAATTAATTGGTGCAATCAATTTAATTCAAGCATTAACAAGTAGAATACCCCCTAGCCCCCTTGCAAGGGGGAATGCTGACCTCTCAACCGCTCCAACAACCCACGCATTGACAAATAATAGTTCTGCTCTTGAAACAAATTCAGGATCCAAGCAAGAAGAGACGGCAGAAGAAAATACTAATTCTCTCAAGCTATTTGTGGCATTAACCTCAATCATTGGAATTACCGGGATGCCAGGTAATAGTTGGTATGCATTTTCGAATGAAGCCTTAGATTTAATACTAAGAAATCTTAGCCATACTCATAATGTTGAAACACTCAGCATGGCATATAGCGTATGGGGCGAGACGGGGATGGGAGCCAAGATGGGCAGCATCAAGAGACTTGCTGGGATGGGAATTGGAGCAATTAGCACCGAAGAAGGCGTTGCCGAATTTATTAAATGGATTGAGAACAAATCGAATGATCAACAAATAGTAGTAGCAGCTGGACTTGGAGGATTGGATACTTGGAGAGAAAAACCAAATAGTGAAATCAGGGCAAATAGATATTTAGAGGAAATTGTTCATCTTGAGCCAGGCTTTGAAATTGTAGCCAGAGCAGTACTGAGTACAGAACATGATAAATATATTTTAGATCATGATTTTAATGGTTCGCTTTTATTTCCAACTGTATTCGGCTTAGAAGCTATGACTCAGGCGGCAGCTCAGCTATGCGGACTTCGGAGCCTAGAATCCATTAGATTTGAAAATGTATCTTTATTACGTCCGATTGTGGTACCAAAAAATGGTGAGATTAAAATACAAATCAGGGCTCAGATTATGCCTAGCTATAATGGTAGATCTCATTTGACGAGACTTAAAGCCTCTATCTCAACCGAAGATTCTAACTTTACGATCGAACATTTTTCAGCTGATATTATTCTCAATCCTAATTTGGAAATAGAAACTTATGAGATTGATATACCAAGTGAGCCATTGAGATTGCATCCAGAAACAGATTTATACAGCTGGCTTTTATTTCAAGGAAAAATGTTCCAGAATATAGACAAAATTTACACATTGAAAAATGGGCTTGCTGTATTCTCAACTAAATTCTTCAAAACAGATACTTCTGATATTTGTTTTTCTAAGGAAAAAGCCAAGCCTTTCATCTTAGGAAGCTCTCTTCTCAGAGACACTCTTCTCCAATCAGCTCAGCTAACTCTTACTCATAATATATACCTTCCACTTAGTATTGAAAAATGGGAAATATTTGATACTCAGAATTATCGTGAAGCTAAGTACGTTGAATGCAGGCTTTTGAGATTAGAAGGGGATAAAGCTTTTTCTGAAGTTACGGTGTTGGATAAAAAGAAAAGAATTATAAAAAAGATTACGGGATATATTACTAAAGCACTTAGACCAACTGTAGGATATCCATCTCCTAATACAATCGGTGATGTTTCCTTATTAGAAGAGAAAATCAATGATCAGTTGGAATCCTTGAATGATTTATTTGAAGATAAATTCAACTTTGTGGTTTACAAACATTCACATCCTTTCAATACTTTAAACAAGCGTGCCAGACATTCAATTGAACAGAAAGTTTTTGCAAAGCATATCGATTCAAGCATCGGTGAATTCGAAAGCGAAATGAATTACATCATATGGTCAGAAGATGGGAAACCTTCAATAGAAAATAGCAATAAACAAATCTCAATTTCTCATTCGGGTTCTATTCTTATTATGACAATTGGAGACAATCCTCAAGGTTGTGATATTGAATTTGTGGAGAAAAGATCTCAAGAAGAGTGGATTAGACTCATTGGTGAGAAGAATTATCAAATTATTCCGAGATTTCAACATGTTGATAATTCATTAAATACTTCTGCAACTCGTTTATGGTGTGTGAGAGAATGCGTACTGAAAGCTTTCGGAAGTATTCCAAGTAACATAGAAGTCAAACATATTCAAGATGATAATGTGATTTTTGATATTGTTGTCAACGGATTAGAATGCAGCATTATTACTACCTCTATTGAGTTATCTCCTAATAATCAAATTGTTGTTGCAAGAATCACTAAAGCAAATAATTTGTCGGATACTTTAAGCAACAACAAATCAACTGCATATTCTCTAGATATTATTGACGATAACTTATCACTAGATGAAAGATCAAAAAAGTTCAAATATAATTTCTATACAACATTCAAAGATTGTAAAGCCTTATGGGGTAAAACTTATTTTACAAACTTTGCAGACTGGATGGGAAAGATTAGAGAACTATCACTCAACCCCATAAGCAAACAACTAATTGAGGATTTAAATAGCGGTGAATATGGAATGGTAACCAATGAATCTTCCATTAGAATATACGGTGAAGCTGAGTCACTTGACAGTATTTTAGGAACAGTCTGGGCAACTCCAAAATCTAACATTAAAGACTCCTTTATTGATCTTCAATTTGAATGGTTCAAAGTCAATTCTGATAAGAGTTTATCTAAAATAGCTGATTGTAATTTATCCAGTACTTGGGTAAGAATTGAATCACATGGCATTGTCAAGAAAGTGCCTATGCCTCAATATCTTTCTAACTTTCTCAATAGTATGCCAACAGAAAATAAAAGTTCTTGCTCAGCTATTGATACACAAAAAAAACCGTCAGGCAGCTTGGGCTCATCAATTGCAAAGATCTCCTTAACCAATAAGCAGAATTCAATCATCAGAAAAGGTAAATATAGTACTGGTATTATAAATGGGAACTCTGTTGGCAATATTTACTATTCAAATTATTATGACTGGCAAGCAAAATCAATTGAAAAATTTATTTATTCTCTCAAACCAGAGGTATTTACGTCCCAGGGAAGGAAGGGAGAATACGTCTGTCTTGAATCGAATGTAAATCATCTTCAAGAGGCTATGCCCTTCGAAATAATAGAAGTTTGCATGTATTTAGAAGAATTATATGAAAAAGGATTTAAATTATATTTTGAGTATTTCAGTGTGAATGAAAATGCTCGACGGAAATTAGCTTATGGTAGTAATACAATATTGTGGGCAAAACGCAAAGATGAGAATTCGTCACCAATAGCTGAAGAATTGCCTAGCGAATTGAAGACTTTCTTCATGAATCAAATTCCTAACAATACCAAGTTATTAGAATCAATTTCATAGAATCATGAATAATAAAACCGAACATGGATTATCAAGATTCAGGGGATTAAACAAGGTTTCCATAATGTCTAAAAGATCTTTTTCCCTTTTCCTCTTTGCTCTTCTATTAACCAATTTATTCCTTCCAACTTTCTCCGCTCCTGTCGTTGATCCTAATGCTCCTATCGGGTTTCAACCTTCTATTCTCAATCCTGCAATTAACGGATATGTAATAAACATTGCAAATCCCAATTCAAACGGTCTTTCTCATAATAAATATTCTGAATTTAATGTCGCTTCTAATGAATCAATTATCTTTAATAATTCAACTACTGGTGGTAATACTCAACTATTAAATCTCTCTCTTCTTGCAAACCCAAA
>DUDU01000009.1 GCA_005110395.1 Candidatus Melainabacteria bacterium | reverse complement strand
GTGTTTTGTGAAATTTTCAGGGTGAACCAGATTTTTTTGAATGCTTTTGCTGAAAAACGCTATTTTAAAGAAGTCCCCATAAGTCCTTAGTTTTTGCGGTTTATTCAAATACATCTCTAGAATAACTTCTAGGACATGGCTTTTAAGTTTTTTTTGCTCTCTCCCTTAACTATTTTGTATGAAAGCTTCATTTTATAGTGATGTTTGAAAAGTACTTATGAGCTTGTGAAATAGCTCTATAATTTTGATTGGCTACTAATTGTCAGTGAAGTCTCTTATGAAACAATTCAATATTTTGTCTCTAAATTTATTTTTTAAGTTATTAGCTAATTTTGTATTAGTCATTCTAATCAACCAATCATTAGTTTCATATTCAAGGGGAATGGATGAAGCTTTGGCTCAGCTCAATTTGTCCGAAACTCAAAAGCAACAAATTGAACAAATTCAAAATGATAAAAAAATTCAAATTAAATCTTTCCAAGCAGACATAAAAGTGACTCAAGATAAATTGAATTCTTTGCTAGGTTCAGATTTATCTTCTGAGCAAGAAATTAATAATCTCAAAAATCAAATTGACTTAAATCAATCAAAAATATCAGATCTCAAAACCAAATCTTGGAAACAAATTAGAGCAATTTTGACACCTGATCAAGAGGCAAGGTTGAGAGAATACAAATTTGCCCAGTAATTAATTCTATTTATGATTTATTTAATTAATTATTCTCAAACCTCATAAAAACTACAATCCTAAAATTACATAATTGTATATAGACTCAGTCAGAAATGAATACTAAGGAATACCGCATTTCAAAGCTTTTATATTTAGGTCCAGCTGGGTCTTTTTCACATATTTGTGCTTTAGAAATAGTCAACTTCTTTGAGCAAACTGCTAAAGATGCGCATTCAAGTGAAATAAAACCATTAATTAAATTAGAGGATTTCCAATTATTAGATTTTCCTAGTATAAATTCAGTTCGTGAAGGAATTGAAGAAAGTAGTAATAATGAAAAAATATTTGGACTTTTACCAGTTGAAAATTCACTCGGTGGAAGTGTCCCAGAAACATTAGATGGATTAATCAAGGGTTCTCAAAGTGTCGAAGTGCGACTGGAATGGGTTATGCATGTAGAACATTGTTTAGTTGGTTTTGGAAATATAAATGATATAAAAGAAATTAGGGCTCATTATCAAGCCTTTGCTCAATGTGATGATTTTCTCAAAAAAAGTTTTAGTAATAATTTTGAAAAAAAAGAAATGACAAGTAATTCGGCGGCGGCTTTGAGTTTATTAGATATGAAATCTGATAATAATAATAAGCAAATAGCGGCGATTTGCTCTAAAGAAGCGGCTGAGATGTATAAGATCCCAATTATTCAAAAAGGAATTAACGATTCTCAAAACAACTACACTAGATTTTGGTTAATTTCAAAGTCTCCCTTAAGAGTAGAGCAATCAGAAAAAACTAACACCCTTACTTCTTTAGCTTTTCGTATACCTCAAAATGTACCAGGTGGATTGATGAGAGTTTTGGATTGTTTGGCAAAGAGAAATATAAATCTTAGCAAAATTGAATCTCGACCAACAAAAGGTAAGTTGTGTGAATATACATTCTTTATTGATTTTGTTAACCCAGCAAATTGGTCAGAAATACAAGAAGAAGTTTGTGAAGAAGTCAAGAATATTTGCTCGAATTTCTATTTTTTAGGTAATTATTCTGTCCTTCCAGCGGGTGATTTTAGGTTTACTTAAGCATGGTTTTGTATTAGCGAAATAGTGTCATGAAGTGAAATATCAAATTTACTCTTCAAAAAGAAATCTAAACAAAAAATGAATTCTAATCTTCTCAAACACCTACCCAAACTTTTAATTTATCTTAGATGCGTCATTGCGTTTATTCTCTTAATTGACTCTCTAGATAAACAAATCAGTTTGTTCTTTGTACCATTATTTGCAATCGCTTTCTTATCAGATGTTTTTGATGGAATTGTTGCTCGCAAAATGGGTGTTTCAACAGATTCACTTAGAAGATTTGATAGTCTCGCTGATTTCATTTTATATACTTGCATTGCTATAAGCGCTTGGTTGTGTCATAGAGAGTTATTTGCAGGTTTTGAAATGGCATTGTTGATAACTTTCATTTTGCAGATGTTGAGTTGGTTTTATAGTATGTGTAAATTTAAGAGATTAACTAGTTATCATTCATATTTGGCGAAGGTATGGGGTATAACTCTTTTTGTGGCAACTATTACAATATTTGCATTGAATTATTCTGGGTGGATATTGATGATAGCTATTATTACTGGTTGTCTGAGTATAGTTGAAGATATGATTATTACTTCTATAATACCTACTTGGAAAGTGGATATATTAAGTATTTTCAAAGCATTAGAATTGAAAAAGTATTGGAATAATCAAGAAAAACAGTAAACTTGAATTAGATCTTAATATTACTGCAGTGGATGTTTAGAGATTAAGTTGTGAAAAGGCTGATTATATACAGATGGAACTTGGCAAAAGCTTTCTAGTGAGTATCCAGCTAATGTAGTTAAAATCACATAAGTTATAAAGCCAATTGGTGATGATGGAATTCCACAAATTGTTCATTATAGTGAAGGTATTGTAACGGGAGAATATTTAATAGATCAATTTGATGGAGGTATATTTGGCAGGGGAATCGATCAGGTTATTCAAAATGCGTACAGATTGTTGCGTTTGAATTATCAAGCTGGAGATCAAATGTATTTGTTTGGATTCAGTCGAGTTGCTTACACTATTAGAAGCCTTGCCGAAATGGTTTGTAATGCGAGATTGTTGAATCGTTCGCATATTAGAAGATACTCCCTATGCTTATAAACTAGATAGAGATCGTTTTTCAGAGAGTAAACCAAGTACTATTATGGTGAGAGCTTCTTGTTTGAAATATAGTAAAGAAGCTTATATTCATTTTAATTGACTTGCTAAATAAGAAAATCAGCTTGTGTTTTGTACCATTATTTACAATCGCTTTCCTATCAGATATTTTATATGGAATTGTTGCTCGCAAAATGAGTGTTTCAACAGATTCACTTAGAAGGTTTGATAATCTTGCTTATTTCATTTTGTATACTTGCGTGATTATAAGCCTTTGTTTGTGTCACAGAGAGTTATTTGCAGGTTTTGAAATGGCATTATTGATAACTTTCATTTTTCTAATACTACGTCAAAGATTTATAGTATTTGAAAATGTAAAAGTGAAATATTCTCTTAAACATGTTGCCTATTAAGTGTTTAATGCAGTCTTATAGCTTGACAAGAATGGTATCTCATTTTGCTTTAGTAACCACGCACCGCCATCTGTGAGAGACCAAGAGTCTGGGTGTGTCTCATGCAACCAATGTGTCATAGTTTTCACAAATTTATAATATTGGGTTTCCATTTCAGAACATAATTGTTGAAAGTCATGTCTTTCTTTATTAGGTCTATCAAATGAAGCACCAAGATTCATTTCCAAAAAACCTAAATTTGTGTATTCTTCTAAAACATTAAAGGAAATTTGATGTTGATCCGATTTAGGAGACAAACTTTTTAGAGATATAGTGATACTCTTCGAATTGAAGAGGGGACAGATAATTCAAGGTTGAATGCTTTCTTTCCCGATTAAAGTA
>DUDU01000008.1 GCA_005110395.1 Candidatus Melainabacteria bacterium | reverse complement strand
AAATCTACCCTGATGAAATTGGCCTTCTTAAGAGAAATCAATTAGTCCTAGATTCGAAAAATAAATTAATCAATATTCTTCCTCATTCTCAATCCCAACAATCAAACACGGCAAAGAACTTTGTAGAAGATTTATTAGAATCGGCTGATATGCGTCAAATTCACTTTGGTCGTACTTTAAAGCTTACAACAGCTCATGATTTTGAAATTCTTTTGAACAGGCAAGAACTTTTACTTGACGGCTTTCGGAATAGACAAACTGGTAATAGCCGAATGCATAAAGAGACAAGCGATAGGTTGAATTATTATGCAGGAGAAAATGTTGATTTTTCAATTAAAAATAGAATTATCTATATTCTGGACTTAGAGGTGCAATTTTCCGAACTTTTAGAAAGACATGAAATCGATGGAGAAGATACATTATTTAAGCTTGTTCCTCGCCCAGTAGAACAATTTAAGCAAGCTTGGGGCAGAAGTGATGTTCAAACAGCTCAATCTTGGATTGGTGCAAATCTATTAAAGTTAGTGGCTTCTCCATCTAATTCCACAGAAACCGAATTACTTTCATTAATGCCACCTCATGTTGCGAAATACTTTACAGATGATGAAAGATTTGAGAATCTCCTAAAAATAAATCTTGATTATGTTCAAAATTGTCTTAAGGGAGCTCAGGTTCAAGGAACAAAAGGTTTTGTTAGTACATAAAAGAATCTATAATCTTACAAAAATGAGATTTCACTAAAGGGAGCTTCTAAAAACTAAGCTTTTTCACCCCCCGGCTTTCGCCGACCCCTGAAAAGGGGCTCTCAAAGAGAGAATTAAAAGCCCACTCTCAGGGGGTTGGGGGTTTGAAGAGACTTAATAGAAGTGCCCTAAAAGCTATATAGTACGAAATTATAGACAATTTCACATACGCAAAGCTATTATCAAATTTCTATCAAATTGTTTTTAAAAATATTGACTCAGAACGTCAATCGATGTTATTTTAATCGTATATAAAATTCTGCTATAAATTCGAAGGAGTTGGGCATTTGCTCGGCTCCTTTATTTTTTTAATTATTAGTCTTTTTTCTTCAAAGCCTTTTATTGTATCTTCCAGCTAATCAGCTACTCCAGAGATTATCCATCAATCATCAAGGTTGCAAATTCATTGTGATTACACCGTCTTTAGAAAAACAAATAGAAAACCAATTAGAAGAAATCAATCTCAAATTAGTTGAGGTGAAAGAAATAATTTCAGGTTCTGTGAAGACATTAAGAATCACTATTTGCGATCCACTAAGTCACATAAATCATCAGCATTGCATAAAAGCCAGTAAGTCTCTTAGACCATTAATTGATTCTCAACCTGATAATTGGACTTTAGAAGTCTGGAGTCCAGGAGTTGGTAGAGAATTAAAATCAAAGAAAGATTTTGAATTGTTTAAAGGGAAACTTATTGAAATAATTCAAACTGATGAGAAATCTACAAAAGTTGAAGGTTACCTAGAATCATTTTCTGGTGAATCCTTACTTGAAGGCCAAATTGAAATCAAGATTAAGAACGAAAACCATGAATTGAACCAAGAATTTACTTTCAAGAAATTTCCTGCTGAATCAATCAAAAAAGTGAAATTGGCTCTTGATACTAGTGCCGCCAATGATTCTGAAAACTCAAATAAACCCGTCGAAATATCCGTGGAGGATGTATAAATGTACTTATTAGGAAAAAGCTTTCTGGAAGCGGCAGAGCAATTAGAAAAACTCAGAAATATTTCAAAACAGGCTTTCATACAGGCAATTTGTGATGCTATTTTGGCTGCTTACAAACGCAAAGTACCAGGACACAATATCGATGGTGTGAAAACAGTCTTTCATGAAGAAACGGGTGAAATTGGAATATTTGCAGCGCTTACTGTTTCTGAAAATGTTGAAAATGAATACACTGAAATTGGGATTGATGAAGCCAAAGAAGTTCTTGAAGATGTCAAGGTTGGTGAAGTTTTAGAAGTTGATGTTACTCCTGATGATTTTTCAGAATATGGTCGTATAGCCGCTCAAGCCGCCAGACAAATGATGAAGCAAAGACTCGGGGAAGAAGAGAAGCGCTTGCTCAGAGAAGAATTTGAAGAAAGAAAATACAAAATGGTGGTTGGTCAAATCACCCGAATAGAAGAAAGAGCTGATGGAGTTGGAATCGATATTATTGTTGATATTGGACGTATTGAAGCCCTAATGCCTCCCAGAGAACAGCTTCAAGGATATGAATACAAGCGCGGACAAAGAGTTAGGGTTTTTGTCTCAGATTTTCAAGAAAAAAATCGCAAAATGGTAATCATCGTTTCTCAGGCTCATGAAGAAATGTTGACGGAATTATTTAAGCTTGAAGTGCCTGAAATTGAAGAAGGAATTGTTGAAATTATGGCTAAAGCCCGTATTTCAGGGCGTCGCTCAAAGATTGCGGTAAGATCAAACAATCCAGATGTTGATCCAATTGGTGCTTGCATCGGTGCAAGAGGTTCTAGAATACAAAATATCAGTTCAGAGCTACACGGTGAAAAAATTGATGTAGTGCCTTGGTCAGAAGATCCAATTGAATTTATTTCATATGCACTTAGTCCAGCTATTATCCCCGATCAAATTTTGGAGATTGGTCTTTATGACGATAGCCGTGCTTTAGTTGTCGTTCCGGATGACTTGCTTAGTTTGGCAATTGGTAAAGGCGGACAGAATGTTAAATTGGCAACAAGATTAACTGGCTGGAAGCTTGATGTCAGGGGTGACAAAGAACAACATTCATCACCAGAAGCTTCTCATGGTGCAAAAAAAACTGAATAAAAGTTCGTTACAACTAATATAATCAAAGACAGCGTGCAATGGGAAGTTTTATTCAGTTACACGCTGTTTTAACTGATTTGCTCTTTGTATCTACTGAATAAATTATTTGATTAATCTCAATTGATCAAAAGCTTGTCCTTTAAGATTAAAAGCCTTGAGTGAGAGATTATGGCTATTACCTTGAACAGCGATGAAATGATGAATATTGTCGATATAAGCTCTAGGAAAATCTACGGTCTCTTCATAAGAATGTAATGAAGCGCTTCCACCACCTGAAACAATATAAGTAACATTGCCGATTTTTTCAGTTCTCTCATAAAGGTGATTGTGACCGCTCAAGCACAAATCAACTTTATAATCATTCAAAATGGGACAGACATGCTGAATCATATTCTTGTTAGTGTGATGAACTTTGCCCGACGAATAGGGTGAATGATGAAGAAAAACAATTTTCCATGGGCTTTTAGAATTAGCAAGAGAGTTAGACAACCAATTAGCTTGAGCTGAATCAAATTTATTACTATTCAACGCCCAAAAATCTGCAGGGCCAATAGAAAAAGAATAATAATCAGGAGCATCGAAATATTGTTTAAGGTGAATAGCTTCTTTTTCTAACCAATCATGATTTCCCCAGCAAGGATAAAAAATATTTCCTGCTTTCAGCATTGGCTCAAATGGTTGAATGAGATTACTCTCTAAGAGATCAGCCTTGGCAGCGGGATAAATAATATCTCCAAGCAATAAAACTGCAGGAAATTGATTTGCAGGCAAAGTAGACATTAAAGCAATTAAATCTTTTTGGGTTTTCCAGCCAGTGCCCATATCACCAATTGCCAAGAAACCAAATTCATCTGAATCTATTCTGGGTAACCATTTATTCTTTCTTGGTATTTTCAAACCATTAGAAGCTTCAGATAGGCCCTTTGAGTTAAAAGGAATGCAATTGAGGGCCAAAAGAGTTGATAAAGATATCTTGAGAAATTGTCTTCTATTCATAATGTATGTAAGAAATGCTTGATTGAAAAATTCAGAACAAATCAAATAACTTTTAAATACCCAAGAAAATTCTATGGTATTTGATGATTAACTAGATTACCAATTTACTTTAATTGAATCTCTTACTAGAACAAATCTATTTTTTATTCTGAATAATCATCTTACGCAAGTCGCATGATTTTATTTAGTTTCCGAAACAATCCTGAAATAAATCCAGGACGGAATGACTAAGAAAACTTAATCTTGTCATCCTGAACTTGTCTCAGGAACTATCTCAGCAAACAGGATAATTATTTCTGCGTAAGGTGAGCTGAATAATCATAATCAAAAGCACAATTCTTTTTGTAATTGTATAATTTGTTGTCTCGGGCGAATGGCGGAATTGGTAGACGCGCATGACTTAGGATCATGTGGGGCAACCTGTAAGAGTTCAAGTCTCTTTTCGCCCATTTCTATTATTTTAAAAAGTAAAGAAATCTTTTTAGGTGTAAACCAGATTTTTTGGATCTCGAAACAGTTGGAGTTGAGTGTTTTCTTCCTCATTCATTCATTCATTTTGCGGTTAAAGTTGTCTTTGAGTAAGTGCAAGATTAGTCATGAGTTCAAGGCAGTCAGTCAAAACTTTGGACATGAAAACATTGGTACAACCATGATTGCTTATGGAAGCTTGAATAACTCTTGGGTGAGTGAAGTGATTGCAGAAATGAATTTTGGTGATGATAAAGATACTCAAGATGATGAGTTAATTGATGAAATCAAAGAGCTACTCAATCGCAAAAAGAAAGGAAAGTTTTGATTTCCGAAAACTTCTTTAAAATCACTAATAAAAGCTAAAATCCAACATTAGTACTTTGTTAGGTTGGATTTTTTTATTATGAAGCTTTCAGAATTTCTTAAAGAGTCTGATTACAAAATAGACCATTTTCAGATAGAAACAATTGAAAAACTGGAAAGCACAACTTTTTTAAAAGAGACAAAGAGCGGAACATTTCCTTATGTGAATTGCCTTGTTAGAGGTAAGGAAATAAGGCTTACAGCTGAAGAAGTTGTTAGACAGCTCTATTTGATTGAATTAACTGAGAAGTACAAATATCCTAAAGATAGAATCACGGTTGAGCACC
>DUDU01000007.1 GCA_005110395.1 Candidatus Melainabacteria bacterium | reverse complement strand
TACTTATTCTGATAGTTTTTATTCTCAGTAGTTGCACAAATATTAAACCCAACAAAGTTGATGTTGTTGCCAGCCAGTCTGAGAAATTGAAGCAAAAGTCTGTTCAAAATCTAAAAGGTGTATGGGTACTAACTGAGTATATTGATGAAGTGGAAAAAACTAAATCTCCTTTAAAGTCAGCAGATAAACTGAAAGGCATTGTTTCTATGATTATTGATGGAAGTATTAAAGATAATGGTATGGAAGTTGTTACTAGCTGGAATAATCATGAAGGTTTTAGTTTTATTACATATCGGGAAGCAGGACATACTGAAAATAGTTTGAAGACTAATATTCCTGATTATGAAGACAAGTCAAACTACTATGAAATTGGGTATGAAACCATAAATAATGAAATATTCTCATTCATACTTCACTACGATAAAGAAAATAAATTACTCGATAAAAAACAATTTACAAAAGTTGCTGAAACTCAAAAAGATAATGATGTCTCAGTCCCTCTTCAGAAGGTCGTAAATGAGAAAACCTTTGCCGGTAACTATACTCTTGTTGATAATAATAATTCAAAAATACAAATCAGCTTAAATAGTGATGGTACTTTGATTGGTTCTTCTAGCTTCAAAACTTATTTTGTTTACACTGACTTTTTGGGCGGACCAGATAGCAATTTGGATCAGTTGTGCTTTAATCTCTTAGAGCCAGATTCAAAATGTTTTGCTTTTGAGATAAAAGATAAAACTGTATATTTGTACAATACTCATAGTGACGAAGCGAAAGGAATTTTAATCCTTGACAAGGTCGAATGTAAACTAATAAAAGAATAAGCATATAATTGCTATCAAATAACAATTATATGAATTGCTATTTGATAGCAATTATATGAATAAAGATCTACAAACTTTCGCGGATAACTATATCCCCATTGAAGACTTCAAAAAAATTCAATACGACTGGAATGGCAAGTATGGAGGAGAGTTTCACGACACAAATTATGACTTTAGAATGAAACTTTGCGAGTATTTAATTCCTCAAATTAATACAGTGAATATTGAATTAATTCGTGACATTTATACTGAAACAACTAGATCTTCTGAGGCAACTTTTGGTATTTAGTTGAAGATTAACATTTATGTACAAGAAATGTTAAAACGTGATTGGAGGAAATATCTCGTGGATTATATGCAAGGCGCTTCGCGCAGTTCGGATGCATTAATGACAACAGCACTGATTGAAATAAAGAAGGACGTTGCCAAAGAAATTCTTGAACATATCACCAAGACTGTAGAAAACACCACTGATGAAGATGAAAGAAAGTTAATGAGTGGTTTTGTTGAACGATTTCAATGGCTTGCCACTAAAAATGTAAAGGAATCAAACAAAGCGTTGTGGAAGTTTTGGTAATTAAAAACAAATTGACAAAACTTTAACTCAAAAACAAAATTATAGAATGAACGGAATAACATACATTGAAAATTTCATTGATCAACCAATGAGCTTGTTTGAATTTTTGAAAACAAACATTCCGTGGGATGAACGAATGGAAGCGCGTAAAACGGCAAGCTTTGGGAAAGCCTATAATTATTCACAAATTGACTATCCATACCAAGACTTTTCACCTGAGCTCAAAATAATAATTAATAAATTGGAATTGGTACTTGGATTAGTGCCCAACAATTGCTTAATCAATTACTACTTAAGCGGAAAATCAACAATGGGCTATCACTCTGACCAAACCGATATTTTGGTAATAGACACTGGAATTGCAATTATTTCACTTGGTGAGACGCGAACTTTAAAGTTTAAAAACATAGAAAATCCCAACAAGTTTTTAAGTTACGAATTGGCGCCGGGTAGTTTAATATATATGTCTCAAGACATTCAAAGCCTTTGGCAACATTCAATACCAAAATCCAATACAGAAAACGGAAGAATCAGTTTAACCTTTAGGCAAATCAAATGACAATATTGCCACATATATTATTTTGCGAAAGCTCACTAGGAGGTAATAAAGTAGACCCTGATTTTGAAGAAGAATTTGTGCTTGCCAAGCAAAATGGTTTTGAAACACTTATCTTCAACTTTGAGGATTTGATCAATTTTGAACAGAGTGAAAAAGCAACCAAAAGAATTAAACCAGCTGAAACTCTTTGCAGTGTCATTTACAGAGGCTGGATGATGACTCCTCAGCAGTACTCAATTCTCTACAATAATCTACTTGTCAAAAACTACAAGTTGATTAATACAGTTGATGAATATCAGAATTGCCACTATCTTCCTAACAGTTTGAAGTTTATTGAAAATAAAACACCAAAAACAATTTTTGAAAAGCTCAGTAAAGAAAGTAGTTTCGATGAACTTATTGAAGATGCAAAGATATTTCAGAATAAGCCAGTAATTATTAAAGACTATGTCAAATCTGAAAAGCACCACTGGGAGACGGCTTGTTTTGTGCCGAATGCTTCTAATACTCAACAACTTAAACAAATAATTAATAACTTCATTAAACTTCGAGGTCAGTATTTGAATGTAGGAATTGTAATAAGGGAATTTATTGAATTAAACGAACTAACTATCCATTCAAAAAGTGGAATGCCGCTTACGGAAGAATATCGCTTGTTTTTTTTATAACAAAAAGTTAGTTGGAATTTATGACTACTGGGAAGAAGGTGAGTACATACTGTCTAAACCCAACACAAAAGAATTTGAAGAGATTGCAAAGCAGCTTGAAAGTAATTTTTTCAGTATGGATATTGCAAGACGCAAAGATGGTGAATTTGTGATAATTGAACTTGGTGATGGGCAGGTTTCTAGCCTTCCAGAGAAAGTTAACAAAAATGAGTTTTATAAAATTCTAAGAGATTCAATATGCAATGGGCTTTATTAATTGACACAGTTTTCTGAATATACTCTCTTGAGGTATAGAAACAATTCTAAAACAATTACAGGACACAATCTTGAATGGTTATTTGTAACTGCTTTTTTATGGCCCCCTTTCAGGGGTTGGGGGTTAATGAATTGCTGGGAAACAAAAGATTTTTCCATCGAACTAATCTTTCCAAGAAGATTTTGTTGTTGGTTGTAAATTTAATATAATAAATTCTAGTTGGCTTCGGTTATAGAAACCTTATTCATCTGAAATCAACCAATTACTTCTTTGAAAAAATGACAGAAACCTTTCTATCTGCCCATTGGGAAAACTTAATTATGGCTAACTATGAGGTTAATCCCAGTGTGTTAGCGCTGTATTTGCCAAATGGTGTCGAACTGGATTTTTATAACAATAAAATCTATGTGAGCCTAGTTGGTTTTATGTTTAAAAACACAAGTTTATTTAATATACCCATCCCATTTTTAGTAACATTTGAAGAAATCAATCTAAGGTTTTATGTAAAAAGAATTGAAGGAGATATAACTAAAAGAGGCGTAGTTTTTATAAATGAAACTGTTCCTTACAAAGCGGTAGCCTGGCTTGCAAACAAATTATACAAAGAGCATTACATCGTAATTCCAACAAAAAGCTCATTAGTTGATTCTGTATCTAACAAGAATATAAGGTATGAATGGAAGATAAATGGAGAATGGAATCACATTGCGGTAAATGCAGCAAAAGAAAATGAACCTATGCTACCCGGAAGCGTTGAGGAATTCATTTTTGAACATTACTTTGGGTATACAAAAATAAATAGCAATGTTACTCAGGAATACAAGGTGAATCATCCGCGCTGGCAAGTGAATAAGGTTAAAGATTATTTAATACATTGCGACTTTAAATCAATGTATGGAAAAGAATTCTCATTCTTGGCTAATCAGCAGCCGACATCGGTTATTCTTGCTGAAGGCTCAGAGGTTACTGTAAATTGGAAACGTACTTTATTTTAAATATTTATGCTGGAAAAAAGTGATATTGGCAGAATTATTGAAATGGCTTGGTGTAAAGTTTCACCAGGTTATGGAGAGTAAAGACTCAAGAAATTGATCTGGTGTCTTGTGAAATAAATCAGTATGTTTATCATACCAATATCGATAAGCATCCATTGGTGTTCTCACCTTAATTTCTTTCTTCAAGCTGGTATGAAGCCTGCTTATGTTGTACTGCTTCATAAAAAATAATAATGCTAGTTTCATCTCATTCAAAGATTTGTATTTAGTTGCATATATCGT
>DUDU01000006.1 GCA_005110395.1 Candidatus Melainabacteria bacterium | reverse complement strand
GTGCTAGTTCATAACAAATATTCAGACGAAGAAGGACAACAATTTAACAAAAACGCTGATAATGCCATAATTGAATTAAAAACAGCAACTTTACCTCCTTCATACTCTAGCCCTGAGATCATACATGGAAACAATACTATTGTTAATAACGTTAACTTTGATTTGACGGCTGTTGATCTGGCTAATTTGATTAATAACAATACTAATTTGAATGGATTTCAGAGAATTGATTTAACTAATCAGATCAACATGATTCAATCAAAATATCAAAATAATGAGATTAGTTACAATAAGTCAACAGAACTATTCAATAATATTGTTATTAATATTAAACTTATTCAGGAGTATAATTCTATTCTTCAAAATCAACAAGTGAAACAAGCAAAAGAATATGCTGCTAATGTAAAAAATACTCTTTTAATTCAATTAGCTTCTGAATTTTCTGGAACTGTCTTAAAACAACCAAATCGCCCATTAGAGATCATTCACCCCGCCTCATCTATTTTGAACTTATCAATTGAGGGAATAAAACTCTTTGAATTCAAAAAAGGAAATAAATCAGTTGTTACTTTACCAAGGTCTATAACAAATCCATCTTCTAGTGGAACTGGTAAACTAACCATTCCTCCTAACTTAGATCCAACAGCTCCTAAATACAATTTAGATAATTGGTTTTTAGAACAAATGAATACAATTGCAAATAGTGAGCAAATGGATTTTATAAAGAAAAATAATGATAAGGCTGAGGGATGGGCAGGCTTCTTCACAATGAATGACAATCAAGGCCCCTGGGACATGAAAGAATATATTTCAAGAGGAAGAGTACCAGAAGCAAGAAATGATTATGAATTAGGTGGATATACTTTCCCCAGCGATGTACCTGGCAATGTGATATTTGGTTATATTGGTGCAGCTGGTGGATTTTCAGAGAATTCATTATTAGCTGGAGGAGGTTATGCTCAGTTTGATGGGAGATATAGTTCTAATGCTCCTCTAGATGCACCTAAAGATGCCAGTGGCAAGCCATATAAAGATGGAGTATATGGTACTAATTGGAGCGGAATAGGTGATACTACTAGTAACTATGATGACCCACGTGATCAAGCAGCTATAAAAGCAGGATATAAATTATTCCAAAAATGTGGCAATAACTGCTCGGCACAAGACTTACACGATACCTTGAGTAAGTATGTCGATAAAATCAATGAACGTCCCAAGAATATGAAGCCTTTAAGCGAAAGGCCAATTTGACTATTAAATGACTATATTTAGAAAAACTCTTATTATTTCTTTATCATTTTGTTTAGCAGGATGCACCTTATTAATTGGTTGGAAAATCTATTACAAAAATTGTCTTTCTCCATGTAGATATAGCAAATACGATTGTATGTCTGAAGAAGAAAAAACAAAAGACTGGAATGAAGTAGGCAAGGTGAAGCTTTATACTCAAAGAGATCTATTAATTAATAAAGAAAATATACCTGCAAAATACAGAGGAAAATATATTGCTAAAAAATTTCATGGAGCAGTTATAGATGACATTACACCTGCATATGATCACACTCGATACTACCCAGACGAAAGGAATATGGGACCAGGTGCAGAGAGAGAGTGGGGCTATCCAGTTGATCCAAATGACCATCACAAAGGAAATTACTCAGAAATCAGCACAGCCTGCTTTGAGGCAACTGACACAACAATAGTTGAAGTATCTAAACCTAATTGGAGAGATGCTTATCCAGTTCATTTCTCTGGAATGAAAATTAAACGTACAATTCCAGATAACTACTATATAGAGTGTTTCTTGTCTCATAAATTCCCCACAGTGGTTGAATGCAGATATAACGTCAGATATAATCAATATTATTGTAGACATGAAATATTAAGTCGCCCTCCTCTTACAATTAAAGATGGTACGTTTTACGAGTATATATTCACTTCATTGGATAATAAAGCCCAGAAACTAATGGAAGAAAAAGGTTATAGAAAAAAAGGAGAATTAGGGCTTGGTATTAGACAACCATTTGATAAAGACAAAATCGATAGATGGTGGTAATAAATGAGAAAATATCTAATTACTACATTGATTCTGTCTATGTTTTTAACTTCTTGTAGCAGTCAAGCTAAAGAAAAAGCTGTTGATAAAAGAACTATTACCACAGAAAATATAGATTCACGGACAAAATCTGATTTGAGTAAGCTAGTATTCAAAACAGAGTTGAATAAAGAAGAAAAATTATTCATCAAAGAAAGAGCCAATGGATTTGATGAGAGAGCAAAGCAATATGCAATCTATTACGGTCCAAGAAGTACTCCAGAAGATTCTAAAAAAAAATCAGAAGAGGTATGCAAATGGATACTCAATAATATTGAAGAACTCTCAACACAAGCAGCTTCTAGAGAGCGAGAAAGAGAAAGAGAAAGAGAAAGAGAAAGCTCCTTCTATGGTAATGCTTGTGACTTTAAAAAGCTAGGTTACGTATCCTACAGGACACCTTCTGACTATTGGGGACTAGTCAAAAAAAACATACCAAATTCGGCTCAACCCTATATCAATGAGACTGTTAAAGCTCTTGGGGAAGAATCGCGTAAAGGAAATTTTATATATCCCTTAAAGCACTATCTTAATTTGAAACAAGCTGCAACTAAAGATCCCGAAGACTTAATGAGTTATCAAGAGATAGTCACTTGGTATCAAAACGGACTAAAAGACAGTGATGGCAAAGATCTAATACAAGAAGATTACAAAGAATATTGCAGAAAAGCAGTCGAACTAAAACAGTGGGATCATATTTATTACTTGTCTGAAGGAGAACCTTCTGGAATGATTAGAGGTATTTTTTATATTGAAAATTGCTTAGAAACAAAACCTGAAAAATACGACTATACAAGGTGCAAGTGTCCGGAGGCGACAAGAATGGTAGTTAGTCAATGGCCTAAACATGCTCTATATAGTGGTTATCTGTTAGATCCAAGCGGCGAAGATGGAAACGGTAATTCAAGAGAAGGGGCTATTGATTTTGTTAATGACTTAATGAAGAAATACTTTGGTCGCGATCTCACAAAAGAACCGAAAGTTTATTACTACAAAGGCGATCCTGGAAGATAAAAAAATGAAGCAATTTAAAATATGGATTATTCTATTTTTGACTATATATTGTTTATCACCAGATGCTTCATCTAAGCCAATTTTATCTTCTCTGAATTGTGAAAGTGATTCATCAAAATACTCTAATTTATGTGAGAAGTATTGGCTTTATAAAATACCTCACAAAGTTCAAAGGTTATCAAATACAAAACTCCAAATCCAGATCGCAACAAAAAAAATCACTCTGGAAGATAAAGAAACCTGTGCTTGTGATTGCGTTTGGACACACTATTATTTAGCTGGTTATTATCCAGCAATTGGTTATTTATTTTATGAAACTTGGTTGTCTGATTGGAATCAAAAGACTAGTAGTTATGTGATACCAACAAAACCTTTTGTAACCGATCATGGTTATTACTTTTTAATTGATTCAAACTCTGGAGAAAGAATTAACGACGTATCTGCATCAATTACAATTTCTCCCAATAATAAGAGATTCGTTTCAGTTGACAATCAAAAAACAGGCTCCTTTCTGCAAATATTCAAGAAAAACAATAAATCAATAAAAGAAGAGCATAGAATAAAATTCAATATCGGCAAAGTCGAAAAGGTTCATTGGATAAGCAATAACAAATTAAGTTTTACCAGAACATTCAAAAAAGAGAATTTACCGTCAAGAAATATTTCTTTAATTCTTTTGCGAGGGAATTTATACGAGGAGAGAGATAAAGAATTATTTGTATTTCAAGATACCCTATTAGGTCAAAATCTAATTCAATATTGTTCAAACTCTCAAAACCCCATAAATTGCCAAAGCAAACTAGAAGCAGAACTCATTGCCGAAATAAATACTATAGATCCCAATTCAACTCCACAAATTGAAAGAAGAGGAAAAAAGCTTTTATTACATTCTCAGGATCGGTCAGTAATCATGGATCCCGAAACATCAATAGATCAAACCAGCGAGTATAGAATTTTAGATAAATTTAATGGCAATCTCCTAATAGAACAAATTTTTCTAAATCAACACTCAGAATATTTAGTCTTTTATTCAGCAAAGGCAAAGCCGCATAGATTTTCAAGCATTCCCAAGAATGTTGGCTCAAATAGATACGTTGTAGAAAATAATAAAGCCTTTCAAATATTTCATTCATATAATAACGAAGAGCTTTTTTGGATAAAGGAAAATAATATAGAAAAGCATTTTGGACAAAACTATCATTTAATTCATAGACAAGATAATCACGATATCTTATTTTCTAGGGCTTACGATAAACGCTGTGAAACAAAAAGATACATACTCAACTGGATAAATGATCGATATGTATTAGCGCTTTTTGATGAAGATTCGATAGTAAATAAATGGAATTTCAATCGTTCTAACTACAAAGAGTGTAAAGGCAGCCTAAATGAGCTTGATTGCTATACTTTGGTGGAAAAAGAATTATTGGATCAGGATAGGACAACTGTTTCAAAAGAAGGTGAGATATTGACTTTTATACTCAATAATGAAAGAAAGATTACTTTAAGTCCTTGGATGTTTTCTAAAGATAAATACTTTTATTTAGGTAGAGAGAAAAAAGAAAGAGCTCCTTTAGATGGATTATCGTATTCTTACTTAGTAGCGAAACTATCTGATGATGGGAAAGTGCAATATTTCTCAGTTCCATAAAGTCGAATCCTGCATTCTTAGAAGACCCACTCAAGCAGGAGTGAATCAGAGATAAATCTTCATAGAAAAGGAAACATTGTTGTTTGCTTAGAAAAAAGCATTTAAGTCAACAATAGATTGCCTCTTTGAAAAGACTAAATAACTTTTTCTTTTATCTCAATTTTAGTCAAAGATGGGATCGAATATTTTATTGTTTTCCTCGAAGGACTATAAAATATTATTAGTACCGCTAAAATAGCAGCAGAACTCCAAGTTGAGAAGATAGCTATAGTACTTATACTTGGAGAAACAATACTTTCATTTTTTAATGCTTGCCAAGTAACCAATAAGGTAATTCCTAAATAAAAAACAAACCCAACCCATACCAAAGCAACTTGCTTCTTGAAGAGAATGCTAAATTTATTTCCAAAGTAAAATATTATAGAGGCAAGAATGATCATAAATTGCAGACCATGCATGCCGACAAAATGAGGAATCCTCAAATCGCCACCATCTTTGTTCCATCCTAATAAAGGAATCATTCTGGTTTGTCCATCTACAAATGCATTCGTATTATGAGCTCCAATGAAATCCAAATGAATTCCTTTAGTCAGAAATAACCATTGTGATTTAGTAGGAAATGTCATTAGAAAACCTAGTGCAAATCCTATCAATGAGATAGTAATTCCAAGCTTGATACTCTCATTAAAAAGAGAATGACCATGATTTCGCCTTAACAAAGTAATACACGTTATAAAGTTTAGAATAAAGAATATACTGATAAGAAATGATAGTGTGTACCAACTAAAGCTATCAAAGAGAGTTGAATTGTTGAAATGTAAGGCTTTACCTCTTATAGCTTGAGTGATTATGATAATCATCTCAATAATCAAGATTCCTGACGCCCAGGATAATAATTTTTTTGCTTTTTTTGATAATTCAACTAATTCTGCATCAACTATTAAGTAAGTTAGTCCATAAACAATTGCTGATAAAGCAAATTTAAATGTTTTAGCCCAAACGGGAGCACTTAATATAGTTCTTGTATCCAACAGAAGACCAAACAGGGCTATCAATACGAAAATGACATTTCCAATAACTAAAACTCCCATTAAAGGAAAGTTAAGAGTTGCACTTGCAAATTTTTTTAACAATGTTTTCACTAATATAGCTATCGATTATTTACACTATTATTTAAAAGTTTGAATCTTTGGATACTTTCAATAATAACTTGATTCAAACTTAGTACTTAATTAGATAAATCAAGGTTTTTAGGCTTTGATTATCAAAGAGAATATATAAGAACATTGTTATTTAAAGAAGGTTTTTGGGCAAGTGGAATCTATTAGATAATAAACTTTCTATATTATGTCATGATTCTTTTCAAGAATGAAAATGTAACCGTTGAATTTGACCCTACAATCCCCTGTGCTGTTTGGACACCAGTCGGATATGTTTACGGGGATGACTTTAGGGATCCATTCCTTATTGGTATAGATTTCGTAGTCGACAAAATAAAAGAGTACCCTTCGATTGGGTGGTTAAACGATGTTAGGAGAATAAAATCACCAAAGAAAGAAGATGTTGAGTGGGTTAATAATAAAGCAAATAATATTGCTGAAAGAATAGGCTTAAAAAAATTCGCATTTGTGCCTCCAGAAGATGTCTTTGGGAAGATGGCAATCAGATTATATGCTTTCATGACTAATAAAATGGGAAATAGCAAACTAGAAATAAAAGCCTTTGCAACAATAGAAGAAGCAAGATTATGGTTAAAAGGAATAAAAGGGGTTGAATTAAACGAAATTAAATTAAGTATTAATCAGAAATGATTTTGTTCAATAAGCCCGACATCGTGAAAGTGGAGTTTGATGAATCCATTCCCTGCATCGTCTGGAGGCCTACAGGATTTATACCTTCAGAGGATTTCACTAATTCATTTCAAGCTGGCGTTAATTTTGTACGTGATAATCGCAAAAAACAACCCATAACAAAATGGCTTAATGACGCACGTAAATTAAAAGGAGTCAACCCAGCAGATATAATGTGGCTTGATAAAAATGCAAATGATCCCGCTTATAAGCCTGGATTAGAGAGAATAGCTTGTATATTGCCAGAAGACCCATTTGCTCGGCTATCAATCAGAACTTATATTTTCATGACAAGAAAACGAAGAGAAATACCCCTTCAAATCAAAACTTTTGAAACAATTGAAGAGGCGAGAAAATGGCTATCTGCTCCCTAAGTAAGAACAGGGATTATGCAGGATGAAGAGGATTGAGCATGATGAAGGAAATTTTGTTTATTTTTAATTCTGCAAGCCAAATTTCTAATATTGACACAATCCGCAGTCAACCTTTATTATTCCTTAACTCTTTTCCACTGATTCCCTTAGATTATTTCCATCATGGTTAATCCATTTTCAATGAGCTTAAAAAGATCTTTTTCCCTTTTCATCTTTGCTCTTCTATTAACCAATCTATTCCTTCCAACTTTCTCAGCTCCCGTCGTTGATCCTAATGCTCCTATTGGGTTTCAACCTAGTATATTTAGTCCTGTAACTAACGGATATGTAATAAACATTGTTAATCCTGATTCAAACGGACTTTCTCATAATAAATATTCTGAATTTAATGCCGCTTCCATTGAATCAATTATCTTTAATAATTCAACTACTGGTGGTAATACTCAACTATTAAATCTCTCTCTTCTTGCAAACCCAAACCTAACTTCAGGTTCTGCTTCTACCATTCTCAATGAAGTAACTGGTTTGAATAAAAGCATACTCAATGGCAGTTTTGAAATATTTGGCGTTAAAGCTAATCTAATATT
>DUDU01000005.1 GCA_005110395.1 Candidatus Melainabacteria bacterium | reverse complement strand
TGGAAGTACTGGTGCAACTCAAGGAGTATTTGTAGGTTATACAGAATATGGAACAGTTGGCTTGACGCATGGAACTACAAATGGAAGCAGTTCACATGATTTCTTTAGTTCGAACTTCAATATACTTGGAATAAATGGTTCTGCTAGTTTTCAAGAAGGGAATTATGTTGGCTCTGCAATTAATATTGGCAATCACAATGTTTTTACCGATATTAATCAACCTTTTAATTACACTTGTTTTAAAGGTTGGGTAAAAGTTAAAACCATTGATTCAGAGCAAAGAATAGATACTCTCAAAGTTGGAGACAAAATTCTTAGTTATGACGAAAAAAACTAAACAAATTGAAATAGATGAAATTGAAAAAGTATTTATTAGGCAAGCAAAAAAAATACTCAAACTCAGTTTTTCAGATGGTAGTTTTGTTGAAGTAACTCCAGATCATCCTTATTTCACAACCAATAGAGGCTGGGTAGATGCAGGCAAATTAAATATTGATGATAAGTTGCTCGCCATGAGGCAGGATGAATGTCGAGAGACAGGATGCAAAGCTTCATTTTCGGAGCTTCATTTTGATAGTAAATTAGAGAATGTTTCTTTAGTATCAAGTGAAGAAGAAGCAGGTGATCAGGTATTCAATTTATTAGTTAAAAAGAATCACAACTATTTTGCTGGTGGAATACTTGTTCATAATAAAGATTATCCTCAAGAAGCTTTGGATTTAGCCACTGATTTTAATTACAAGCTTTTTGATATGCAAAACACTCCTGTTCTTAAAGGAAGTGTTGAAGCCAATTTTGATCCAGCTTTTGATAATACAATCACAGATCTAATTGATATAACAAACCGAAATGTTAATTTAAATGGTTTTCAGAAAATTGATGCTGCAAGTAAGTTTAATGATATACAAACAAAATATCGAAACAATACGATTACTCAATCCGAAGCAAAAGACCTTGCCACTCAAGTAGGAAATCAAGTCAAATTAATTCAAGGTGAAAAAGCGGCATCAAAACCGAATCCAGCTGCTGAAACAAAAGAAGCGCTTAAAGATGCAACTTCATTTGCGCAGGGATTTAATAATGCATTAATTTCAGGATTGGTAGAAGGAGAATTAACCGTATTGGCTGCTGCAGAAGATGCACTAGCAGCAAGAGGAAATTTGGATTGCATTCAATTCCCAGCTATATGTTCGGCTCAAACTGGCTTTTTAGATCAAATTGTTCAGCATATTGATGAAGAAGGGATTGTACCCATGCCTAAAGATGCTGATATTCACTGGTATTATGCAGGAAAAGTTGCTGGTGATACTGGCGTATTTATGATTGGTATTGTTCAAGGTACAGCAGGCATGCTTACAATACTAGCGGGAATTGGAGTTGGAGTTGGTGGTGGCGGAGCAGGGGTTTTAGGTGCACCAGAAACAGGAGGTGCTTCACTAACACTATCATACGTATCGCTAGAAACAGCCGCAGTGGCGATACCAGCAGGTGCAACAATTGCTACAGCAGGAATTTCAACGGGTGCAGTTGGATCTGGTAATTTTCAATCAGATTTAAGCGATTGGAAAAATTCTTTTAATCAACAAAATGGTAATAATACTGGTGGGGGTAGTAGTTCTGGAAACAATAAAGGATTTACGGGCGGTAACAGTAAAACAATTTCCAATACAAAAATCGATAAAAATTTAGTAAGAGTTGATGTAGAATTTCCAACGGGTGGAAGCTCTGGCAACGTTCACATCCAAATAAAAGGTTCTGGTATTCAAGGGGGACAAGAAAAAATATTTTTAAATAGTCCAAATGATCTGCAAAGCCTCCCTAAGTCTATTAGAAATAATCCAGAAGTTCAAAGATCTGTGAATAAAGCTTTTGACTTATTAAGTAGATATAAGCCTTAATATACGAAATCAAACCAATGAATAAGAAACAAAAAAAAATCGATTTAATACTTTCATACACAATTGGAAAAGAATCAAGAGAAGATGGGTACTTTGAGGGAGGTGTGCAGGATCCCTCATATTCAGATGAAATCCTATTATGGGTTGAAGAAGACGAGAAATTTGATTTTGATAAAGATGCTTTTGTAAGAACGAATAAATATCAAGTTAATCTATGTGGAACAGAAAGATCTCTTTTTGAATTAGGAAGATATCTCATAGGATTATCTCAGTATGAAACAGAAAACAATAATTATCATGATCATTTTGATGAAATCAGTTCTCCTGATGGTAAGAAACCATGCAATTTAATAATACATTCTCCTAAAAGATTGAGTTAAGAAATTCTTTTAATCAACAAAATGGTAATAATTCTACTGGTGCTGGTGGCAATGGTGGGAATCAAGAACCAAGGTATATAAAAGATAATAAAGTTCCCAGGGATCAAGAAACAGTTTTAGCTAACAAAAATCAGTTTACAAAGACTAACAAAACATTCCAAGATGCAAGAATATACAAAGACAATAAAGGAATTTTTATTATAGAGATAATTTTCACACAGGACAATCAGCTCATATTGAGGTTTTTAACAAAAGCGGACAGCACTTGGGAGAAATGACGCCAGAAGGTAAAATGATTCCAAATTCTACTGATATAAACAAGAAATTACCCAATCAATATCGTTAATAAACTTGAAAAATTATTTGCAAATTCTAAAGAACAACTCGGAAGCAAAGGCAAACTCTTTCCTTTTCTATCTCCATGAAAGATCCGTGTTTAATGAAGATGCTTTTTGGGAGTATTATGAATCCTTGAAAGAATCTACTAGACAGTTGATTACAACAAACCTCTTAGATAAAGAGATTTGTATATTAATCTCTCGTACTTACAGTTATATAATGCGTTCTTTCATAGCATCGTTAAACAATGAAGATTTATACTTCATAAACAATCTTCCTCAAAATAAACTGATTCATTTTACAGAGAGACTACATGAAGTATTTAATGGATATTTTCAATGTTATATTCTTGATGAAAGCTTGTTTGATGACGGGCTTATAAATCCATATATTATAGAAGATATAAAAGTTCCTGAATAATACTCACTTGCGGTTGTCAGAATAAAAAGTTTATTACCAATAAATCAATTCAACAGGAGCAGTTGGATCTGGTAATTTTCAATCAGATTTAAGCGATTGGAAAAATTCTTTTAATCAACAAAATGGTAATAATACTGGTGGTGGCAATGGAGGTTCTTCTACTTCTGGGGGTGGTAACAGCTCAAGCAGTTCAAATCGCAATCCCGCTCAAGATAGAATGCTCAACAGTGGTGAAATCAAAAAACTGGAAGACTCTGGTTTTAATATTCATTCACTAAAAGAGGATATTGTTGGTAATAAAAATATTTCTCGATATGACTTATTTAAAGATAAGCAAGGTAATCTCTACTTAAAACCTAAAGGCGGGATAGGAGAAGGAGAACCTTTGAATATTAACATTAACCAATTAAACAATTAGTAGACTATGAAAAATAGAACAACAGTTTCATTAAGAATTACTGACTTACATTTTACTCCCGAAGAATTAACTAAACTTCTGGGTATCCAGCCGACAAGAGCCTTTAAGAAAGGGAGTAAAATTGACAAGTTATCAATTGAGCATAAATTTAATGGATGGATTCTTTCTTCAGGGATCTCTGAAGAGGAATCTTTTTGTGATCATATTCAGTCACTCGTCACAATAATTGAATCCAGAATAGACTTATTTACACTCGTCTGCAATCAATACTCCAGCGTAATATCTTCTTCTATCACGATTAATAAAGAGTATCAAGAATCTTTACCATCAATCCACCTAGATGAAAGAGCAATGAAAGTTTTCACTCAAATTGGTGCTGAATTTGATTTAGATTTATACATAATATAAAACAACACCAACAGGTGCAGCACTTGCCACAGCAGGAATTTCAACGGGTGCAGTTGGATCTGGTAATTTTCAATCAGATTTAAGCGATTGGAAAAATTCTTTTAATCAACAAAATGGTAATAATACTGGTGGTGGTTCTGGTGGGAGTAATCCATCGGGTGGATATAAATTTAAGCCTAAGGAGGATTTAGACTGGAGAGGCACTGGCAAAGGCGTTCAAAATGCTTTAGATGAGGCTTTCAAGCGAACTGGTATTCCCAAAGAGGAATTTACAGTTACAGAATGGGCTAGGGATGCTAACGGAAAATCTTTTCCTGTTGAATGGACTGGGCCGAATGGAGCTCAGGTCAATATTGATCTCCCACATCTTCAAAATTCAAATGCACCTCAATATTCCCATGTAGGTTGGCAAACTCCAGGAAAAAGGGGAAATAACGGAGCTACAAGAGGACATATTTTCATTGATGAAGTCCCATTCAACAGATCCTCTAACAAACCTAAATAAAAACATGATAATTCTTATTAAAAATGAAATTATGAATGCAGCTGAAAAAGTTGGAGCTCATATAAGTTTATTGGATAATAAAAAAGCTATTCAAATATATGAAAGACTTGCTGAAAAATACACAAACAATAAAAATACAAGATGGATTTGGGAAAATATTTCTCAGGAAAATTCGGAAAGTATCCATGATTCAGCGGCTTGGAGATGGCTGGATGATTTCATAAAAGAAAAATCCACCTTTCTTCTTTTCCATGAAATTGGTGAGCAGAAATTAGTTTCTGGTTTTGAATTTTATAATGGAATAGATTTAGTATCAGTCCTAGCCGAATCTTTTAACTTTGAGTTTTATTTAACAAACGAATCAATAAATTATTTTATTTGTCATAACCATCACGATGTTTTAATTGCCGCTGGTGAGGCAAAAGAATGGCTTCAAAGTAAAATCAACCAAATATAGCTCTTGCTAGATACTAAATAAAATTTTGTGAATAGACTTCTAATCGTATTCAACAGGAGCAGTTGGATCTGGTAATTTTCAATCAGATTTAAGCGATTGAAAAAATTCTTTTAATCAACAAAATGATAATAATTCTACTGGTGGTGGGAATGGTGGAGCTTCAAGAGTATCGTTTAATCAAATCCAACAGAGAAAGAAGAACCGCAAATGCAGTTGATTATGTGAAAACATACGGTGGGGGATTATTTGGCAGCAGCAATATGACGCGGGTTGAATATCAAGAATTGCAGCCTGGTGGGAATATGGTGGGTAGTAATATAACTCTACTTGGAAATACACATACTCCTGAAGAGAAAGCCATTATTGGTGACACAGAGGTTAGAAATAAAGGTGGGAAAATAATTGCAATTCCGACAGTAACTGAAAAGACAGATTCAGTGACAGGAGACAAAACTTATGATGTCACTGATGGAAATATATACATCGATGCGGATAATGTAATCAATGAAGTTGCGGAAGGGGAAAGGGTAGTAACTTGGGATCCAGGTAATTTAGGTAAAATCATGGGATTACCTAGTTATGATTTAGCTTCAGTTTATGAGCCTGGGGTAATTAGTGGAAATAATATTACGATTATTGGAGATACATTCAGGAATATTGGTTCAGATGTTTTAGGGGAAAGTTCAGTTTTAATTGCAGCCGATAGTTTAATTGAACAAAATTGGGTTGCTAGTCATCACACAATCAATGATTCAGCCAGAATATCTGGATTCTTTAATATAAGTAGAAATACTGAAACAGAGCATGTCACCAGAAGTTCAACAATAGCTTCAAATAGTGGAGATGTGACTTTGATGACGCAAGGCACTTTTAGGAATACAGCCAGTGATATTTTTGCGGGTAATAATATTCAGATAAATGCCAATAACGTTGAGATTTCAGATGGCGTTCATCAGAGCTTAAATAATTACAGTTCAGTTAGTCTAAATTTCTCGGCTCCTAGCACAGTTAGCCTTGACTATCAAAGCACAGACTACACAGTTACTACTCATCGTTCAAGCAATATATATGCAGGTGGTAATTTGACTATTGGAGGAGCAATTGATCTTAGCCGCCCTTCTTCTGTACCAGGGGAAATGAATATAATTCCTGGCAATTCAATTACAATTACTGGCTCAAATCTGGCTGCCGGAGAGACACTTAAATTAAGTGGACAAAATATTACAATTCAAAATGGGCTTTATACCGACACAGTTAATACTACTGGTGGTGGACTATACACTAGCTTAAATGCTGGTTCCATTACAGGAGGAGTATATGGATTTGAAAGTAATTCCAGTCTTGAAAGATTAACTCCCAGTACTTTATTTGCCAAAGATGTATTAATAAATGCAAACGATACTACCAACATACAAGCAAGTATTTTAGATGCACAAGATTCATTAACAATAAATACAAATGATTTATTAATTAGTGGGAAATATCAAAAATCTAAGTCCGATACAGTCAATGGTGGATTGAGCGTAACTTTTGTACCACCAACTAATTTTTCAGTAGGAGTAAATGGAGGATATTCATATTCACGTGAAGGAATTTATCAAGAAGCTGTTTTGAATGCACCTAATTTAACTTTAAATACAGGGAATCAATTGATTAATGGAGCGAATATAAATGGAAAAGAAATAAATCCTCAATCAGATTATTCAGAAGCAAATAGTTATTCATTTTCATTTGCCGCGGGAACGGCAGGAATAAGTGGTGGGTTTGGATACAATGATTTCAGTTTATTTGGTGGAATTGGAAGCAATAATTTTATTGGATTAGGATACAAGCAATTTAGTTTGGGAGCAGGTTTAGGAGAAGGAGAAAATGGTTCGCAGAGTGCAGGAGTATTTGGAAGTGCATATGGAGTTGGTTTTGGTTTAAGCAAAAGGATTGACAATCCAGGAATAACAAATGATCATCCTGTTTATACTCCATTTGTTTCTTATGGAATTTTAGGTTTAAGTGCAGATTTTCAGCATGGAGAAATTAAAACAATTTCCAGTTCAGTGGGATTCTGGACAGGTACTACTCCTGAAATTAATCCTTATGACACGGTTTGTTTTGAGAAAGATGCACCAATTGAAACAAAAAAAGAAATTAAGTTCATTCAGGAAATAAAAGTTGGAGATATTGTCAAAACTTGGAATGAAAATATTAAGAAATTTGAATATAAAAAGGTATTAAAAGTATTTCAAAGAATTGCAAAACAAACTCTTCATATAAAGCTTTCAAATAATCAAACAATGAAAGTTACTCCTGAACATTTAATTTATGCGAATGGGGTGTGGATTAAAGCGGGAGAAATTAAACAGGGAGATAAATTATTAGGTTTGAGCAATGAAGAAATATTTATTGAAAGCATTGAATTAATCGATAGAGAGACTAGAGTTTACAACTTTGAGACAGAAGGTAATCATACCTATATTGCTTTTGGGGTAGTTGTTCATAATAAGTGTGATTTTAATGTTCTTTTCGACAAATATTCAGTTGAAGATAACGGAAAAGTTTATGACAAGACTGGAAAAGAGTTATCAAGTAACGAAGTTCTTCAATTAGCGCACACACCATTGCTGAAAGATTCGGACAGAGAAGCCCTTATAGGCTCATTGAATGGCAGCGAATTGCTTAATTTGTTGATTGAATCTCATAATGAATCTTTGGATTTATCTGGAGATAAGCTGGGTGCGAATGCTGATCGAAGAAGAGAATTATTAGGTTATTTATCTTTAGACAACAAGTACAATGATTTATCTGGACAAGAGATTTTAATAGTCAATCAAATTGAGAAACAAAACAATAGCGATTTACTGATGTTGATCCGATTTAGGAGACAAACTTTTTAGAGATATAGTGATACTCTTC
>DUDU01000004.1 GCA_005110395.1 Candidatus Melainabacteria bacterium | reverse complement strand
TTAGGCTTGACTATGACCATTTGAAGCTTATCTGGGTGAATGTATTTTTGAGCAGCTTTAATTACATCTTCTTTTTTCAGCGCTTTGATTTTATTAGGATATTCATTAATAGTATTTAAATCTAATCCCCACATTTCATACAATCTCAGCGAAGAAGCTACGCTCTCATTAGAAGTTAAATTGTGCGAAATAAAAGCGCCACTGAGATAACTCTTTGATTTTTCAAATTCCTCATCAGATATATCTCCTTTTTGGAATTTCTCAATTTCCTCTTTGGTTAGCTTCACCGCTTCATCAATTTTATTTGGCGCAACTCCCATCTTGACAGTGAAAGGACCAACTCCCCGCCCCATATTGAAAGATGAACCAATATAATAAACCAAACCAGCTTCTTCTCTTACCCTCTTTCCAAGCCTCGAAGACAAACTACTTCCTCCACCTAAAATATCATTTGCAAGTAAGAGTGCATAAAAATCTGGGTGAGTACGATTGATTTGCCCTGCATGTCCCAACATAACGACTGCTTGCGATTTTCCTGGTACTTGAATCTCTTTAGTTTTACCAGCCTCATTTAGAGAAATTACTGGAACATTATAGGTATTAGCCTTATTGTTTGAAGCCTTGATTGAATCACCAAAAGCCGCAAAATGTTTTTTAATTGAATTAATAATTTCTTTTTCTTCAAAATCACCTGATATTGCCAGTATTAATCTTTCTGGCTTGTAATAAGTCTTATGAAAGTCAATTAATTCTTTTTGATTAGCAGCTTTAACTATTTGAATTTGCTCTTCAATCCCGATTTCATAATAAGGATGCGTTGATGGAAATATTGATTGATAATAGGCAATTTTTCCTAAATGGCTCATTTCATCCTTGCTTTGCTCTAAGTCAAGAATTAATTGCATTTTGAGTTTATCTAATTCATCTTGCGGAAAAGTTGGATTAATAATTTCTTCGGCTAATAATTCAATTAATTTGTCATAGTCTTTGGCGCGGCTTTTAGCGGAAATAGAAACATAATCTTTTTCTGGGGAAATTTCAATTTCGGCACCAATTTGTTCAAGCGCTTCATTGAAAGAGTCTCTATCGTATCTCTTATTACCTCTTTCAAGCATTAAACCAGTTAAGCCACTGATTCCCTGCCTACCTGAATTATCAAAAACTTCGCCTGCATCAACAGTGCCTGCAATTGCAATTACTGGATTATTTGTATTATGACGCAAAACAATTTTCAGTCCATTATCAAGTTTTACTTCTTTAGCTTGTATACCTTTAGAAGTCTTGGAAAGCGTACCTGATACTAAATTCTCATTTTTTAATGAACCCTCAGCTTTATAATGCGCAATTGCAGACATTTCAGCTGGGTTAGCCGCTTGGACAGAACCAATAGCATTGTCATCATGAATTAATTTACCTAGAGTAACTTTTTTCAAATCTAAATATTGATTTGCTACCCTTTTAACATCATCAAGAGTGACAGCTTCTATATCATCAGCCCAAGAAAAAGTTCTCTTCCAGTCGCCCGATACAACTTCAAAGAAACCAATTTGAGTAGCGAGATCAGAAGGATCTTCTAGTCCAAACAAATAGCCAGTTTGAGCTTTAGCTTTGACTTTTTGCAATTCGCCTTCGGTTACGCCTTGTTGCTGGACAAATTTGATTTCATGCTCAATTATTTCTTGTAATTCATTCAGATTGCCATTCTGAGAGGTGAGCGTGGTGATAGAAAAAGTAAATGGATCAATTCCCTGTCTGACAGAAGCCGAAACATAATTAGCTTTACCTGAGTCAACCAAAGCTTTTTCTAAGCGGCTGAGATTTCCATTTGACAATATGGCAGCTAAGACGCTGAGCGCTGGATAATCTTTGTCTTTGAAGCTAACGCCATTCCATACCATATTCAAAATCAAAGTCTCACTGGGAGATTTAACCTCAACTGTTTTAGCAATTTTTTTATTCTGATCTTTGCTAGCTTTAGGCTCTTGTGGCAAGGTCTTTTTCGAAGCTGGAATTTTCCCAAAAGTTGCTTTTACTTGCTCAAGTGTTTTAGCTGGATCTAAATCACCAATTAAAATCAAAACCGCATTATTGGGCTCATAGTAATTGTCATAATGTGCTTTGAGATTTTCAACTGATAAATTTTCTACCTCTGTTTGCCAGCCTATAATCGGAATTCCATATGGATGTTCTGAATAAACTTCTTTGAGCACTTGTCTAGAAAGAAGCGTCATTGGATTATTTTCGCCACCAGAGAGTTCAGCCAAAACTACTTTTCGTTCGCGAGTAGCTTCTTCTTCATTAATAATGGAATTTCTCATTCGATCCGCTTCAAGCTCAAGCGCAAAGTTTAAATGCTCACTGGGCAAAGTAATGTAGTACATTGTGAAATCAGTACTGGTAGCTGCATTGAAAGTGCCACCTCTTTTTTCGATTTCTTCAGATATTTCACCTTTTTTTCTCGTAGCAGTTCCATTAAATTGCATATGTTCCAAATAATGAGAAATACCGCTTTGTCCCTTTGGATCATTGCGAGAACCAACTCGAAAGAAAATATTTTGAGCCACAATCGGAGCACTGTGATCTTCTTTAATTAAAACTTTGAGGCCATTGTCGAGAATATATTCTTGAATTGAATGCATTACTTTTTTATTTGTTGAACTGATTATTGAATTGGTTATTCCGCTACTGTTGCTGATTTTTAGATTTAATTGATCATTTGTTTTACTTAATGCAGGAAAATTACTGGCATGTGCAAAAAGTATAAAGCTAAAAGCGGCAATGCTTAAAGTGGAAATTGAAAAGCCATTACATTTTTTATTGATTTTATTTTTGTTATTAGAGCTTTTATAAAGTGAGCTTTTTTCGTTTAAACAATTTTTGAAGTGCATCTGATTTGTTAAAAGGAAGACCTAAGAATGATATCTAAATATTTGCACTAAATTATGCTTTTGAATATTATGCTTTTCCAAATTTTGAATTGAAAATTTGCGATTTGTAGAATTTTTATTTAAGTCTTGATTAATAATAAAAAAATTACTCTCAAAGAATATATTTTTTTACTTTTAAAGCATTACTGGTTTTGAAGGCGAATCAGTAAGTTTGGAAAGTTTTTCTAAAATTGCTTTTATTTCACGCGAATACAGTTTGCCTTCTTTGTCTACGACTTTCAAAGATTCAATTAATTTCTCAAGGAGCCACGGAAAATTAAGGTATTGGATTAATACAGATCGACAAGTAGAAAAGGAGATGAGATCATTGGAGAGAAGTACTAGAAGAGAAAATCCAATGAATTCAACATTAATTGATGCAATCATAGAAGAAAAAAGACCGCCAAACAAATTTCTGAGTGAAATGAAAATGGTGATTCCATGGCAAAAGATAAGAGAAGTACTCGAAAAAGAAATAGTTCGCTCAGGAAGAGGAAGACCTTCCTATGATTTGATTTTAATGTT
>DUDU01000003.1 GCA_005110395.1 Candidatus Melainabacteria bacterium | reverse complement strand
TAATTCATTTATTAAGTTAATTCTTTCTCATTTAATTATCTTACTTTCACTCATTTCCCAGAAGAGCCAAATGATTTTTGTAAGGAATTTGCACTATTTATTAACAAGTTTCCTTAAGGAAAGTCATTGGTCAAAACCTTTCTCACTTCCTCGCAATCATCAAAGTGAATTGTTGTATCGCCAAGGATTTGATAGGTTTCATGACCTTTGCCAGCTATGAGTACAATATCATTTGAATTTGCTTTTTCTATGGCTCTTCTGATTGCGGCTGCTCTATCGATTTCCACCTCTACATTTCCCAGTGAATGAATGCCACTCAAAATATCAGAAACAATTTGATTTGGCTCTTCACTACGTGGATTATCGGAAGTAATCATTGTGAAATCAGAGAGGCTTGTAGCAATTCGTCCCATAATCGGTCTTTTAGTTGCATCTCGATCTCCACCACAACCAAATACGCATAGGAGTTTACCTCCCGCAGGCACAATTTCTCTTGCTGTTTTTAAAACATTTTCAAGCCCATCAGGAGTATGCGCATAATCAACAATACAAAGTGGATCATTTGATTTAGGTTCTGAAACATGATCCTCTAATGAATTCAGAGCAGAATGACCAGAATGTGAATTGGGGTTTTCTACGACTTGAAAGCGACCCGGAGCAGCTTCGCATTTAGCTAAAGAATCGAGACAATCTTGAAAATCGATTTTGTTTCCTCGCGCTACTCCTAAAGCTGCGAGCGCATTGTACAAATTAAATAGCCCATGAAGAGGAAGCTTTAGAGTTCCACTTCCCCAAGCCGAATTGATATCTGCTTCAATGCCCCACAAGCCACTTTTTACATTTGTGGCATTAATGGAGGCTTGAACATTGTTTATTCCAAAAGTTATGAGTTTGACTTTTGGTGAAAGCTTTTCAATTAATCGCAGTGACCATTCACTATCTAAATTGATAATCGCTGAATATTCATTTGGATGCTCTAAATCTTCTTCTGCCTGCTCTGAAAGAAAATCAAAAAGAATAGCTTTGGCCTGAAAATAATTCTCCATAGTGACGTGATAATCAAGGTGATCTTGCGTCAAATTGGTGAAAACCGCCTGCATAAAATGGCAACCATAAACTCTATTTTGCTCAAGCGAGTGAGAGCTTACTTCCATTGCAGCATGTGAACATCCACGATTAACAATTTCTGAGATCTGGTTTTGTAGTTCGGGCGCCTCTGGTGTTGTCCTTCCAGAGCCTTCACCCAAAAATTCAATCATTTTGCCTTTTTCGTAAATCTTGCTTCCTAATGTCCCTATCAAACCAATTCTATGATTGATGTTTTGAGATAAAACTTGCGCAATCAAATGAGTAGTTGTGGTTTTCCCATTAGTTCCGGTAACTCCAATCAAGCTAGTTTGGCAACTTGGTTTACCACTAAACAAATCAGAGGCGCTTGCCATAGCCTTTCTGATATTTGAAGAAAAAACTAGTAAAAAATCTTTCCCTTGAATAGAAGAAATTTCTTTTTCTAATTCACTTTTTCTTTGTATGTCAGCCACAATGCAGATTGCTCCTGATTGAATGGCTTTCTGAATAAAATTGTGACCATCATTTTTTTCTCCTTTTATACAGAAAAAAACTGACCCAGATTTGACCTGCCTAGAATCAAAATCAATTTGAGTAACAATTTGTTCTTTTAATTCAGCGCCAGGCGGAAAATTGATTTGTGAAGAATTGTCATTAAAAGGCGAAAGTAAAGGTGTTTTACCTGAGCTTAGAAATTCAATTAGTGTTTGTAGCTTTAATTTCATTAATAAAATTTGAACTTTGTACTTGCTTTATTCGAACCTTTCTGAATTTAAACATTTCAACATCTAGTCCTTGAAAGGTGCTCTGAAAGAGGAATAAAAAGTCCGATCTTAAAGGGTTTGTTTTTTTGAAGATGCCCTTAAGTGGTTTTTGTATTTTAGATGTTTGCAAAAAATCCAGAGTTTGTTAGGAAATAGAATATAGGAAAAATATCTATAAGAAATAAAACTTAATAAATTAGTTCCGAAAATGAACAATTGTTTAGCCTCGAAATACAATATTTAACTTTTTTAGGATAAACTCATTAATAAGTTTTTGAGGTTTGATTCAGTAGAAGTTCTTAGTTTATAGGAGATATCCCATTGCAACTCATATCGCCCAATCAAGATAGACAAGATGTAGCGAACATAAAAGTTATTGGCGTTGGTGGTGGCGGCTCTAATGCTGTCGATCGAATGATAATGGCTAGCTTGCCCGTTGAATTCTGGGTTGCCAATACTGATAGACAAGCAATAAACAGGTCTAATACGCCAAATAGATTGCAATTAGGTCATAAATTGACCAGAGGTTTAGGAGCTGGTGGAAACCCATCAGTTGGACAAAAAGCAGCTGAAGAAAGTCGTGAAGAGATTGCTGCGGCCATTGCTGGTGCCGATATGGTATTTGTGACGGCTGGTATGGGTGGCGGAACGGGTACTGGAGCTGCCCCAATTGTGGCTGAAGTCGCCAAGCAGCAAGGTGCTCTGACTGTGGGTGTTGTGACTAGGCCTTTCAGCTTTGAAGGCAAAAAAAGATTAATGCAAGCTGAGCAAGGAATTGAATCACTTAAGGAAAAAGTTGATGCCTTAATTATTGTTCCAAATGATAGATTGCTTCAAATCATCAACAAAAACACTTCTATGAATGAAGCTTTTCGTATTGCCGATGGAGTTTTGCTGGACGGCGTTCAAGGTATTTCTGACATTATTACCGTTCCTGGATTGATCAATGTTGACTTTGCTGATGTTAGATCAATTATGTGTGCATCTGGTTCTGCTTTGATGGGTGTAGGTTATTCATCAGGCGAAGGAAGAGCAATTGAAGCCGCCACAAAGGCAATTAGTAGTCCGCTTCTAGAAGCTCCAATTCAAGGCGCAAGAGGAATTATTTTTAATGTAACGGGTGGAGCAGATCTTACTTTGCATGAAGTAAATGATGCCGCCGAAGTGATTTACAAAGCTCTCTACAACGATGATGCCAATATTATTATCGGTGCAGTTATCGACGAGAATTTAGAAAATCAAATCAAGATCACCATCATTGCAACTGGTTTTGAGGCTCAATCTTCGCTTCCTTCGTTTCAAGTCAAATCAGGAGCAGCTGCTGCAGGAAGCAAATTTAATATTCAATCAACTTATAGTTTGAATAATCGAAAAGATTTGTTTTCAACAGGTTCTTCGCAAAATCTCTGGAATAATCAGCCAGTAACAACAAGCTCTAATTACAATAGTAATTCTCATTTTACAACTGCACCTATTCAGACTCCTGTAGCTACGCAGCAATCAACTCAACAACAAGTTCATCAACAAGCTCCTGTTTTAAATTTAAATCCTCAACCAGAAGTAGAAGTTCCTATTCAGCAGAAATCAGAGCCAAGTGAAACAGTTTCCAGCAATTCTTCAAATCAAAACAAAGTTGATATTCCTGACTTCTTGCTCAGAAGAAGAGAAAATAGGTTTCAGTAGGAATTTTTATGATTGCAATAGATCCAAATACTCTCGTTAGAAGACTTAATTGTCGTTTTTCGACTAATACAACTCATTCAATAACTGAAACAAACGGTAAACCCAAAAGGTAAAAAAGGCGATACTGGTTCTCAAGCAAATCCATCCAACCCTGTCACACTTGATACTGAAACTATTAAAGGAATTCTTTCAGTACTTCCTGGGTTTAACGGTGACTTAATCAACGAATTGACAAAATGATTTTTTTGAAATTCCTGATCACATCTCCTTCAAAGACTCTGCTGTAATTGCTAATAAAGCAACTCCAAGTTTATTGGCTAAAGCATAAGTTTCTTCAGGGCTAGCAATTAGGGTTGTACCTGCTTCGATGGCAAGCACAGAACCTTTATTCTTGGCTATAGTCTTTATAGTTCTTGGTCCAATAGTTGGTAAATCAAATTTGTCCGATTGATTAGTCCAAGCCACTTTTACAATAACACCACCTTTGCGAGCAAGTCTGCATCCTCGTTCTATTGTTTTATCGGTACCCTCTGCAGCTTCAAAAGCCATTACAGCTCTATTCTTGACAACAACCATTTGGCTCACTTCAAGCGCTGAAGCTTTCTTGGCCATTTCAAAACCATATTTAATATCTGTAATTTCTTGCTCATT
>DUDU01000002.1 GCA_005110395.1 Candidatus Melainabacteria bacterium | reverse complement strand
AGGCTTTAGCTTTTATGGATTCTATCAATCTTACATATCAACAAAAGACATTCAAAGCGAATATTCAAGTTCAAAATTATTTACCTCTAGGAATAGATATTCCAGTAAATCCGTTGCGTCTTTCTTTGTTCAATCATAATCAAATTAATATTGGCTGGTTAGGCAGGCTAACAACAGATAAAGTTTATGCCCTGATGAATGTGATTAATCAAGCCAATGAATACTTGTTAAAAACGAATGAAAAGATCGTAATTCATATAATTGGTGAGGGAGATCAGAGATCTTATATAGAAAAAATGCAAATATCTTCAGGTGTAGAAATTGAATTTACTGGCACACTCATTAACGATGAACTGAACAACTATTTAGTTAATAATCTTGATGTGGTTTTTGCAATGGGAACTTCATGTTTGGAAGCAGCTGTGCTTGGTATTCCCACAGTTTTGCTTGATTTCAGTCATTATCCTCAAAATACTAACTTTAGATGGTTATTTGAATCTTCAGATTATTGCCTTGGTTGCGAAGCCAATGAAACTATACTGTCTTGCAATCATTCTTTTGCTAACATCATTGAGACGATTTACAAACAAAACAAAAAAAGTAGTATTGGAAGACAATGCTTAGAATACGCGATTCAAAATCATTCAATTACAAATACGGCCACATTGCTCACGCAGGCAATTAATAGAATTAGTACAAATTGGGAGTATCTAAATAACGTAGCGAAAACACTAAAAGCGCAAAGTTATTCCTTGGATGAAAATCTTTCTTACACCTTGAGAATTCTTTCGCCAAATGAAGAGAGTCAATTAATAATCAGACTGTTACTGAGTCCAGACTTTCCTTTGCCGAACAAAATACAGTTCATTAGACATTACTTTCGGGCACTAATCACAATTTTTCTTGCAGGATTGAAGTCTTCATTTTAATAGAACGGTATCCCCGAGAGTGCTTTTCTCTAATCGACTTGCTAGTTTTTTTGAATAGACTTGTAAGAAAGAAAAAATAGGTTCTTCTATAAATTTGTAGAATAAAACTGAAACAACAGTAATGAATATTAATTTGATAAAAATACTATGCGTGAATTTTGCAATGAACATTTCGAGAAAGCCTATATGAAGAAGGTAAAAAACATAAGAAGCATTACCGAGGAGAATCATCAATTTGTTAGATAAAAATTGAGAGATTAAAGTTTTTTCTTCAACTAAACCTAAAATGAAAGTTCCGATGGCAAAAGGTAAAATTACATGATGAAGGCCTAAGCCGACGGGATGAAAGAATCCAAAGTCACTATTTGTAGAATTTGTTGTTAATGACATAAGAAAAAGTATCAAGAGAGTAGAAAGTATTCCAAAATAAGTCATATTTAGTTTGATCGAGGCTAATAGTTTGCTTATGACAAGCTGACTGGAAGAGTGAAATAGAGCAAAATACCCTACATAAATTCCAACTATAAACTCTATGATTCTTCCCCAAAAAGTGTAGCCAAGAATATAAATTGGAGTGCCTTTAAGTACTGGATATAAAGATAATCCCAACAGTATCCAAGGCAAAACAATCAAAACGGGTTTAACTCTTTTAATGAATAGAAGTATGAGCAGAAAAGGGGCGGAGAAATAAAACATCATTTCGCAAGTTAAAGACCATGCTTGAGGAATTGGAACAAAATGCCCGGGGAGAAGCATGTTGGCATGAAAAATTGAAGTTAAGGTAATTCCTGAAATCACTTCACTAAGATGAGGTTTTGGGCTGAAGGGAAAGGGAATATACCAACAAAGAAATATTATGAGATAGGCAGGATAAATCCTTACAAACCTTCCAAAACAATAGGAAATATAATCAACGGCAGCAATTTTTTCTTTAAAATTATTGATGTATCTTGTGTAAATTAGAAAACCACTCAGCACAAAGAAAATCAAGACACCTACATAAAACTCTTTAAAAAATTTGAAAAGATAGATGTTTTTACCAACAAATGGATTGTAATGGTGAAGAAAAACCATCAAGGCTGCGATGGCTCTCAATCCTGTAAGCTGGGGTAAATAAACTTTACTCTCATCTTTTCTGGCAGTTTGGTTTTCAATTATATGATCTGCAAGTTGTTGTGTCATTATTATTTGCTTAGTTTTCAAATCTTACAGTATTACATTTAAGATATCATAATGATTAAGCTTCACAAAGATTATAAATTGTCTATCCTTTTGCAATTTCTCATTCTGATTTTACTCAGTGGGATTAACCTTTATCATCAGGAAATTATTCCTTTTAACCATGGGTTTGGTTTTGATGCTCACGATACTTATAAGCCAATCATTATAAATTTCTCCGATTATCTTTTTAATCACAAAATTGATCCTTATTCAATTCAGCGAATACTCCCTTTTTGCCTTGTGTATGGCGCAATTAAAATGTTTCGCTTGCCTTTTTCTGACCACAATATAATTTTATTTTTTCAAATTTATCAGTTCATCATTTTGCTATTAATACAATTGTTTTGGCTTAAATTAGCCACTCATTTAAAACTTTCAAAGGTAGGTATATGGCTCGGCTTTATTGCACTTCTGGTGAATTTTGCAACGCTCAAATTGGATTTTTATTACCCTATTTCATATGATAGAACGGCCTTATTAATAGGCACTATGTCCTTGTATTTTTACCTGACAAATAACCTCATATTCTTATTCATCTCAACTATTTTAGGGATGTTGGTATGGCCGACTACAATGTTAATTAATGGGATTTTAATCCTTTTTCCTTGCAAAACGAATCTTTCAATCACAAAAGAAAACAATAAAATTATTAAGGCCGCAATTGCTTCACTCTGTCTGCTCCTTTTATGTCTATTCGT
>DUDU01000001.1 GCA_005110395.1 Candidatus Melainabacteria bacterium | reverse complement strand
ATTTTCAATCTAGGGAATACTCCTAGTTCTGTAATCAATTTAGGAAATATTAATGCGAGTAATTCAATAAGTTTACTTGGTTCAGCAGTTCATAATCAGGGTAATTTTTCGGCACCAAATATCAATTTAGCAGTAGGAGAAAAAGTAACTTTAAATATTGCGGATGGAATTACTTCTCAAGTACAAATAGATGAAGCTTTAAAACAAAAAGTAGATGGTGTAAATGATGCCATAAAAAGCACTGGAAACATTCAAGGCGATAATATTCATCTTCAAGTTCAGCTAGAGACCGCATTCTACGATACTTTAGTAAACAATGAAGGAAGCATTCAAGCTGGTAGTTTAGTAATTAATAATGGCTGTATTGAACTAATTGGACATACCAATAATAAGCAAGGAATTGTTCTTAATTCAGGTAAGCTGGAAGCTGATAATGTAATAGTAGTTGGAGATAAAACAGGTTTAATGGCTGGAAGTGACATTGCTGGAAATAAAATACTAATCGGTGGAGATTATCAAGGAACATTGTCTGACTCCGCTCTCACTTTAGGAGAGGGGTTGGGGGTGAGGGCTTTCAACTCACAAATAACTTACGTCGATAAAGACGCCGTAATAAATACAATTGGTGATAACAGTAAAGTAATTGTTTGGGCTGATGATACTACTAGGTTTTATGGGAGCATATTAAGCTCCTCCTTACAAGGAGGCGGGGGAGGTAATTCTTTTGTGGAAGTTAGTGGTAAGAATTACTTGGATTTTAGAGGTAACGTAAAAGCTGATACATTATTACTTGACCCAACGGATCTGTATATTGTGGCAGATGCGAATTTTCCTGTTGGTAGTAATGAGATTGTGAGCCCCTTTACACCAGTCGGAGATGTTTCATATATTAAAGCCTCTGTATTGCAAAGTGCATTTAATAATGCAAAAGTAAACATTTCAACAAATAGTTCAGGTAGCGGAAATGGGGATATTAGTTTTGAAAGTGGCCTGACTTTTAATAATGTAAGAGGTACTTTTAGAGCCGATAGAGATATTAACTTGGGAGCTGGAACTAGTTTCACTCAACATTCATCAGCTGTACCAATACAATTGGTAGCAGGAAGAAATATTAATTTGAATCAAAATAATTTTACATTAACCCCTTTTCAATATGGACAAAGAACTGATGGTATTGAGAATACTAATCCCAATTCAGGTGCAGTTGCGCATCGTTTATTATTTGCGGCAAATTCATCTTCAGTAGATCAAAATGGGTTATTTAATGAACTTAGCAATAGCGGATCAACAATATATATGCAAAAGCTTTACAATGGTTCACCCTCTTCCCCAATTCTTGCTATCTTTGCCTCCGTGAGTGATTGGAATGGAATGATGACTCGAGAAAATTGGACAGGGCCAAATAGCCTTGGGTACTATAATCGAGATTTAACAAATAGACCCACAAGTAATATTAATTTCAACTTAATTGCTCAGGGTGGTTCATCCTTAACGGCAGAATTTTCTCCCACTATAAATATTCCCAATTCATTTGTGGAATTAGATATGGGGCTTAATACAGGATTATTTGCTCCAAATATTTCTAATTCATCTTTGCATCTAGATATTAATACCAACAACAACTCACCATTATCTTTATGGGGCTGGGGAGGCTTAGAGATAAACACTAACAATATACAGTTCAATGGCGTTAATAATACTCTTAAGGTAAAGAGTGGTAGAAATGATGGTTGGTTTCAACAATGGGGAAATATAGGAACTCAAGGGCCACTACACTTAACTTTTGTTGATTATTTCAATGTGAATGGTGGCTGGTTTTATGGTGGACCATTGCATATTGATTACGAGGGTAGTACTCCACCCATAAATGTTTTTTCTGCAGGCTGGGGACTAAGCTTAGGCTCTTCGGGAAATGATTCTGCAATTTTTGATTTGCCAATTGGCAATTGGAATGGAGCTATTAGTATTAGTGCGCCTGATGCAAGCTCTGTGAGTATTGGGCAATCAATGAAGACTGCTGCTAACATAAACATTAATGCTCCAAAAGCGATAGTTAACATTAGTTCACCGAGTATTAATGCTTCCACCGTTAATATCAAAGGATATACTATCGATCAATCAGCTAATTCCGTGATAACGACAAATAATATTTCATTATCTGCTTATAGTGGGAATATGCTTGGTCAAAACAAGGTTACAAACCTCAATGGATCTTCTTTTTTTGGTGGTGATTTTGTATTTAATAATGGAATGGATTTAATAATAAACGGAAACTTAAATGGAGAAACTACTAGCGGAAACAATTGGACTCTAGATCTTGTATCAAGTGGCAAACTATCAACAACACCTGGAATTGCTATTACTGCCCCATCAATCAGCCTGGAAGCTTCTACTCTGGAATTGAATGGAACATCATTGAAGGCAGTGAATAATATTTTTCTTAGAGGAGATGAAATAGATCTTCTTTCTAATTCTTCATTAACAGGAGGTAGTTTTTTAGAATTCACAACATATACACCAACTTTAAATATGGGAATTGGCATGGCTGAAATGACTGGCAGACTGGATATAAGCACTAGTGATTTATCAAAAATATCTAATACTTTTCAGGAAATTATATTTGGAAGTGATAATTACACTGGTAGTATGTATTTAGCTAGCACTATTGATCTGTCTTCGACAAACAGTAATGTTACTTTGCAAGGTAAAGATTTAACCATCGGTACAAGTACCCCAAGTACAATTATCTTGGAAGATAATAAAAATCTCTCCATGAATGCCAATAATGACATCACTATACAGAATGATATTACCTTGTCACGGTTAAACGATTTACATCTTAATTCAGGGCGAAGTACTACTATTAATGCTGGAGTTGATTTAGTGACGAATGGAGGTGATATAACTGTCAAAATTAATGATGAAAATGCAGACCCATTTTATAGAGCCAGTGGAAATGCTAAATTTCAGGTGGGTACGCAGGGCAGCACATTAATGAGCACAATGGATACAAATGGTGGGAATTTGAGTATTTCACCAGGTGCTTTTGGTGGTACACAAATAGGATCTGTCAATTTTGAGGGTGGTTTGACTGGAATGAATAATTGGACACGTACTCCAGGCTCCACAATTAATACTGATGGGGGTAATATTTATATTTTAAGCAAAGCGGCTAGTGATGTGAATTCCAGTCTGAATCTTCTTGCAAATATTTATGCAGGTTCAGGTGATATTTATATTGAGGGTATATCTGATAGTCGCCGTGGACTGGTTACTGCTGGTGATTTATTCTCATCAGGGAATGTAACTTTAATAGGTAGAAATCCTGTGCAAAATAATTACTGGGCTTCTATGGGATTACTCATGGGCAGTAATCTTGTCAATTCTGGAGATTCTACTAAAAGTGTTAATCTTATTGGACATGGTGGCAGTATTGGTGTTGCTATTTCTGATGGATTATGGGGAGAACAAGCTTCTGGTTATGGTCGTGTAACTATAACTAATGGAGCAGCTTTAAAGATGGAAGGTGAAGCAGGAGAATTTAATGAAGGTTGGGGCGCAGGAGTAAAAATATTAGCAGGTGGTATTGTGTCTAATGGAAGTGTAGAAATAGATGGGTTCACTTCTGCAAGCTATAGTCACGGTGCTGTTTCAATTTTATCTGATATTCAGACCGAAACAATTTCCATTGACGCAACTTCTACTAATTCATCTTTTGGATTGTTGAACCTTGCAGAAGTGACTAGTAATAACTCTGCTACTTTCAATGTTGCTTCTCCGTATATTGAAGGTAGTTTGTATAATGCAGGAGTAATAAAAACAAACAATGGCTCTTTAACAATAACCTTGGATAATAGTACAGCCGGTAAGGCTATTATTAACGCTAAAGAATCAACATCAAATCCAGTTTTTTGTTTCACTGGAACCTGTCCAACTCCCACGAGAGGAATTATTGAAACGACAAGTACTGACTTGCTCAAGATTACTGGAACTACAAATGGTACTTTAGCCATCCAAAACGATGGAACAATCGGAGGCACTAACTCATTAGCAAATATTCAAATAAGCGGAAATGGTATTTTGAATAATACAACAGGAATAATTGAAGGTGGCAGTGTTTTAATTAATTCAAGCTTGAATGCTGATATTCACGGTACTGTAAAAAGTAATAACGGTGACATTACAATACTAGCCAGCGGAAATAATGATAGTGACATTAACTTCATTGATGCAAACATTAATTCAGCAAACAATCTTTTGAGTATCGCAAACAGTGATATTTTAATTGACCCAACAAGTACAACTACCGCTGGGGACGCTGTATTTGTAGTTGATAGAGTGAATCCATTTTCAATCGGTAGCGGCACTTTTTCAATTGATGGTGGTAGTTCAATTAATGCTGGAGGACGAGTATTGCTTTACACTGCACGTCCTGATCAAAACTTTATTGATCCAAATGCAAGTATTCAATCTGGCTTAGGAGGTACTTTCAACCAATCAACTTTTGCAACATCCGCTAGCGGGCCTTATATTAGTAATCAATTTTGGGGCGCATATTATGGATTGTCTTCTGATCCAGTAATTACAGGGAGGGGAATAGTTGGTTACGATGATTTAGCCCATCATTATTTTAAATATGGAAATTTGCTTCCCGAAATGAACGGGGTATTTTACAAGTTGGCGTTAAGTTTAATTCCTATTCCTCCAGAGGTTATATTGCCGCCCATAATCAATCCATTTGCAGGAATGATGAATAACAGTGGTGGACTGACAAACTCACTACTTAACTACGATAATACAAAAGCACCTGATACATCAACTAAAAAGCAATTTAAATTTATATATGAAGTAGACAAAAACAAAGATGGAATATTTTCTACGAATGATATTGTCTTTGAGTATACAGGTTTTGAAGAATCCCAAGCCTTAGATCTAAACAGTATTATTCCAGAAATTTTAAAGTTTGAAATATCAGAAGATGGCATATTTGATTCTAAAGTAAAAATATTAGACTTAAATACAGGCTATGAAAAAGAGATGAATGGGAAGTTAGAGTTACCGGTAGTTGGTGAGGATACAATCCCCTGAAAAGATTTACATTAATTCAGGACACTTCTATTAAGTCTCTTCAAACCCCAAACCCCTAAGAGGGGGCTTTTAGTTCTCTATTTGAGAGCCCCTTTTCAGGGGTCGGCGAAAGCCGGGGGTTGAAAAAGCTTAGTTTTTAGAAGCTCCCTTCAAAAATTCAAATCTAAAGCTTTATTTGATTCTGATTCGATTGCAACTAGTTTTACGCTTCAGGAAACGATTTACCAGCTGAGACCAATTTAGATTTGAATTGAGCTCAAACAGTCACTCTAGCTACTGATACTGGTAATATTCTTCAATCAAGGGGAAGTTTGACTGGCACTAATTTAATTTTGGATCTAGATGGTGGAAATACTTCGAGTGCAAATAGAAGATTCATCCTTATTATTTGGCTCAGTATTTTTCATTTGTTTAATATGATCTACAAAATTGTTTTGACTTCTATTTTCAAAGCATTTAATGACAAAGTTACTTCTTGAATAAAAAGTATTAGAGAAACAATCAAGCACAAAACACCGAGTGCAAAAGAGAATATAGCAAGAGACTCAATTGACCAGCCAAGAAACCCAACAAAAAACAAACTGAGAATAGTAATAGAAACAAATAAAATGCAACATACTCCCGAGAATATAACTCCTCTTAAAAGCCTTGCTCTTTTATAGAGTATATGAACTTGCTCTGACAATCTTTCTTTATCAGTGAGAGAACAATTTTGGACTTCTTTGACAATAACCCTTATTCTGTCTATTGCTCTACCATAACGATTTGTCATAGATAAAAGTAATAAACCCGCACCAGAGATCAAAGTAACCGGAGCAATCGACGATTGTAATAACTGAGCTAAATCATGAATACCACTAATTATCATATTTTCTATTCCTTATTTATGTTTGTAGTTTTCAAATCCCTAGTTCTTCAATATTCAATTTACAAACTTTCTACACAATATACATTTTCATTAATATTGAAAGCTGAAAATCATTTCTTTAGATTACTCTCTTCCAATAATCTTTTCCACCTTTAGTGTTTTGCTGAATTTTGTAGATAAATAATCTTGAAGTTGCAATAAATCCTGATCATCAATTAATTCATTATCCCTAGTAATTCTCAACTTACAATGTTTGCCTGAATCTATTAATAATTCCAAACTTTTTTCTACTTCCTCGTGACTATTACTAATTCCCGCTGGCTCAGGCTCGATTCTTATAGATTCATCACTCAAAGACAAAATCCAACTACCCACTGAAAGAGGTCTAAAGAAGACGAGATTGGTAAAATCGTAATTTATAGAGGTTCCCTCAAGAGAGATGCTGAAATAAGTTCATTTGAATTAATTTGACTGTGTGATTTTCTGCTCTTTTGAATAATCAGTTCAATTGTTTCAATAAAACTACAACAAAATCAACTTCTTTAGTTCAATATCCTGATCGGTGAAATTACTTAAAGAAAAAATTATTTGTTCAAACTTTTCCAATGCAAACACAGCTATGGTCATTATGTATGGTTGGAGAAAATCGTTTTTTGTTTGATTAGCGGTAATACGATTCTCTGGATTTGGTGCTTGAAGAAGAAGGGTGATTTGCAAGATAGGTTGTTGTATTTGGTAGTTTATATACATAACCACAGCTTTGGCCAAGTCGGCTATTGTATGATGGAGTAACTTGAAGTAACTGTCCTACAAATAATCCAAGTGCTAAAATTGAATCCTTGGATGCTTGGAGTTCTGCTAATGTTTTAGTATATTTACTTGTCCTTGCGCATAATTAATTTCACTCTGAAGCTGGTTCAACAGTTGATTATTTTGAGGAGACTGTACTTGTAATTCTTGGAACTTATTTGTTAGATTTTGAAGACGTGTATTCGCAAGTTGGATATTTCTGAATGCTTGGTCTTTATTTTTTGTGAGAAGTTTGTCTCTAGCAACCATTTCTGGCAATGTTACGTCTTTCAATTGTGCAATTTCTCTTCTGGTTTTATAAACAAACGCTTTAGCATCATCGCAAGCTGTCGCCGACTCTTGAGAAATTTCGATTCTATTACTTTCTTTAGTTGGTATTAGAGGAGATTTATTTGTGTTTATACTAAACTAGAACTTGCAAGATGGAGAGGCATTAATGCAAATGTTGTACCAATTGATAAACCCATTGAAAAAAACCTGTTGAAATAACTTGAATGAAATGAATTACTTATTCTAAGACTTGTTTTCTTGATGACCAAAAAGTTTTATTTTTACTTAAGACTGTTTTCTTTCACTTCCCCCAAATCAACACTTGATAGATTCTCTGCTTTTATCCAAATTTATCGGGGTTAGATTATCTTCTGTTGATGGTTTGGAACGATTACCATAAATCAAGAAAACATAAGAGGCAATATATAAACCAAGCGCAAGAATATTCAAGAACCGGAGGCCAGTCCACATATCAAGATATTCAAGCATGCCACCAAAGAGGCTACCTAGCAAATTACTTGCTAAGGCAATACTTGGTATTTCAACTTTTGCAAATGCCTGCGCAAAAATCAAAGCGGCAAAGAATATTGGCAAGCCAATCAGAGAGCCACTAATCAAGATTTTAGGGATTAAATCAAAAGAATTTAAATCTTGAAATGGAAAGAAATAGTTGACTAATAAACTTGCAAAAAGCCCTGCATAAAGTATTTGATAATTTAAAACATTTGAAAGCTTTAAATCAACCTTAGAGTCAGCTTTTGCTTCAGTGAATTGAATAATCAAATTGGCAAATAAAATCATGAATAATATTGTGCCAATTACTATTGAATTTACCAGCCAAGTCGAACCGAGTAATAAAGATAAAGTTGTAACTGATTTGGTCTCGATTAATAAAAAAGCGGCTCCCATAAAGAAAAAGTGCAAATTGATTTGATTAGCAGAAAGACCCACGGCGCGAAGCGGAATTAATGAGAAAACCAAAATGAAAAGTAAAGGCAAAAGATAATGAAATGGAATTCCTTTTTTCTCTAAAAACAAAAATGGCCAGTTATCAGTAATCGGTTCTACTGCTTGATCTGTGAATTGGGGCACTTTGATCTTGTAGACAGTATTATCAAACTTTTTAAGTGGATCAAAAATATTGCCCGCTAAAATTAAATTTTCTTGTATTTGATCGCTTCCATAGGTCAAAAGCTGTGAACCCATCATAACCTTTCTGACAGTATCAAGATGTCTTTGTGAGAGCCATTGTTTTGATTCATAAAAATTAAATGCAATTCCTCCACCAGAGGACAATAATCTTTTAGCTGATTCAAAACTCTCTTCTGTGAAAACAAAATTATCTAATCTGAGAGAAGAGAGTGATGAGAAAACCACATGACTATCTAAAGTTGCAAAAACAATCAAATCGTATTTTTTGCTATTACTCTTCGCTGTCTTATTCAAAAATGAACGTGCATCATCCGAATACAAATGAACTTTAGAGGATAAATAAGGTTTTTCAGGATGTAAATCTTTGCCGATTTTGAGTATAGCTGGATCAATTTCGACAACATCTACATACTCGGCACCATTTCTCAGAGCAGCTGCTGCATCATTACCAGTGCCGCCACCTAATATCAAAACAGATTTTATTTGACGCTTTGAGAGGTTATAAGGAATATTGTAATGCCTTTTAATTAATGGCTGAAGCTTAATTGGAAACTGCGATAAATAGTTTTCGCTAAGGTCTTGTATTGCTTGGAATCCATCATGATTCACATCTAATCCTCTAGCATAAGAAGAATTTTTGCCGTGTGTAGAATTTTTCTGAATGGAGATTCGGTAATATGGTGACCAAATAGCAGGCTCCGAATAGTTCACAAAAAATGCAAAACCAATTGTGATTAATAAACTCAATCCAGGCACAATTAAATCTTTGCCTTTATAAGAATTTTTGTAGAAGTAAATTAAAGGAATTATGGCCAATGCAATCCATATATAGGGCGGTAGCCAAAAATAAGAAACAACCGAAAATCCAATAATCCCGATTAGGCTACCCAAAACATTAATTGAATATCCAGAAATTGGTTTTACTTGATTCATTAATGCTCCTAATCTGGCTGTTAAGCTAGCGAAAAGAGCAACTACTAAAAAGAAAATTGAAACTATAACTATTAAAGCTTTTAAGGTTTCGAATAATTGAGGTGCTGAATTAGCAATATGATCACCAAATCCAGAGCCCAATAAAAAGTATTGTCTTGGGTCAGCAAAAATGACATATGTAATGCCTAACCTGCTTGCTCCTGCAATGATGAAAGATAAGATATAAAGCAAAATGGGAAAATATTTGAATAATTTATTAGCTTTTTCATGTAGATAAAAACCTAATCCAAAGCCAAGAAAAGAAGCCATCAAAGCCAAATTCTTAAAATAAGCAAAAATTCTGATTTCAGAAGACAACCATCTAATAATTGCTAATTCCAAAAAAAGTGCCGCAAAGCTGAATATAAAAATTTCAACAAATATTTGAGTGGAATTTGTTTTTGATAAAGCTGTTTTGGATTGAGCTGTTTCTAGCTGAGATGATTCACTGTTAGAACTCATTATTGAAAAATGTAAAAAGACAATATGAAAATATATAAATAGGATTTTCCCTAATATTTACTCTCGTTAACCTCACAAGACATTCTGCAAGGCAAATTGTTTCAAATTGTTAATTCAAATAGCTAAACCTGAACTCAAAAAGATTTTTGTGCATAAAATCCCCTATTCAGCAAATCAGGACGACCATAAATCATCGCAAGTGTATTTACTTCGCGAGTTATAACATCACAGGCTTTACCGCTTGAGTGAGCCTGAAAATACATACAATCTCCAACATTTGGACTGTGTCCCATAATTCCCAATACATGCCCTAATTCATGTACAAGTGTTTGAAAGCCATGATCCGTGCCCGCTTTAACATATTCATCCATTTTTTTATAATCAAAAAATTCTTCAGCGATCGTGACATTTGCGTGATAGACAATAAATTCACGAACTTTGTGTCCGCCTATATCAAAGATCGCTCCCGGCAATGCTTTGTCAGGTCCAGCTTCTCCCATTCGGCTTTTTTCAGAAGCGGTAGCAACTTTAATAAAAATGTCGGCTTTATTAGGATCTTTTTCCTGAGAGAAAGTAAATATTCGGCTTTTTCTCTGCCAATGCTCAAAAGCTCGGCGTACTTTAGCCTCCGAAAGACGACGACTGGCCAATTTATCAATTGAGAAAGTTAAATGTGATTTGTTCCAACGATAAATAGAGCCTTCTGTGATGACTGACTCATTGAAGAAATTTTGAAACTTTTTGGAATCAACTTCTTGATATAAAGGTGTTTTGGCGAAGCCTGACGATGAATCGCGATTAGAGCGAGAAGCTTTGCTTAGTTTTTCCAATTCAGCTTTTTGTTTAGCCTGCATGGCCTTTACATCATTGACCTGAGAGCCAACATCTTTCATCTTGAGATTTATATTCAGCAAGATATAAGCAAATAAACCTATACCTAACAATGTCAAAACTATAAAAAGTCTCATAATACAAATTTTTCAAAATTTTCCAAATGCAGATTAATCAGATATGATTTTTAAACCCAAATTTTGATTTGTTTTCATGTCTCTCCGCTAGCTTATAGGGAGATCAGCAGATTATATTCAAATTAAAGTAAGAAATTAATGCCTAACTCACCTTATTCAAGTGGCATGATTTTAGTTTCCGAAACAAACCTGAAATAATACTGAAACATGATCCTGAAATGAATTCAGGACAGCACAGGACAAAATGACAAAGAAAACTTAGTCTTGTCATCCTGAGCTTGTCTCAGGAACTATCCCAGCAAATAAGCATCAATATCTAAATTCTTTATTCTTAGGACGCTTTTCAACTAAATCCCGTTATCCAATTTCAATGACTAAGCACACAAAATCAACTAAGTTACCAAATAATGAAGATAAAGCTGATTTTGTCAGGGATTTATTTAATCGAATTGCTCCAAATTACGATTTGATGAATGATTTGATGACAGGCGGATTACATCGTTTATGGAAGAAAAAAGTTTGTAAATCCCTCGATATTCAGGCTGGGCAAAAGGTTTTAGATTTATGCTGTGGAACCGGCGATTTGACTTTCATGCTTTTGAGGGAAAACCCTAAAGCAGAAATTGTGGGTATTGATTTTTCACAAGAAATGCTCACCTATGCACTTGAGCGAAAGAAAAAAGAGAAACACTATCACGCTCAAATCAGCTTTGAACAAGGCGATGTCATGAATTTGCCATATTCTGATAATAGCTTTGATCGTCTTGTGATTAGCTTTGGTCTTAGAAATGTTTCTGATTATGAAAAATGTCTAAGAGAAATTTATCGTGTTGCAAAAAAAGGCGCCAAATTCATGATCCTGGATCTTAGCCATCCAAGAGGCTTTTGGGACAAGGTGTCTGGGTTTTACAGATTCCAACTTCTTCCACTAATCGGCAAATTGCTTGCCAAGGATTATGAAGCTTATGAGTATTTGCCAAATTCAATTCAAATTTATCCAAATCAAGAAAAGCTGGTTGAACTTTTAGTTAAAGCGGGCTGGCAAAAAGTTAGCTATGAAAATATTTTTGGCGGAGTTGTATCTATTCATCAAGCTGAGAAATAGATTGCCCGCTGGCATTTTTGTGAAATTTCCTTTCGAGCATTTTTAGCTTTTTTCCTTCGCATTAAGTTTTAGAGGGAAGCCCCTTGATGCAGAAATTATGGCAATAGATTTAGGGCAATTTGGACTTATGGAGTTCAATATTTATGCCGCCATATGCCTAAATCAAATAATTCACAGCCTAATAATTCGCAGCCAAATTATTCTCAACCAGAAGATTTTGAGCTAGGCAAAAATTTTTGCAACAATTCTTCATCCCCTGATTCTCTCTTTGCCGACTTATCTTTAAATGCAAAATCGAGTAGCGCAAAGCTAGCATTTATTCTGAAATCAGCCCTCAGGGTTTTAAGTCGAGATAGATTTATTCGCATTCTGCAACAAGGGCGACTAGCTTTTCTGCTCTTGGCTCTTTTATCAAATTCGCTTTCGTCAATTGATAAGGCTCAAGCCTCCAGCATAAATTTGCAAAATGAAAAATTTCTACTATCTCAATCTAAAAGTGCTGACAACGTATTTCCGGACAAAGTTGAAGCTATTCCAGATTTTCTAAAAGAAGGCCAGATCTTTGATAAAGATTTGACAGGCCAATATTTCCTCAAAATGCAGCAAGAAATGAAAGTCGTAGAAATCCCGATTTGGATTTACGGCACATGGAAAGGAAATAAACAAATTCAGGATTTTTCTTACATTTATGGTGAAGGAATTTCTAAAGATATAAAAGAATTGAATGTTGAAGTCTATGATTCGGTGGGAGATATTCAAACCGAAGCTGGAAGAATTTATAGCATTGTCTCGGCTGGTTATATCGATAATGTTGTGCGTGGCTTAGAAATTATTGAATATCAAATCACCATCAAAGATTCACGAAAAGCGTCGCTTGGCAATTTTACTTGCAGCGATTTATCAATTAGATTACATGTTGATTCTGTGACAAATGAAATATTGCGTGCTTTTCAGGTTCAGTCCAAGAAAAACTATTTGCCTAATATCGGCGAAGATTCTATGCTTGCTGAAGGCTGGCTAAAATGTTTCGATGAAGAGGGTAATCCAATTAGCCTAAGTCATAGTCAAGCCAAAAAAGAATTAGTTGAAAGACATCAATTGCTAAATTTTGATGATTTAGAACAAGGCCTTTATTTAGAAGGTAACTTGAACAAGAATGATGATTATGAATCTCAAGGAAAAGTGCAAAAGTAAGGCACGAAAAAGCAAAGCTTAAAAACTCCTACAAAATCCCTGCTTGATTGGGGTAAGAGAAATAAAAGGTTTGTCTGTCGAACTCAAGTTGATTTGGAGATGACTAACTGGTAAATAGCTTCGAACGAAAATCTATTTGTGAGTTTTTGCTTTGAGAGTTAAAGTAATTTGATGTTGTACAAATCATTAATAAGACCTATTCTCTTTTCCATAGACCCTGAATTGGCGCATGAAGCCTCTCTCAAAGCCTTAAGCCTAATTCAAGGTTTTTTGCCGTTCTCGAAAATACCTTTCAAAAAGCACGAAGTGGAAGTAGCAGGAATTAAATTTCCTAGCAAAATCGGTTTAGCGGCTGGAATGGATAAAGCCTGTGTCGCTCCTCTAGCATGGCAATCCCTAGGTTTTGGATTTGTGGAAGTTGGAACTATTACCTATCACTCTCAATTAGGAAACTCAAAGCCCAGATTATTTAGACTTGCTAAGCAAGAGAGCTTGATCAACAGGCTTGGTTTTAATGGACCTGGAGCGGAAGTGGTTGCAGAACGCTTAAAAAAGCTCAAACAAAGCAATAAATTAAAAATCCCAATGGGAGCTAATATTGGCAAATCTCGCATTGTTAATTCTGAAGATAAAGAAGCCGTAATTAATGATTATTTGAATACCTTAGATAAAATACAAGCTTATGCTGATTACATAGCGATCAATGTGAGTTCACCCAATACACCTGGCTTGAGAGATTGGCAGTCAGCACAGCAATTAATAAGTTTATTGCAACCAATTAAAAACAAATCTTTGAAACCAATATTCCTAAAAATAAGCCCAGATCTTGATGAAGCCTCTTTGAATCAAATATTAGAAGTTGCTAATAACTTGAAAATTGATGGAATAATCGCGACTAATACCACTATTTCGAGGAAAAATTGCCCTGAATGGAGTATTGCCGAAGCAGGTGGATTATCAGGTGCCTTACTTAAAGAAAAGTCATTGAATATTCTCAAGCAATTAATTAAAAACAAATCGGACAAATTGGCGATTATCAGCGTAGGAGGTATTCATTCAGCGGATGATATTAAGCAAAGATTGGATTTAGGAGCTGATTTAGTGCAGATTTACACCGCATTGGTTTATGAAGGGCCCTGGTGGGTGAGCAAAGCCACACGTGATACACAAGAAGGAATCATCAGTTCTTAAATCTTCAAATAAATTCCCGCTTCCTTTTATGTTATGAAGGCACCATGCAAAGTTTTATTTAAAAGCCGACAAGACAATTCAGCAAGTAAGGCAATACTCAAAAGAAATGACTATTGATTCCCACCCCCATCAATTTATCTAAGTGCAAAAACTTTCAAGAACAAATCCCAAGAATCTCTCATTTAAAGATTTATCAGCTATTAACTTCACTCAACCCAAAAGCTTCATGAATACATTTCACGGCTTCTTCACCTTGGCTTTCGTGAACAATACAACTAATTCTAATTTCGCTGGTTGAAATCATTTGAATATTTATTTTGTGATCACCCAAAGCTTTAAACATTTTGGCGGCAACTCCAGGCTGATCGATCATGCCAGCACCAACCACAGAAACTTTAACAACTGAATTATCGATCGCTGTTCTCTGAGCCTTAATTGACTTTGCGATAATGTCTAACTCTTGTTTTGCTTTTTCCGCTTGATCGCGATTTACTGTAAAGTCAACTTCGGTATGTCCATCTTGGCTTACGCACTGAACAATAACGTCTACTGAAACTCCATGGTGTGATAACTCACTAAATATTTTGCATGCTATGCCAGGTTCATCAGGAACACCAATAATTGAAAGTCTGGATTGCTTTCTATCTAATGCGACTCCTCTTACCGATCTTTGGCCTTCAATCATTTTGCTTTTCCTTTCAGTAAAATTATTAGAGATTATGTCATCAGAGACAGGATTATTCACAACCAAAGTCCCATTATCTTCAGGCTTCCAACTACTTCTGACTCTAAGCGGTATTTCGAAATTTTTGGCAATTTCTACAGAGCGTGGATGCAATACTTGCGCCCCCAAACTGGCTAGCTCAAGCATTTCATCATAAGCAATAAATTTCAAACGACCAGTTTTGTCCACAATACGAGGATCGGTTGTATGAACGCCATCAACATCGGTATAGATATCACATCGATCAGCTTTGAGTGCTGCAGCCAATGCGACCGCGCTTGTGTCTGAACCTCCACGGCCTAAAGTTGTAATTTCGCCTTCCGCAATTCCTTGAAAGCCAGCGACCACTACGATTTTGCCTTCAGCGAACAGTTTTTTGATTAACTTTGTATCAATTGATTTAATGCGCGCCTTGGAATGAACTGACTCTGTTGATATTCCAGCTTGCCAGCCGGTGAGAGAACAAGCTTCATAGCCAGCTTTTTGAATGGCCATGCTCAGAAGCGCAATGCTTATCTGTTCGCCAGTACTGAGTAGAACGTCCAGCTCGCGCGGAGTTGGATAATCTGTGACTTGATTCATTAGAGTCACTAAATCATCGGTTGTATCTCCCATGGCCGAAACCACTACTACAAGATTGCATTTCTCTCTTTTTTTTGTTTGAGTGCATATTTCTGCGACTGCCTTTATTCGCTCGGGCGTGCCGACAGATGTACCACCAAACTTTTGAACTATAATACTCATTCGCCAAACTCAATTCTTATTTGGTTTTACAAAATACTTTCAATTTCTCAAAACCTTAAACTTTAATGATTTTAAACTTTCTTCTTACTAATTGTCTTTTTGCAAAGAGTCTTGTTTGAAGTCTTAATTTAAACCGCTTGTTATAAATCACTGGTTATAAATCAAAGAGCAAATCAAAATCAATAAAGCAAAATTAGTACCAAGTTTATTACCTGCCCATTTTGCAAATAAATAATCTCCTAAATAATAATTGGATTCACAAAATACATTGTCTAGCTTAAACCCATTAAATCAAATCTCAACAGTTAGCGCTTGGAGCGAAGCTTGGGAGATTTTATCTCAAAGATTTCAGCTTAATCTAAGCGATATTCAAAAAAACAAAATTGAAAGTTTTTATCTATTGCTTAGAGAAGCCAATCAACTAATGAATTTGACTAAGCTTGATTCATTACCTGATTTTCTAACTTTCCATTTGATTGATACAGCAATGCTGATAAACCTCATTAGACAAATGGAACTTAGCAAACAAATTAAGTATTTGGATTTAGGTTCAGGCTGTGGAGTCCCAGGAATCTTGCTACATGTTTTTTTGATGAGTGATTTTGAAATTCATACGACTTTGTGCGAGTCGAGATTGAAAAGAGCGGATTATTTGAAGAAAGTCATTTCATCTTTGTCTTTAGAAAAAGAAATTAAAGTGGAAGCTGAAAGATCAGAATCGCTATTGGGGTTGAATCTACCAAGATCAAAACAAACAAAGACTAATAAATTGAAAGCAAATAAGTTTCAGAATAATTTTGATTTGGTCACGGCAAGAGCTTTTGCAAAACCAATAGAAACTCTTAAAATTGCTAACTTGTTTCTCAATTCATCAGGTGGCTTTCTGAGCCAGACTAGCACCTGCTTGGTTGAAGATAATCAATATCAGCAAACTTTAATGGCTTTTGATTTAGAGATAAAAATGGAAGAAGAATTTGAATTGGCTGATAAAAAAAGATTTGTTGCTTTGATTCAGAATAGTTAAATTGAGCTTG